>NZ_JACMZT010000001.1:0-345693 GCF_017349615.1 Pseudomonas sp. GW531-T4
ACGCTTTTGTTGCAGAAGATGGTTTTTTCACCATTAAACGGGGGATTCGACGTGTCACCGGCGGCAGCCGCAACAGTAATAACAATGCGCCGATAGAAGCATAGATAGCCCACTCTTTAAGATCGGCTCGAACAATCCAGAGCATATGCAGTAAACCCAGCCCAAGAATGAGATAGACCAACCGATGCAGTTTCTTCCAACGACTGCCCAGGCGACGCTGGCTGTATCTATTGGAAGTCACCGCCAAGGCCAACAACCCGAGGAACCCCAGGCTTCCAACAATAATGTAGGGCCGCTTACGCAACTCCACTCCCAGCTGTGACCAATCGAGCCCGAGGATAAATACGGCGTAGGCACTTAAATGCAGCACCACATAAGCAAAGCACCACAAACCGAGCTGTCGGCGTACCGCGATCCAGCCCGCCCACCCCGTCAGTTTCTGTAGAGGGGTCATGCTCAGGGTGATCAGCAAAAAGATCAGCGTCCCCAGCCCCAGACGATCGACCAGCACTTTCCCTGGATCGGGTCCGAGAGCAGAGGCCCAAGCCTGGTACAACCAGAGCAAAGGCCAGATAGCCGCAACGATAAAGACGCCAAGGCGCCAGAGTGGATAGCGCATCAGTAATTCTTCCGCAGATCCAGGCCGGTATATAAAGAAGCGACTTCATCCGCGTAGCCGTTGAACATCTGCGTCTCACGCACATTGGGACTGAACAGGCCGCTAGGCAGGCGACGCTCGCGCGCCTGAGTCCAGCGAGGGTGATCAACCGTAGGATTCACGTTCGCGTAAAAGCCGTACTCATTGGCGGCGATGCTTTGCCAGGTGGTTTTCGGCTGCTGCTCCACCAGACTGATGCGCACGATGGACTTGATGCTCTTGAAGCCGTACTTCCAGGGCACCACCAAACGCAATGGCGCGCCGTTCTGGTTAGGCAGCTCGCGGCCATACATCCCCACGGCCAGAATCGCCAGCGGGTGCATCGCCTCATCCAGGCGCAGGCCTTCTACATAAGGCCAGTCGATCAGGGCAAAACCCGAACGCTGACCGGGCATGCTTTTAGGGTCCTGAAGGGTTTCGAAGCGGATGTATTTGGCCTTCGAAGTTGGCTCGACCTGCTTGAGCAACTCGGAAATCGGGAAACCGATCCAGGGAATCACCATGGACCAGGCCTCGACACAACGCAGCCGGTAGATCCGCTCTTCCAACCGATAAGGCTTCATGAAGTCTTCCAGCGCATAACGCCCTGGTTTACCCACCTCCCCGTCCACCACCACGCTCCAGGGTTCGGTTTTCAGCGCGCCGGCATTGGCAGCCGGGTCGCCCTTGTCGGTACCGAACTCATAGAAGTTGTTGTAGTGGGTGGCGTCCTTGAACGGGGTGATCGCCTCATCCTTGACGTTGACCGCCTGCCATTTTGTTTCCGGCAGTTTTTGCGCAAACCATGACGGTGCCTTGCCAGGCTCGACATCCGGATAGCGCCCCGCGTCTTCGGCACTGGCCCAGCGCGGCAGCGCACAGGCAGCCAGACCGGCAATGGCCCCGCCCAACAGGCTACGACGAGAGACATAAAGGGATTCAGGCGTGACATCCGACTCTTTGCAGTCAGACGACTTGGGGACTTTGATCAACATGGCAACTCCGCAGCATTGGAGGACTGATGCACCAATAGACTGCGGAGTATGGGGGAAATTACATTAAGGCAACGTTTTGCGCCGACGAAGATGCAACAAGTACTGAATCGGGCCAGAGGCCGCGTAGGCGAGGAAAACCAGCAGCAAAATCCGCGGCGGATCACTGAAGACCACGGCGAATACCAAAACCACGGCGAGGATCGCCACGAAAGGTACGCGCCCCTTCAGATCCAGCTCCTTGAAGCTGTTGTACTTGATGTTGCTGACCATCAGCATGCCGGCCGCCGCGACCATCAGCGCCACCAGGAACGACATCTTCGAACCCTGGATACCGTAATCGCTGAATGCCCAGACGATACCGGCCACCACACCCGCCGCGGCCGGGCTGGCCAGGCCGATGAAGTAACGCTTGTCGGCAGTACCCACCTGGGTGTTGAAACGGGCCAGACGCAACGCCGCACCAGCTACATAGATGAAGGCGACCATCCAGCCAACCTTGCCCATGTCGCCCAACGCCCAACCGAAGGCCAGCAAGGCAGGCGCAACGCCGAAGGCAACCATATCGGACAGCGAGTCATACTCAGCGCCAAAAGCGCTCTGGGTATTGGTCATGCGGGCTACGCGCCCGTCCAGGCCATCGAGCACCATGGCGACAAAGATCGCGATGGCCGCGAACGCGAAATACTTGCTCGCTCCTGCCGCGTCACCGGCGCTCAACGCGCTCTGGGCACTCATGGAATTGATGATCGAGTAGAAACCGGCGAACAGGTTCGCGGTGGTGAAGAGGTTCGGCAGCAGATAGATACCACGATGCCGGACTTTACGGCCTTCAGCGTCATGCCCCTCTTCGACATGCTCATCGATGGGTAGCAGGCTATCGGCGTCAGAGGCCTGGTTTGGCTCTTCGGGACGTTCGCTCATGGACATTACCTTGCAACGGTGTGAAAAGTTTCGACGATACCCAGGGTCATGATTGGACCACAAAGGATCCAGCTTTATACCAGAACCTGTCTATCCAAACGAAAAAACGCGGCCTAGGCCGCGTTTTCCCTGACAAGACTCGAACTTAGTTCTTGGCTTTGTCGACGATTTTGTTGGCACCGATCCACGGCATCATCGAACGCAGTTGTTCACCGATGATTTCGATACCGTGAGCGGCGTTGTTACGACGCTTGGCGGTCATCGATGGGTAGCCGGTGGCGCCTTCGCTGATGAACATCTTGGCGTATTCGCCGTCCTGGATGCGCTTCAGAGCGTTGCGCATGGCCTGACGGGATTCGGCGTTGATCACCTCAGGGCCGGTCACGTACTCGCCGTACTCGGCGTTGTTGGAGATCGAGTAGTTCATGTTGGCGATACCGCCTTCGTACATGAGGTCAACGATCAGCTTCAGTTCGTGCAGGCATTCGAAGTAGGCCATTTCTGGCGCGTAGCCAGCTTCGACCAGGGTTTCGAAACCGGCTTTGACCAGCTCGACGGTACCGCCACACAGAACAGCCTGCTCGCCGAACAGGTCGGTTTCAGTCTCGTCCTTGAAGGTGGTTTCGATGATGCCGGTACGGCCGCCGCCCACGCCAGCGGCGTAGGACAGAGCAACGTTCTTGGCGTTGCCGGAAGCATCCTGGTAGATAGCGATCAGGTCAGGGATACCGCCGCCCTTGACGAACTCGGAACGCACGGTGTGACCCGGGGCCTTCGGCGCGATCATGATCACGTCGAGGTCGGCGCGCGGAACAACCTGGTTGTAGTGGATCGCGAAGCCGTGGGAGAAGGCCAGGGTGGCGCCCTTCTTGATGTTCGGCTCGATTTCGTTCTTGTACAGCTGGGACTGGAACTCGTCCGGGGTCAGGATCATGACCAGGTCGGCGCCGGCAACGGCCGCGGCAACGTCGGTCACTTTCAGGCCATGGGCTTCAGCCTTGGCAACGGTAGCCGAGCCTTTACGCAGGCCAACGGTCACGTCGACGCCGGAGTCTTTCAGGTTGCACGCTTGAGCGTGGCCCTGGGAACCGTAACCGATGATGGCAACTTTCTTGCCCTGGATGATCGAGAGGTCGCAGTCTTTATCGTAGAAAACTTTCATGAATTTCCCCTATATCAGGCCGTTCAGGCCGTTCGCTAATTTGAGTTAGATGCTGAGTACTTTATCGCCACGGGCAATGCCGGTGACGCCACTGCGTACGGTTTCCAGAATCGAGGCGGTGCCGATCGACTGGATGAAACTGTCGAGCTTGTCGCTGGTACCGGTCAATTGAACGGTATACACGCTGGCACTGACGTCGACGATCTGCCCACGGTAAATATCGGTAGTGCGCTTGACCTCGGCGCGCTGGGCGCCGGTGGCCTTGACCTTGACCAGCATCAGCTCGCGCTCGATGTGAGCGCTTTCCGACAGGTCGACCAGCTTGACCACTTCAACCAGCTTGTTCAGGTTCTTGGTGATCTGCTCGATGATTTCATCGTGCCCCACGGTGGTCAGCGTCAGACGCGACAGGGTCGGGTCTTCGGTCGGCGCCACGGTCAGGCTTTCGATGTTGTAGTTGCGCTGCGAAAACAGGCCAACCACACGAGACAAGGCGCCCGGTTCGTTTTCCAGAAGCAAGGAGATAATGTGCCGCATGATTAAGTACGCTCCGTCTTGCTCAGCCACATATCGCGCATGGAGCCGTCTTTGATCTGCATCGGGTAGACGTGCTCGCTGGTATCGACCTGGATGTCGAGGAACACCAGACGATCTTTCATGGCGAATGCTTCTTCCATCTTCGGCTTCAGGTCCTTCAGGTCCGTGACGCGAATGCCCACGTGCCCATAGGCTTCGGCCAGCTTGACGAAATCAGGCAGCGATTCCATGTAGGAATGCGAGTGACGGCTACCGTAGTTCATGTCCTGCCACTGACGCACCATACCCAGCGCACCGTTGTTCAGGTTGATGATCTTGACCGGCAGGTCGTACTGCAGGCAGGTCGACAGTTCCTGAATGTTCATCTGGATACTGCCCTCGCCCGTTACACAGGCAACGTCAGCATCAGGGAAACTCAACTTGACGCCCATGGCCGCAGGGAAACCAAAGCCCATCGTGCCCAGGCCACCGGAGTTGATCCAGCGATTGGGCTTGTTGAACCGGTAGTACTGCGCCGCGAACATCTGGTGCTGACCCACGTCGGAAGTCACATAGGCGTCGCCCTTGGTCACTTCGCAGAGGGTCTCGATCACGGTCTGCGGCTTGATGATGCTGCCGTCGCCCTTGTCGTAAGGGAACAGGCCGCGATCACCGCGCCACTCCTCGATCTGCTTCCACCAACTGGCGACTGTGTCCTTGTTCGGGGTTTCGCCGATTTCCTTGAGGGCCGCGACCATTTCGGTCAGGACGCTCTCTACCGGCCCCACGATCGGCACGTCTGCCTTGATGGTCTTGGAGATGGACGCCGGGTCGATGTCGACGTGGATGATCTTGGCGTTTGGGCAGAATTTCGCCGGGCCGTTGATGACACGGTCGTCGAAACGCGCGCCGACTGCCAGGATCACATCGGCATGGTGCATGGTCAGGTTGGCGGTGTAGCTGCCGTGCATGCCGAGCATGCCGACGAACTGACGATCGGTGCCAGGGTAGGCCCCCAAGCCCATCAGGGTATTGGTGACCGGCAGGTTGAGCATTTGTGCCAGTTCGGTCAGCGGCGCGGAGCCACCACCGAGGATCACGCCGCCGCCTGCGTACAGCACAGGACGCTTGGCCGCCAGGAGCATTTCTGCCGCCTTGCGGATTTGCCCGGAATGCCCACGAACAGCCGGGCTGTAGGAGCGCAGCTTCGCTTTTTTAGGGAAAACGTATTCGAACTTTTCAGCCGGATTGGTCATGTCCTTAGGGACATCGACCACGACTGGACCCGGACGACCGGATTGCGCCAGGTAGAACGCCTTCTTCATGACTTCCGGGATTTCCGAAGCGTGCTTGATCATGAAGCTGTGCTTCACGATCGGCCGGGAGATACCGATCATGTCGGTTTCCTGGAACGCGTCGGTACCGACCATGGTGCTAGGCACCTGACCGGAAATGATCACCATTGGAATGGAGTCCATATAGGCAGTGGCGATACCGGTGATGGCATTGGTCGCGCCAGGGCCGGAAGTCACCAGTACCACACCGGCTTTGCCGGTAGCACGGGCGTAGCCGTCAGCCATATGGGTAGCCGCTTGCTCGTGACGAACCAGGATGTGGGTCACTTCCGGTTCTTTGAACAGGGCATCGTAGACATGAAGGAGAGCACCACCCGGGTACCCATAGATATATTTGACGCCTTCGTCACGCAAAAAGCGGACGAGCATCTCACCGCCAGATAAAAGCTCCACGTTGTTCACCTCTAAAACGCCAGAATACCGCCCTCTTGAAAGGGGACGGGTCTTAATAGGTTTACTTCTCAGCAGAGCATGAGCGACGGTGGTCGCCGACTACGTCAGCACTGACTGAGCAAGTATTGGGAGTGCCCCAAGTGTTGCGGGGTTTTCCCACCCAGCGCGAGGTAACGCGTTGCGGGTGTAGCAGGTCGGCGCGGATGTGCGCCTCATGTTCTGCCGAGTGGGTCTGCTTCTGGCAGTCCCTCTACAGCGGACTTTGGATTCTTCTGTTTCGCCCTCTGCAAGTCAAGACGTCAATGTGCTTTATTCGAACTAAGCGCATGAGAACGCAAGAAAAAACCTGTAAACCGCGAGTGTCTGCGCTTCAATTGCGCAATCCTGGATAAGGAATTCAAAAATGCGAACCTTCGCCATGACCGCTGGCCTGCTGCTCGCCATGACTCTCCCGTGCCAGGCCGGGCAGATTTACAAATGGGTCGACGCCCAGGGAGTCACCCATTTCGACGCCCAGCCACCCCAAGGCGTGGCCAGCACCGTCATCACCCTGCCGAAAAACCCGAAAGGTGCGTCCCGTACGCCGTCACCCGACAAGCCGGACACCCAGCAACAGGTCATGGACAACCAGGCCAAACAACAGGTCGCCAGACAGGAAGCCGAGCGCAGGCGTTTTTGCACACAGGCACGGGCCAGCCTGGCGCAGTTGCAGAACAACCCGCGCCTGAGCGAGAACACAGAGGAGGGAACGCGCCGCCTGACCGAGGAACAGCGTCAGCAGCGCATCGTGGAAACGCAGAAGGCGATAGACAACCACTGCCGCTAGGCAGTGGTTGCAGAGGGTTTAGCGGGTGGCGACGATCAGTTGGTCGAACTCTTTGAGCAGGATCTGCAACTGAAGGTCCCGGCCCTGCATCGGGCGACCGGCGAATACCACTTCGGCCATTTCCTGGATGCCCGAGGCGCTGGGCAGCGGCAGGTCCTGCTCAAGAATCGCCTTCATCCGCGGCAGGAAGATCCACTGCAACCATTGCTCGAACTCCAGTGTGTCCACGGCAAACGGCTCGACACTGGCCAGGGCCTCGGTGCTCGGCGGGGTGTCATCCCACAACCCCTGCAACCGCAGCTCACGCTCGATCAACAGCAACTGCTCGGCAATCTTTGGAAAACGCGCATCCATCACAGAGACACCTTGGCTTTCTGTCGGGCCTGAGCGGCACCGGCGGCATCGCCCTGTTTCTCGCGCGCCTGGGCGATCAATGCCCACAGGCTGGCCTGCAGGTCAGGACGACCGTTGGCGAAGCTCAGGCCGCGACGGGCAAACTGTTCAGCCTGCGCTGCATCGCCCTGGGCCATGCGTACCTGGGCCAGGCGATACAGCACCTGCGGCTCACGCGGTGCTACACGCTGAGCGCGCTCGAGGCTGGAGGAAGCGCCGTTCAGGTCGCCACTCGCCTGTTGCTGCTGGGCCGTAGTCAACAGTGCCAGCACCGGACCATCCAGTTGCTCATCGGCGGACAGCCCGCCAGAGCTGGCCGAAGGTACTCCGCTCGGCGTCGGCGGCAGGCTGTAGCTGCCCTGATTGATCGGCGCGGACTGGATCGGTGAGGTATCGATAGGTCCAGGCGTGATCGGGCCTGGGGTAATCGGCGCGCTGCTGATTGGTGCGGCAGTGGCCGCAGCCCCGCCCGGCACCATCACCACCACGCCCGAGTCCTGCGGAATACTTTGAGTCTGTGCCTGCGCCGGACGCTTGATGGTCGTCTGACGAAAGCCACCATTGGCCGAAATGCGCTCGCTATTGGACACGGCGGTACCGGAGTCCACCACCGGAATCGAGCCACGCTGCACGCTGGCGCAACCATTGAGCAAAGCCAGAGCTGTAATAGCTGGAATCCACCACTTGTTCACGTCAAACCCTCTTCGCTTAATTCATCCAGCCCTTGACCCAATCCATCACCGACTCGACAGGCGCCGGGACATCGCCGCCGCATGCAGGACCGGGTGGGGGTTCACTGCCGCGAATATACGGCATCTGCACGGCACCCGGACAGTTGGCATCCGAGCCTTGCCCGGTCCGCGAGTCGACCCAGGCCTGCACCACGTTATCCGGTTGCGGCATATCCAATGGCAGCGGGTCGGCCTTGCGCATGAAACTGGTCCAGACCTGCAACGCGCCAGTGGCGCCGGTGAACGGTGTCTTGCCGTTGTCATCACGCCCCAGCCAGACCACCGCCAGCAGATCCTGGCTGAAACCGGCGAACCAGCTGTCGCGGGAATCGTTACTGGTACCAGTCTTGCCCGCCAGCGCCAGGGAACGCGGCAGCACGTTGTAGACCGAGCTGCCGGTGCCTTCGCGCATGACGCGCTGCATCGCGCTCTGGATCAGGTAGATCGAACCCGGGTCGAAACGTTGCTGGATCTGGAACGGATAACGCTTCAGCGGCTCGCCTTCGGCGGTCAGCACACTACGGATCCCGCGCATCGGGGTGTTGAAACCGCCGTTGGCCAGGGTCTGGTACATGGTGGCGACTTCCATCGGGCTCAAGCCCCCCGCCCCCAGCAGCATCGAAGGGAACGCCGGGAATTCGCGGGTGACGCCAAGGCGTCCCAGGGTCTTCAGCACGTTCGGCACACCGACTTCCAGGCCCAGGCGCGCGGTCGACAGGTTATAGGAATGGGCCAGCCCCTGATAAAGGAAGACCGTGCCATGGGAACGACGGTCGTAGTTCTGGGGTTTCCACACTTGCCCGTCGCCGCCTTTCACCGAGAAGGCCTCGTCGGAGAGCCAACTGGTCAGGGTGTACTGGCTGGGTTTCTCCAGTGCCGTCAGGTAAACCGCAGGCTTGATCAGGGAGCCGATCGGCCGCACCGCATCCAGCGCCCGGTTGAAACCGGCAAAACCGGCCTGACGGCTGCCGATCATGGCCTGGACTTCGCCGGTTTCCGGGTTGGTCACCACCATCGCCGCTTCGACTTCATCCGACCCCTTGCGCCCGGCCAGACGCTTGAAGGTGTCACTGACCGAAGCCTCGGCCTTCATCTGCAGAATCGGGTCGAAACTGGTGAAAATCCGCAAGCCTTCCTCGGTCAAGTCTTCGTCGCGGTAATCCTCACGCAACTGACGCTTCACCAGGTCCAGGAAGCCGGGGAACGAGCTGTCCGCCAGGCTGCCGCGCTTGGTCACGCCCAGCGGCATTTTCTTCGCGGCTTCGACCTGTTCCGGCGTCGCCACACCCTGCTGCGCCAGCAGATCGAGCACCAGGTTACGCCGCTCCAGCGCGCGCTCCGGATAACGTCGCGGGTTGTAATAGGACGGCCCCTTGACCATCCCCACCAGCAAGGCGATCTGATGCAACTTCAGTTCGGCCAGCGGCTGGCTGAAGAAGAACTGGCTGGCCAGGCCGAAACCGTGCACCGCACGCTGGCCGTCCTGACCGATGAAGACCTCGTTGAGGTACGCCTCGAGGATCTCGCGCTTGTCGTAATGCAGCTCAAGCAGCAGGGCCATCATCGCTTCGGTGAGCTTGCGGCTCAGGCTGCGCTCGTTGGTCAGGTAGAAGTTCTTGACCAACTGCTGGGTCAGGGTACTGCCGCCCTGGCGCATGGCACCGGACGAAGTGTTGACCCACACCGCCCGGGCGATCGACTTCGGCGACACGCCAAAGTGGCTGTAGAAATCCCGGTCCTCGACCGCCACCAGGGTTTCCAGCAGATAAGGAGGCACCTGATCGATCTTGATCAGGATCCGGTCTTCGAGATTCTTCGGATACAGGCCGCCAATCAGCAGCGGCTCCAGGCGCACCACGGCCAGTTTCGAGCCTTTGCTGCCCGACAGCTCGGCCACGTAGTCGCCGGAGAAACGCACCCGCACCGGTTGTGCCTGTTCCATGCCTTCATAGAACTGGAAACCGCGGGTATTGAGTTCAACGGTGTTACCACTGACCGACGCAGCACCAGGGCCGTTGACCACGCTTTCGCGGCGATAGCCAAGTGCGTCGAGCTCGGTGAGGAAATCGTCCTTGCTGAGCTTCTGTCCGACGAACAGCTCCAGCGGGCGCGCATAGACCTTGGCCGGAATGGTCCAGCGCTTGCCGGAGAATTTCTCCTGGACCACGGCATCGAGATAAACCGCAAAGCCGGCGAGCACCACCAGAGCGACCAGACCGAGCTTCAAGGCCCAGCCCAGCCAGGGGCGCGGGCCACTAGACGGACGTTTTTTAGCGGAACGGGGGGATCGAGTACGAGTCATGGCGGCGGATTATACGCACTTTATTCATAGTCAACAGGAGCCGCCCGAGGTTTGCGTTAGCCCTGTCAGCGGCCATAATGACGCCCTTGAATTTTCCCCGACTCTGAAGGATCGCCTGTGAGCCAATCCCTGATCGCCGCCCTGCAAAACCCGGCCCTCTACCCGCATCCCGTAGGCGGATTCCAGGTCATCGAGACCCATATTTCCTGGGTCCTGCTCACCGGCCCCTATGCCTATAAGCTGAAAAAGCCGGTCAACTTCGGCTTTCTCGATTTCACCGGCCTTGAAGCGCGTGGGCACTTCTGCGGTGAAGAGCTGCGTCTCAACCAGCGCCTGACCGATGATTTGTATCTGGAAGTGTTGCCGATCACCGGCACTGTCGACGCGCCGCAGATCGCAGGCGACGGCCCGGTCATCGAATACGCGCTGAAAATGCGCCAGTTCCCGCAAAGCCAACTGCTCAGCACCCTGCAAGCCAATGGCGAACTGACCACCGCGCACATCGACGAAATGGCCCGGCAGATTGCCAGGTTCCACCTCGACGCCCCGCGAGTTCCCGCAGCCCACGTAGCCGGCACCCCGGAAAGCGTAATGGAACCGGTACGTCAGAACTTCGAGCAGATCCGCGCGTTCCTCAGCGACAAGGCCGACCTGCAGCAACTTGAAGCCCTGCAAGCCTGGGCCGAAAGCAGCTTCGAACGCCTCAAGCCGCTCTTCGCCCAGCGCAAGGCCGAGGGCTTCATCCGCGAATGCCACGGCGACATCCATCTGGGTAACGCAACGCTCATCGACGGCAAGGTAGTGATCTTCGATTGCATCGAGTTCAACGAGCCGTTCCGCTTCACTGATGTCTATGCCGACGCCGGCTTCCTCGCCATGGACCTGGAAGACCGCGGCCTGAAATGCCTGGCACGCCGCTTCATCAGCCAGTACCTGGAACAGACTGGTGACTATCAAGGCCTGGAGCTGCTGAACTTCTACAAAGCCTACCGCGCCCTGGTACGGGCCAAGGTCGCCCTGTTCAGCATGCCGGCCGACGCCAGCCCGATGCAGCGCGCCACGGCCCTGCGCCAGTACCGCAACTACGCCAACCTGGCAGAGAGCTACAGCACCATTCCATCGCGCTTCCTGGCGATTACTTCTGGCGTTTCCGCCGTTGGCAAAAGCCATGTGGCCATGCGCCTGGTGGAAGCTTTGGGCGCCGTTCGCCTGCGTTCCGATGTCGAGCGCAAACGCCTGTTCGGCGAGCAGCAGGTACAGAACGATCCGAATGTCGGCATTTATAATGCCCAGGCCAACACCGCGACCTATGACCGCCTGCATGAACTTGCCGGTATCGTCCTGCGCGCCGGTTTCCCGGTGGTCATCGACGCCACCTACCTCAAGCGCGACCAGCGTGATGCTGCGGCCAAGGTTGCCGAAGCGACCGGCACCCCTTGCCTGATCATCGACTGCAACGCCCCGCAGGCCGTCATCGCCAGCTGGCTGGCGCAGCGCCAGGCCGATCGCAACGACCCGTCGGACGCAACCCTGGCCGTGATCGAACAGCAGCAAGCCAATCGCGAAGCCCTGAGCGCCGAAGAAGTACTGCGCAGCAAGCGCGTCGAGACCAATGAAAGCGGGAGCCTCGACGCCCTGGTCGCGAATATTCGCCAGCGTCTCCCAGGCTTGTAATCAACTATTTCAGCCGTGAAACCGCAAAGGCTTCACGGCTGAAAAATAGTGGCACTATACTGGCGTCATAATTCCAGCAGGTGACGCCCCATGAGTCAGCCCAAACTTCTCGACACCCCCCTTTACGCTTTGCTGCACAAAGACGACATCGACGGCTTTAACCGGGAGCGCCCGAAAGACCAGACTGTCGACATGCGCGGCGGCGATTTTCGTGGGCTCGACCTACGTGAACTGAACGCCGACGGCATCGACTTCACCGACGCCTACTTCCGCTCTGCCGACCTGCGCGGCCTCGACCTGCGCAATTCCGCCATGGAAGGCGCCAGCCTGGCCCATGCGCAGATCTCCGGCGCCTACTTCCCGCCCGAACTGACCGCCGATGAAATCCTGATGTCCGTCAATTTCGGCACTCGCCTGCGCTACCGCACCAAGTAATCGCCGTTTTTGCTCCAAGGTCCGGCGCTCTCTGCCTTACGCTGGACTTGGCCTGCCTCCTTCCCTCCCCTCCCTCTGCTTCTGACGTACTTTCCTCTGTCGCCTTAGAAGCTTTTGCGCCAAAGCCGACCAAAGAACAGCGCTTTTCCTACTGAGCGCTACACTCCTTTGAGACTTGCCCACGCACCATTCGGCCGTCGCAAGGAGGCTTGATGAATGATGAATTGCAACACCTTAAGAACCTTGGCAAGACGTCGGCACAATGGCTGCATGCGGTGGGCATCCATAGCGCTTCGGACTTGCGCCGCCTGGGGGCGGTGGACGCCTATCGAGCCGTGCGGACCCGAGGTTTTCGAGCCTCGAAGGTGCTGTTGTACGCCATCGAAGGCGCCCTGATGGATGTGCACTGGAATGACATTCCGGCAGAACGCAAGGAAGCACTCAACAAACAGCTGGACGCCATTTCTTCACGCCACAAGAACTGACCTGGCAGGCTTTTCATGTATCTACTGGGGGAACAACCGGCTTACGCCGACGCCTTGATCAATCGGCTGCAAAGCATCCCGCCGCGCCTGCTGGAAGGCCTGCTGCCGTCCGGCGACGTAATGGAAGTGGCCCCTTCCAAGGACCTCTCCAGCAGCCTTGCCGACAGCCAGCTGTTCCTGCTCGAAAGCGGCCAGGTACAAGCCAGTATCGATGAGCGCCCACTGTTTTATCTGCATGAAGGCGATCTGCTCGGGCTACGTCGAGGAGCCGAGTTGCCGCGCTGGCAACTCAGCAGCGAGCAGCCGTTGAGCCTGATCCCCTATCAGCGTTCCGCGGTGTTCCAGCATCTGTATGCCGACGAACAGCGTTCCGAACTGTTTCTGCAGTACCTGATCGGACAAACCGCCCTGCTGTCCGATGCCGTTGCCCGCCTCAAGCAACCCGAGTTGCGCAACAGCAACGGTTTTCAACGCGTGGCCAAGGGCGAGGTGCTGATCCGCCAGGGCGATGACGCCGATCATGTGTTCGTCATTATCGAAGGGCACGCCGAAGCCTTTGTCGACGGACACAAGGTCGGAGACGTGCCCAAGGACGAGATCTTTGGTGCGATGGCCATTTTCACCGGGGAGAAACGCAACGCCAGCGTGATTGCCAGCGAGCCATGCACCCTGATGCTGATCCCCAAGAGCCAGTTTCTCAGCCTGACTCAGAGCAATCCACGTATCGCCCATAGCCTGATCGAAAGCATGGCGCGGCGAATCGACCTGTTGAACAAGGAAGTCAGCCGCTTGCACAGCCTGAGCGCCAACCTTTAAAGCCCCGTACTTACGGGCAATCCAAACGAGCGTTTGGCGGAATTCGCAGAAACAGGAAAAACCTTGTTGACTTGGTAATGAGAATCGTTATGATTATCACAACTGGTCGCGAGATCAGTCGATAACCTGGAAGACCAGTGGTTCGGACTCTCAGATTATCTCCTCATCAGGCTAATCACGGTTATTTGACCCGGCTCTTGCCGGGTCTTTTTTTGGCCTGAAAAAAGCCATCCGCCTACTGGCGCATCTCGGCGCAGTAATCCTTCTCCGGCAGCCGCGCGCTGTACCACACATAATCCGCGCTTTGCGGCGATACCTGCGCGCCCTTCTGCGCCAGCATCAGCACCACGGCGCCGTTCGAGGCGCCAAGGTCCTGCAGGTGAACCGGCACCCCGACATCCTTGCGCGCATGAAAGGCCCCGGCAAACAGCAGCGCCGGCGTCGGTGCCGCCAGCAAGCGCTCAGCCATGCGTCGGTCACGTTGCTGCTGCACCGCCAGCATCGCCGGCATCTGGCTTTCGGGCAGTAGCCCACAATGGGAGTCTCGGACTTGCTGCAACAACTCGTTACGCACCGACGCGGCACTCGAGTGTTCACCACTCAAGGCCGGTGCCTGGCGATAGATAGTGCGAACTTCGGAGCTGTCCAGATTGGCGGCCAGCAATGGATAAGGCTGGAATAACGCATAACGCACGATAGGTCCGTACAGCGCCCAGTCCCAACCCGGCGACCAGGCCAGCGCGCCAGGCAGGTCATCAGGCAGCCCCTGCGTCGCCCGGTGTTGACGGAGTGAATCGACCCGCGGTTGCTGGTCCGGCGTGAGCATTTCCAATAGCAGGCTGCCTTGCGCGCGCTGGGTCGCCATCGCCTGCAACAGCCATAGCTGCAAGGCGTGATGTTCGGGGTGGTCATGCTGTTCGCCGACAATCACCCGAGATGCCCGGGACAGACGAATGACCAGCTCCTCCGGGGTCAGGGCCTTTCCACTGCGCAGGTCCAGAATCGCCGCGCTATCAGCCTGGACCGGAAGTTCAGGCATGACCGGCACGCCCTGGCAGGCGCCCAGCAGCAACACACTCAGGATCAATAGCACACGCATCTGGCGTCTCCGCGAATCGCCTCAGCGGGCGATGATCAAAGGGTGGCCGCGCTCGGGATGCGCCTGCACCAACACCTCCAGCCCAAACACGGCCTTGAGCGGTTCGGGCCGCAGCACCTGCGCCGGACTGTCCAGCGAGTGGGGCCGCCCGCCTTCGAGCAGCAACAGGCGATCACAATATCGCGCGGCGAGGTTCAGATCATGCAGGATCACCAGGACCGCGACCCCACGATCGGCAAACTCGCGGATGGCCTGCAAGGTGACATGTTGATGCAAAGGGTCGAGGGCCGAGGTCGGCTCATCGAGCAACAGGGTCTGGCCGGCCGCGCCCGGCCATAGCTGCGCCAACACCCGGGCCAGGTGCACGCGCTGACGTTCGCCGCCCGACAAGGCCACATAGCTGCGACCGTGCAGATGCCCGGCATCCGCCGCTTGCAGGGCTTGCATGACGATCTCGTCATCCCGTGCCCGGCCGCTTTGATAAGGCAGGCGTCCCAGGCCGACGACCTCCTCGACCCGGAAAGCGAACTCGAGTGTCGAACTTTGCGGCAGTACCGCCAGCCTTTGCGCCTTTTGCCCGCCGTCCCATCTGCAGAGTTCGCACTGATCCAGCCAGACCTGGCCGTGATCGGGTTTCAACTCGCCACACAAGGCCGCCAGCAAGGTGCTTTTACCTGCGCCATTGGGGCCCAGCACTCCCAGCACTTCACCGGGCTTGAGTTCAAGGTCGATCCCCTCCAGCACGGTTTTCCTGCCACGGCGCACCGCCAGATTTTCCGCTCGCAGCATCAGGCACGCCCTCGCAACAACAGAAACAAAAAGAAGGGCGCACCGATAAAGGCGGTCACGATGCCGATGGGCAACTCCGCAGGCGCCAGCGCCAGGCGCGCCACCAGATCGGCCAGCAACAGCAGGCTGGCGCCGGCCAGTATCGACGCTGGCAACAAGGTCCGGTGGTCAGGCCCCGCCAGCAGGCGCACCAGATGGGGCACCACCAGCCCGACAAAGCCGATCAGCCCGGCAGCGGCGACAGCCGCACCGACCCCCAGCGCAGTACAGAACACCAGTTCTCGCTTCAGCCGTTCGACATCGATCCCCAGGTGACCGGCCTCGGACTCGCCCAGCAGCAAGGCATTCAAGGCCTTGGCCCGGCGTGGCAGCCACAGTGCCACAGCCGCGCTGACCAGCAACAGTGGCCACAATCTCGAATAACTGGCGCCGTTGAGACTGCCCAGGTTCCAGAACGTCAGGGTACGCAAGGTCGCATCGTCGGCCAGGTAGGTGAACAGGCCCACCGCCGAGCTGGCCAGCGCCGTCAACGCAATCCCGGCCAACAGCATGGTCGCCACATGGGTCTGGCCGTTGCGCCGCCCCAGGCGGTAGACCAGCCACGCCACCACCAGACCACCGAGAAAGGCGCAGAACGACAGCAGGTAAGGACCGATCGCTTCCGGCACGCCGCCCAGCAGCGAGCCACCGACGATGGCAAAGGCCGCGCCCAGCGCCGCGCCACTCGAGACGCCTACCAGCCCCGGGTCGGCCAAGGGATTGCGAAACAGCCCTTGCATCGCCACGCCGGACAGCGCCAGGACGCCCCCTACCGCCAACCCCAGCAAGGTGCGAGGCAAGCGAATCTGCCCGAGGATCAGTTCGGCCTGCTCCAGCCCCTGCCCCTCAATGGGCAAGCCCAGCAAACGCAGGGCGGCGCGCAGGGTATCGAGCAGCGGCAGGCTGACCGGCCCGAGCGCCAGGGACAACCAGATCGCCAACAGGCACAGCAGGCTCAGGCCAATGAACAACGCACGGGGTTTAAGCAAAGGGGTCATTGGGCGGTGCTGGCCTGGCCCGGCGCGGCTGGGTAGAAATCGGCTGACAGCCTTTTCAGGTTCTGGGGCAAGCGTGGCCCCAGGCCTCCCACCAGCAAGGTCGGATCAATCTCGAAGACCCGGCCGGCCTTCGCCGCACCGCTGGCGGCAAGGATCGGGTTTTCCTTGAACAGCGCGGCGCGGGCCGCCTCGCCGCTCAGGCTGCGATCGGCAAACACCAGCACCTCGGGGTTGAGTTCGGCCAACGACTCCGTGGAAAAGGGTTTGTACCCCGTGTGGGTGGCAAGATTGCGTCCACCCGCCTGCTGCAACAGCCAGTCGGCAGCGGTGTCCTTGCCGGCAATCAGAGGTTTGCCACCCGCATGCCCGAGCAACAGCAGCACACCCGGCGGCGCCTGCTTTTTCCGGGCCTGGCTGACCCAGGCCTGCTGCTGATCCAGTTGCTGCTTATATTGCTCGAACAGTTGCGTCGCCTTGTCTTCGCTGCCCAGCAACTTGCCCAGATGCTGCAGATTGCCCTGCAGGGTCGGCAGGTCGGCCTGGGCCGAGAACAGCTCGACCTGCACCCCGGCGCTGCGCACCTGCGAGAGCACCGGTGGTGGCCCCATCTCTTCGGTGCCCAGCAGAATCTGCGGACGCAGGCTGAGAATGCCTTCCGCCGACAGCTGGCGCTGATAACCGATGCTCGGCAGCTTCTTCAGGGATTCAGGATGCTGGCTGGTGGTGTCCACGCCCACCAGCTTCGACTCGGCGCCCAGCGCGCTCACCCATTCGGACAAGGCGCCACCGGCGCTCACCCAGCGTTGTGGCAACTCGGCCGCCACAGCGGCATGGCTGGCCAGAAGTCCGACACAGAGCGCGATTGCGCGGGCACTCGAACGCATAAAGGTATTCCTTCAGAGAGTGGGCCCACGGAAGCCGCCGTGCATGTGACATGCCCTGCAACCCAGGCATCGAAATGAGCAAGCGCCCCACAGGCGAAGCGTCCATTTGATAATTGTTTGCATTTGACCGTCAAGCACAGACATGTTTCATCAAGCGCCCGCAGGAAAACTGTGACAGCCTGAGCCCAGAGCCGTCGGTTACCGAGGATAGACATGAAGTTTCTTTGCCCCCCCGGCGATCTGCCGGAGGCTTCCAGCCGAGGTTTCAACCTCGAAGGCCAGCCACTTTTCGCGGTGCGCCGCGATCGAAAGGTCTACGTCTACACCAACCGCTGCCCCCATCGCGGGGTCGCCCTGGAGTGGCAGCCCGATCAGTTCCTCGATCCCAGCGCCAGCCTGATTCAGTGCGCCACCCACGGCGCGCTGTTTCTGATCGAAAACGGCGAATGCGTAGCCGGCCCTTGTGCCGGGCAGTCCCTGACGGCCATCCCCTGTCGGGAAGACAGCCAGGGCATCTGGGTTCAGATCTAGCCGTTGAGCAATACGTCCAGACGACGGTCGATACACACTTCCTCGGCAGTCAAGCGTACCCCATAGGCCAGTACCTCGACCCCGGACGCTACCGCCTCACGCAGCGCCGCGGCATAACCGGGGTCGATCTCTTCGGCCGGCCGCACCGCCTCGACACCCGACAGGTTGACGCAATACAACTGCACCGCCCGGATACCGTCACGCGCCAGGCAGGCCAACTCCCGCAAATGCTTGGCGCCACGCTGGGTCACCGCATCCGGAAACGCCGCGACCGCGGAGCCGTCGAAGCCCAGGGTGACGCTTTTGACCTCGACAAACGCCGGGACGTCCAAATAGTCCAGGCGAAAGTCGATACGGCTGTTTTCCTGGCCGTAGGACACTTCCCGCTTGAGCGCGGTAAAACCGTTCAACTCAGTGATCACCCCGGCGCGCAAGGCTTCTTCCACCAGCGTGTTGGCCCGCGCCGTGTTGACGCAAGCCAGCCGGCCCTGGGGCGTCTCGCTGATTTCCCAGGTCCCGGGCAATTTGCGCTTGGGGTCATTGGAACGGCTGAACCAGACCTGCCCGCCCTCGACCATGCAATTGAACATGGAACCGGTGTTGGGGCAGTGAATGGTCAGCAACTCGCCGCCAATGGTCTCGATATCGGCGAGAAAGCGCTTGTAACGACGCACCAGGCGACCTTCTTCGAGGGGAGGATGAAAACGCATCAGCCTTGCCAGCTCCGCAGGCCACGGGCAATCCGCTCCACCGCTTCCTGCAGGCGCGGCAGGCTCTGGGTGTAAGCGAACCGGACGTGGTGCCCGGCCTGATGGCGACCGAAATCCAGCCCCGGGGTAAAGGCAATGTGTTCGGTTTCAAGAAAGTGCCGGCAGAAGGCAAAGGCATCGCCGCCGAAGGCGCTGATATCGGCATACAGGTAGAACGCCCCTTCCGGCTCCACGGCGATGCCAAAACCCAGCTCGCGCAAGGCTGGCAGGAGGAAGTCGCGACGCCGCTGAAACTCGTTGCGGCGCTCTTCCAGGATACTGATGGTGCCTGGCTCGAAGCAGGCCAGAGCGGCGTACTGGGCCATACTCGGGGCACTGATATAGAGGTTCTGCGCCAGTTTCTCCAACTCGCCGACCGCCGCCTGCGGCGCCACCAGCCAACCCAGGCGCCAGCCGGTCATGCCGAAATATTTGGAAAAGCTATTCAGGACAAAGGCGCCGTCATCGACTTCCAGCACGCTGGCGGCATCGCAGCCGTAGGTCAGGCCGTGGTAGATCTCGTCCACCACCAGATGGCCATTACGCGCCTTCACCGCGGCCGACAGCCCCGCCAGCTCGTCACGGGTGAGCAAGGTGCCGGTCGGGTTGGCTGGCGATGCCACCAGGGCGCCGACGCTGTCCTGATCCCAGTAACGCTCCAGCAGATCCGGCGTCAGCTGATAACGCACGTCCGGTCCGACCGGCACCAACTGCGCCGCACCTTCCACCAGGCGCAGGAAGTGCCGGTTGCAGGGGTAGCCCGGGTCCGCCAACAGCCAGTGCTTGCCTGGGTCGACCAGCAGGCTGCTGGCCAGCAGCAGCGCACCGGAACCACCGGGCGTGATCATGATGCGTTCGGGGTCGATGTCCAGCCCGTAGCGTTGCCGATAGAAACCGGAGATGGCCGTGCGCAACTCGGGAATCCCGCGGGCGGCGGTGTAGCGAGTCTTGCCCGCCTCCAGCGCGGCCTGCCCGGCCTTGATGATCGGCTCAGCCGTGGTGAAGTCCGGTTCACCGATTTCCAGGTGAATCACATCGTGCCCGGCCGCTTGCAGCTCATTGGCACGGGCCAGCAGGGCCATCACGTGGAAAGGTTCGATAGCGCGGCTGCGCGCACTGTAGGGCTGAGCCATTAGCCTTCCTTCATTGAAGTGAGCAAAAAAAAGATTCTACCCAACCCCGGGGACAAGGGAGAGCCCAAAGCCTTCAAGCACCTGCCATCCCCCCTGTAAAGAAGACGGACACTAGGCCCAGGCTTGGCTAAAATCATTAATTGACCAGGCCCCCGAACTGACCAGGCCAGACGGCATCGACCTTTGCAAGCGCCGTGGGACGCGGGCTCGACAACCGGGAGTAGCGCCGTCCGATTTGATCTGGTAAGTTCGCCCGCTTGCAGTCGCAGGGCCGGCATGTGTCGGTGATGGAGCAATCCTGCGCAATGGATTACATGAGTAGAGGCGGTCCATTTCATGCCCACCCAAGCAAAGCAACAGAATCAATCGATCAGCGGCTTCGAGCCCTATGTTGAAACCGCGGGCGAAGAGTACATGGGCAAGCCCATGCGCGAGCACTTCACCAAGATCCTGAACAAGTGGAAACAGGACTTGATGCAGGAAGTCGACCGCACTGTTGATCACATGAAAGACGAAGCAGCCAACTTCCCCGATCCGGCCGACCGTGCCAGCCAGGAAGAAGAATTCAGCCTGGAACTGCGCGCCCGCGACCGTGAGCGCAAGCTGATCAAGAAGATCGACAAGACGCTGCAACTGATCGAAGACGAAGAATACGGCTGGTGCGAATCCTGCGGCGTCGAGATCGGTATTCGCCGCCTGGAAGCCCGCCCTACCGCCGACATGTGTGTCGACTGCAAGACCCTGGCGGAAATCAAGGAAAAACAAGTCGGCAAGTAATCGCCAGCTTGAATGAAAAACGGAGCGTGCGAACGCTCCGTTTTTGTTTCTGCCGCCTCCCCCCTGTAGGAACGAGCTTGCTCGCGATGGCGATCCTCCAGACGCCATCGTCACCTTGGGACCGAACGAAGTAACATCCTCTCCATGACCGCCTCTCACGCCTCTTCCTACATCGGGCGCTTTGCCCCAACCCCCAGCGGGCACCTGCATTTCGGCTCGCTGGTCGCCGCCCTGGCCTCCTACCTCGATGCCCGCGCCGTTGGCGGCCGCTGGCTGTTGCGCATGGAAGACCTCGATCCGCCTCGGGAAGAGCCCGGCGCCCAGGCAGCCATTCTCAAGGCCCTGGAAAGCTACGGCTTCGAGTGGGACGGCGAAATGGTCCGCCAGAGCGAGCGGCACGCGGCCTACGCCGAAGTCCTCGACCGCCTGTTCAACCAGGGCCTGGCTTACGCCTGCACCTGCTCGCGCAAGCAACTGGAGCCCTACCACGGCATTTATCCGGGCCTGTGCCGCAATGCCGGACATGGCCAGGAAGATGCCGCCATCCGTTTGCGCGTGCCGGAGCTGGAATATCGCTTCACCGACCGGGTCCAGGGCGAATTCCGCCAGCACCTGGGGCGGGATGTCGGCGACTTCGTGATCCGCCGCCGCGACGGCCTCTACGCCTATCAACTGGCGGTGGTGCTCGACGACGCCTGGCAAGGGGTGACCGATATCGTGCGCGGTGCCGACCTGCTGGACTCCACCCCCCGCCAGCTGTACCTGCAGGAACTGCTCGGCCTGCCGCAGCCGCGTTACCTGCATGTGCCGCTGATCACCCAGCCGGACGGGCATAAACTGGGCAAATCCTACCGCTCCCCGCCGCTGGCCGAGGACCAGGCCACACCACTGCTGCTGCGCGCCTTGCGCGCCCTGGGGCAGAAAACCGACAGCGAAATGGTCCATGCCAGCCCTCGGGAAGTGCTGAGCTGGGGCATCGAACACTGGGATGCTTTACTGATCCCACGCACACTGAGTGTGCCCGAAGCGCAAATACGCTGACGCCCCTTGCAGGTTGGCGCCCATCCGTTACCATCGCCGCACGTTTTCGGGCACGCACACAATAAAGAGAGGCCGAGATGTACATCTATCGCTTGGTCCTGCTGCTGGTAGTGGGGATCTATCTGTTCTCCCCCGCCATCATGGATTGGTGGATCGATGCTACGGGCGCCTGGTATCGCCCGTATCTGCTCTGGCTGATCCTGATCGTCGTGACCTTCATCCTGCAGAGCCAAAAAGATGCCGATGAGCTTTAGCCTGACCCAGATGATCCTGATCAGCGCCGCGTACCTGCTGGTGCTGTTCGGGGTGGCCTGGATCAGCGAACGCGGCATGATCCCGCGCTCGATCATCCGCCACCCGCTGACCTACACCCTGTCCCTGGGGGTCTACGCCAGCGCCTGGGCCTTTTACGGCACGGTTGGCCTGGCCTATCAGTACGGCTACGGTTTTCTTTCCAGCTATCTCGGGGTTTCCGGCGCCTTCCTGCTGGCGCCGGTGCTGCTTTACCCGATCCTGAAAATCACCCGCACCTATCAACTGTCGTCGCTGGCCGACCTGTTCGCCTTCCGTTTTCGCAGCACCTGGGCCGGTGCGCTGACCACGGTGATCATGCTGGTCGGCGTATTGCCCCTGCTGGCCTTGCAGATCCAGGCGGTCGCGGACTCCATCGGCATCCTCACCCGCGAACCGGTGCAGCACCGGGTCGCCCTGAGCTTCTGTGCGCTGATCACCCTGTTCACCATCTTCTTCGGCTCCCGGCACATTGCCACCCGGGAAAAACACGAAGGCCTGGTGTTCGCCATCGCCTTCGAATCGGTGATCAAGCTGATCGCCATCGGCGGTGTCGGCCTCTATGCCCTGTACGGCGTGTTCGATGGGCCACAACAGCTGGAACTCTGGCTGTTGCAGAACCAGACCGCCCTCGCCGCCCTGCATACACCGCTGCAGGAAGGACCGTGGCGCACCCTGCTGCTGGTGTTCTTCGCCTCGGCGATCGTGATGCCGCACATGTACCACATGACCTTCACCGAGAACCTCAACCCGCGCTCGCTGGTCAGTGCCAGCTGGGGCCTGCCGCTGTTCCTGTTGCTGATGAGCCTGGCGGTGCCGCTGATCCTCTGGGCCGGCCTGAAACTGGGCGCCACCACCAACCCCGAGTACTTCACCCTCGGCATTGGTATCGCCGCCAATAAACCGGCATTGGCCTTGATGGCCTACATTGGTGGGCTTTCCGCCGCCAGCGGCCTGATCATCGTCACCACCCTGGCGCTGTCGGGGATGGCCCTCAACCATCTGGTGCTGCCGCTGTATCAGCCACCAGCCGAAGGCAACATCTACCGCTGGCTGAAATGGACCCGCCGCGCGCTGATCGTGGCCATCATCATGGCCGGCTATGCCTTTTACCTGCTGCTGGGGGCCGAGCAGGACCTGGCCAACCTCGGCATCGTGGCCTTTGTCGCGACCCTGCAGTTCCTCCCCGGCGTGCTCTCGGTGCTGTACTGGCCGACCGCCAACCGGCGCGGCTTCATCGCCGGGCTGATGGCCGGGACACTGGTGTGGCTGGTGACCATGCTGCTGCCGCTGATCGGCAACCTGCAGGGCTTCTATATACCGCTGCTGAACATGATCTACGTGCTGGACGATACCAGCTGGCACATGGCGGCCATCGCCTCGCTGGCCGCCAACGTCCTGATGTTCACCCTGATTTCGCTGTTCACCAACGCCAGCTCCGAAGAAGCCAGCGCCGCCGAAGCCTGTGCGGTGGACAACGTGCGCCGGCCGCAACGTCGCGAACTGCATGCCGCCTCGCCCCAGGAGTTCGCCACCCAACTGGCCAAGCCCCTGGGCGCCAAAGCCGCGCAGAAGGAAGTCGAGCAGGCGCTGCGCGACCTGTACCTGCCCTTCGACGAGCGCCGCCCCTATGCCCTGCGCCGTTTGCGCGACCGTATCGAGGCCAACCTGTCCGGCCTGATGGGCCCCAGCGTGGCCCAGGACATGGTGGAAACCTTCCTGCCCTACAAGGCCGGCGGCGAAAACTACGTGACCGAAGACATTCACTTCATCGAAAGCCGGCTCGAGGACTACCACTCGCGCCTGACCGGCCTGGCCGCCGAGCTCGATGCCTTGCGCCGCTACCACCGCCAGACCTTGCAGGAACTGCCGATGGGCGTCTGTTCCCTGGCCAAGGACCAGGAAATCCTCATGTGGAACAAGGCCATGGAAGAGCTGACCAGCATTCCGGCGCAGCATGTGGTCGGTTCGCGCCTGAGCACCATCGCCGATCCCTGGAGGGAGCTGCTGCAAGGTTTCATCAACGTCCCCGATGAACATCTGCATAAACAGCACCTGGCCCTCGACGGCCAGACCCGCTGGCTGAACCTGCACAAGGCCGCCATCGACGAACCCCTGGCCCCGGGCAACAGCGGCCTGGTGCTGCTGGTGGAAGACCTGACCGAAACCCAGATGCTCGAAGACAAGCTGGTGCATTCCGAGCGGCTGGCCAGCATCGGCCGCCTGGCCGCCGGTGTGGCCCACGAAATCGGCAACCCGATCACCGGTATCGCCTGCCTGGCGCAGAACCTGCGCGAAGAGCGCGAAGAAGACGGCGAACTCACCGAAATCAGCGGCCAGATCCTCGAACAGACCAAACGCGTGTCACGCATCGTCCAGTCGCTGATGAGCTTCGCCCACGCCGGCAGCCATCAGCACAACGACGAAGCCGTGTGCCTGGCCGAGGTGGCGCAGGATGCCATTGGTCTGCTGGCGCTGAATCGACGCAATTTCGAGGTGCAGTTCTTTAACCTGTGCGATCCGGACCACTGGGTCGACGGCGACCCGCAGCGGCTCGCCCAGGTACTGATCAACCTGCTATCCAATGCCCGCGACGCCTCACCGGCGGGCAGCGCGGTACGGGTCAAGAGCGAGGCCGGCGAACACACGATCGACCTGATCGTCGAAGACGAAGGCAGCGGTATCCCGTCGAGCATCATGGATCGACTGTTCGAACCCTTCTTCACCACCAAGGATCCTGGCGAGGGCACCGGACTGGGCCTTGCACTGGTCTATTCCATCGTTGAAGAGCATTATGGACAAATCACCATCGACAGCCCGGCTGACACCGAAAGCCAACGCGGCACCCGTATCCGGGTGACCTTACCGCGTCATGTCGAAGCGACGTCCGCTGTGAACTGAGACCGTCGAGAGAATCGAATCAATGCCGCACATTTTGATCGTCGAAGACGAAACAATTATCCGCTCCGCCTTGCGCCGCCTGCTGGAACGCAACCAGTACCAGGTCAGCGAAGCCGGTTCCGTGCAGGAAGCACAAGAGCGTTTCAGCATTCCCACGTTCGACCTGATCGTCAGCGACCTGCGCCTGCCAGGCGCCCCCGGCACCGAACTGATCAAGCTCGGCCAGGGCACCCCGGTGCTGATCATGACCAGCTACGCCAGCCTGCGCTCGGCGGTCGATTCGATGAAGATGGGCGCGGTGGACTACATCGCCAAGCCTTTCGATCACGACGAAATGCTCCAGGCCGTGGCGCGCATCCTGCGCGACCGCCAGACCGCGCAGAGCAGCCCCAACGAGCGTCCGGCCGCCAAGTCGGGCAACGGCGCGGACAAGGCCGGTGCCAACGCCAGCAACGGCGAAATCGGCATCATCGGCTCCTGCCCACCGATGCAGGACCTGTACAGCAAGATCCGCAAGGTCGCCCCGACAGACTCCAATGTACTGATCCAGGGTGAATCCGGGACCGGCAAGGAACTGGTGGCCCGCGCCCTGCACAACCTGTCCAAGCGCGCCAAGGCGCCGATGATTTCGGTGAACTGCGCGGCCATTCCGGAAACCCTGATCGAGTCCGAGCTGTTCGGTCACGAAAAAGGCGCCTTCACCGGTGCCAGCGCCGGGCGCGCCGGCCTGGTGGAAGCGGCGGACGGCGGCACCTTGTTCCTCGACGAAATCGGCGAATTGCCACTCGAAGCCCAGGCCCGCCTGTTGCGCGTGCTGCAGGAAGGCGAGATCCGCCGGGTCGGCTCGGTGCAGTCGCAGAAGGTCGATGTGCGCCTGATCGCCGCGACCCACCGCGACCTCAAGAGCCTGGCCAAGATCGGCCAGTTCCGTGAAGACCTGTATTACCGCCTGCACGTGATCGCCCTGAAACTGCCAGCCCTGCGCGAACGCGGCGCCGACGTCAACGAAATCGCCAATGCCTTCCTCGCCCGCCAGAGCGCGCGCGTGGGCCGCACGGACCTGAAGTTCGCCCCGGACGCCGAGCAAGCCATTCGCCACTACTCTTGGCCAGGTAACGTTCGCGAACTGGAAAACGCCGTCGAGCGCTCGGTCATCCTGTGCGAAAGCCCGGAAATCTCTGCGGAGCTGCTGGGTATCGATATCGAACTGAGCGACCTGGAAGACGACGAATTCATCGGCCTGGCGCCCCAGGCCGCCAACGCCAACAACAGCAGCCATGAGCCGACCGAAGACCTGTCGCTGGAAGACTACTTCCAGCATTTCGTTCTCGAGCACCAGGACCACATGACCGAGACCGAACTGGCCCGCAAACTGGGCGTCAGCCGCAAATGCCTGTGGGAACGTCGCCAGCGCCTGGGCATCCCACGGCGCAAGACCGGGGTCGCCAGCGAAAGCTGAAGTCCGGCGGTAACGGGTTGCGGGTAACACGCGATCTTGTGAAAAAACTGTTACCTCAGTCATTTCACGTAACAAAAGCCGGGGCTTACGGTAACGAAGCCCCGGCTTTTTTTCGCCTGGAGAAACCTCATAACCGCGCCTAACCCCTTGTTTTACTGGGCCTCGCAAAAGTTGGCACGGCACCTGCTATATGTTTGGTACAAGAACAATAACAAGCAATGCATAAGACAATAAAAATAAGACGAATCGACTCACGCACAATAAAAACAACACGACGGAGGCGCAGCTAACTGATTCTTTTGGAGAGGCGTTGTCATTGGGGCTTGCCCCACAACCAGGCCGAGAACAACAAAAACCGCCCTAAGGCAGAGCCTGAACTGGTTGGATCACTGATCATTGCAACACAGCGACCAAAGCAATCCGTTTGCTCTTGGCTCCCGATTGGGAGGGTCACTCTGGGTTAACCAGGTGACAAGGGCGTTAAACAAAAACAAGAAGCCCGAAACCAATAATAAAAATAGAGCACGCAAACACTTCTGGGGGAGCTTCGGCTCCCCTTGTGGTTTCCGCGATTACGGTTTTACTCACGCAAAGCCCCGCCAACCCGCGTTCCCAAGCGCCGCGCACGACTCGCCGCAGCTTCCTACACCATCCCCCGACTAAATGCTAGAATCCCCGCCCATCATGCGGTCATTCTTCGTTATGGCCGAACATTCCTTCAAACAGTGCATCCCATGCTGAAGAAGTTGTTCCAGTCATTCCGTTCTCCCTTGCGTCGTACGCAACACAAACGCAGCACGCCTGAAGTGCTCAACAGCAGCCAACACTCGCTGCAACGCGCCCAGTTCAGCCGTTATGCGGTGAACATCGTCGAACGCCTGCAGAACGCCGGCTACCAGGCCTACCTGGTCGGCGGCTGCGTGCGCGACATGCTGCTCAATATCACCCCCAAGGATTTCGACGTCGCCACCAGCGCCACGCCGGAACAGGTGCGGGCCGAATTCCGTAACGCCCGGATCATCGGCCGTCGGTTCAAGCTGGTGCATATCCACTTCGGCCGCGAAATCATCGAGGTCGCGACCTTCCGCGCCAATCACCCGCAAAACGATGAAGAGGAAGACAGCAACCAGTCCTCGCGCAACGAAAGCGGGCGCATCCTGCGCGACAACGTGTACGGCACCCTCGAAGAGGACGCCCAGCGCCGCGACTTCACCATCAATGCCCTGTATTACGATCCGGTCAGCGAGCGCATCCTCGACTACGCCAACGGCGTACACGACATCCGCAATCACCTGGTCCGCCTGATCGGCGATCCGCGCCAGCGCTACCAGGAAGATCCGGTACGCATGCTGCGGGCCGTGCGCTTCGCCGCCAAGCTGGATTTCGGCATCGAGAAACACACCGCCACGCCGATCCGCGACCTGGCGCCCATGCTGCGGGAAATCCCTTCGGCACGGCTGTTCGAGGAAGTGCTCAAGCTGTTCCTGTCCGGCCATGCCGCCGACACCTTCGAGATGCTGGTCGACCTGCAGCTGTTCGATCCGCTGTTCCCGGCCAGCGCCGAGGCACTGGAGTACAACCCGACCTACACCCATACCCTGATCAGCGAAGCCCTGATCAATACCGACCTGCGCATCAAGCAGAACAAGCCGGTCACCCCGGCTTTCCTGTTCGCCGCGCTGCTGTGGCCGGCCCTGCCGGCTCGCGTGCTGCGCCTCCAGGAACGCGGCATGCCGCCGATTCCGGCGATGCAGGAAGCTGCTCACGAATTGATCAGCGAACAGTGCCAGCGCATCGCCATTCCAAAACGCTTCACCATGCCGATCCGCGAAATCTGGGACATGCAGGAACGCCTGCCACGTCGCAGCGGCAAGCGCGCCGACCAGTTGCTGGACAACCCGCGGTTCCGCGCCGGTTATGATTTCCTGCTGCTGCGCGAAAGCGCTGGCGAGCAGACCGATGGCCTGGGCGAATGGTGGACCGACTATCAGGACGCCAACGATGCCGGTCGCCGCGACATGATTCGCGACTTGAGCGGCAAGGACGAAGCCGGCACAGGTCCACGCAAGCGTCGTCGCAGCAGTGGCGCCAAACGCAAGCGCGCCACCGCCGGCGCACCGAGCGCTTCCGGCGAATAACCCGATGGAACGCATCTACATTGGCATGGGCAGCAACCTGGCTGCCCCGGCAGAGCAATTGCGCAGTGCGATCGACGCGCTGGCGCAGTTGCCACACAGCCAACTGGCAGGCGTCTCGGCCTTCTATCAAAGCGACTCCCTGCTGCCCGGCCAACCGCGCTACACCAACGCCGTGGCCGCCCTGGACAGCAGCCTCGCGCCTCTCGAACTGCTGGACGCGCTGCAAGCCATCGAAAACGGCCAGGGCCGCGAGCGCCTCAAGCGCTGGGGGCCGCGCACCCTGGACCTGGACATCCTGCTGTTCGGCGATCGCCTGATCGACGAACCGCGGCTCAAGGTCCCGCATTACCACATGCAGGCCCGGGCCTTTGTCCTCTATCCCCTGGCCGAACTGGCCCCCGCCGACCTGCAACTGGCCGACGGTCGTCACCTGCGCGATCTGCTCGCCGCCTGCCCATTTGTCGGCCTGGAACGTCTGGCCTGACTGCTGAAACGCATCAGTTACGGCGGTAACACTCACGCCGTAACAATGCGGTAACACATGCAATTGACTTCCCGAGTTCTCCTCACGACTATAGGCGTCCCGTTGCCGCCAACACGGCGTTACAGGGCGCAATCCAGGCCTTATAAGCACGACAACAGACCGTGCGCCTGTATAGATAAGAATCACGCGCGTTACTCGCAGCAGTTTCCAGAGCGCCTGAATGAGGACCCTTTTTCATGCCAGACATCACCCTGACCACCCTGCAAGGCCTCAAGCAGAAAGGTGAGAAAATCACCATGCTGACCTGCTATGACGCGACCTTCGCCCACACCTGTTGCCAGGCCGGCGTTGAAGTACTGCTGGTGGGCGACTCCCTCGGCATGGTCTTGCAAGGGCACGACAGCACACTGCCAGTCACTACCGCCGAGATGGCCTACCACGTCGCCGCGGTCAAACGCGGCAACAGTGGCGCCCTGATCCTCGCCGACCTGCCGTTCATGGCCTACGCCACCACCGAACAGGCCCTGAACAACAGCGCCCAGTTGATGCAGGCCGGTGCGCACATGATCAAGGTCGAAGGCGCGTTGTGGCTGGCCGAATCCATCCGCCTGCTGGCCGAGCGCGGTATCCCGGTCTGCGCCCACATGGGCCTGACCCCGCAATCGGTGAACATCCTCGGCGGCTACAAGGTTCAGGGACGTAACGAAAACCAGGCCCGGCAGATGCGTGCCGACGCCATCGCCCTGGAAGCGGCCGGCGCGGCGATGCTGCTGCTCGAATGCGTGCCGAGCGAACTGGCGGCGGAAATCACCCAGGCGGTGAATATTCCGGTAATCGGCATCGGTGCCGGCAGCGCCACCGACGGTCAGGTGCTGGTTCTGCACGACATGCTGGGCCTGTCCCTGAGCGGTCGCGCACCGAAGTTCGTGAAGAACTTCATGGCCGGCCAGGAAAGCATCCAGGCCGCCCTGAGCGCCTATGTCAGTGAGGTCAAGGCCGTGACCTTCCCAGGCGCCGAACACGGGTTTTCTGCATGAATACTGTAAAAACCGTACGTGAACTGCGTGCCGCCGTGGCCCGTGCCCGCAGCGAGGGCAAGCGCATCGGCTTCGTGCCGACCATGGGCAACCTGCACAGCGGTCATGCCGCCCTGGTGACCAAGGCGGCCCAGCGAGTGGATTTCGTGGTGGCGAGCATCTTCGTCAACCCGCTGCAATTCGGCGCTGGCGAAGACCTCGACAAGTACCCGCGAACCCTGGCCGCCGACCAGGAAAAGCTCCTGCAAGCCGGTTGCCATCTGCTGTTCGCCCCTAGCGTCGAAGAGATGTACCCCGACGGCATGGACGGCCAGACCCGGGTCAGCGTGCCGCAACTCTCCGAAGGCCTGTGCGGCGCCAGCCGTCCCGGGCATTTCGAAGGGGTGGCCACGGTGGTCAGCAAGCTGTTCAACATGGTGCAGCCGGACCTTGCGGTCTTCGGCCAGAAGGACTTCCAGCAACTGGCGGTAATCCGTGCCCTGGTGCATGACCTGAACATGCCGATCCAGATCATCGGCGAGCCCACCGTGCGCGCCGCCGACGGCCTCGCGCTGTCATCTCGCAACGGCTACCTGAGCGAAGAACAACGTGCCATCGCCCCGGCGATCTATCGTGGCCTGACCCAGATCGCCCAGGCCATCAGCCAGGGCCAGCGGGACTATCCAAAGCTGCTGGACGAGCAAAAACAGGTGCTCGAAGCCGCCGGCTTCCGCCCGGATTACCTGGAAATCCGCCACGCCCGGACCCTGCGCCCGGCCACCGCGCAAGACCGCGACCTGGTGATTCTGGCGGCGGCCTATCTGGGCGCTACCCGCCTGATCGACAACCTGCATCTGGACCTCGACGCCTAGGTCCCAAAGGCCGATTGCCCGAAGCCCGACCTTCGGGCAAACTGCCGCCGCCCGGGGCCTGCAGCGATGCTGCGGGCCCTGTTCGAGGATCCGACCGAGAGAACCACTCATGCACGCCATCATGCTCAAGGCCAAGCTGCATCGCGCCGAAGTCACCCACGCTGTGCTCGACTACGAAGGCTCCTGCGCCATCGACGGCGAATGGCTGGACTTGTCCGGTATCCGTGAGTACGAACAGATCCAGATCTACAACGTCGACAATGGCGAACGCTTCACCACCTACGCCATTCGTGGCGAGGAAGGCTCGCGCATGATCTCGGTCAACGGCGCCGCCGCGCACAAGGCCAAGGTTGGCGACCGGGTGATCATCTGCGCTTACGCTCACTACAGCGAAGCCGAACTGCTCAACTTCAAGCCGCGCATGCTCTATATGGCGCCGGGCAACGAGCTGAGCCACACCAGCCATGCCATTCCGGTTCAGGTCGCCTGAGCCCCAGTCATTCTCACCCCTGAAATCCTGCTCGTTGCGCGGCTCTGAGGCGCCGGTATAAAAAAGTACCGGCCGCAGGTCAGACAAAGCCAAGACAGATCAGCACGCGAGAGTTACTGTAATCGCCCTGCGTGCTTAATCGTGTCAGCGCAGGTTTGACCGAACGTTATTCTTCAAGCAGGACGTTCCGGGCTTTTCAGTGTCCAACAGGCAGTTCAAGTAAAAGGAAAACCGCAGCGATGGCGTACTACCGCACTCCTCACGACGTTACCGCTCTGCCCGCCTGGCAAGCGTTGAATGACCACCGCCAAGCCATGCAGGATTTCAGCATGCGCGAGGCCTTCAATGCCGACCCGCAGCGCTTTCATCAATTCAGCCTCAGCGGCTGTGGGCTTTTTCTCGATTACTCGAAGAACCTGATCACCCCCGAAACCCGCAACCTGCTGGTGGGCCTGGCCAATGAAGCCGGTCTGCAGGATGCGATCAAGGCGCTGTTCGCCGGTGAGCTGGTCAACTCTTCCGAAGGCCGTCCGGCCCTGCACACCGCCCTGCGCCGTCCAGTGGGCGACAAGCTGTCGGTCAACGGCGTCAACGTGATGCCGGAAGTGCACAAGGTGCTGAACCAGATCACCGAACTGGTCGGGCGCATCCATGACGGCCTGTGGCGCGGCTACACCGAGAAGCCGATCACCGACGTGGTCAACATCGGCATCGGCGGTTCGTTCCTCGGCCCCGAGCTGGTGTCCGAAGCCCTGTTGTCCTACGCCCAGAAAGGCGTGCGTTGCCATTACCTGGCCAATATCGACGGCAGCGAATTCCACGAACTGTCGTCGAAGATCCGCGCCGAAACCACGCTGTTCATCGTCTCGTCGAAATCCTTCAACACCCTGGAAACCCTGAAGAACGCCCAGGCCGCACGCGCCTGGTACCTGGCTCAGGGCGGTTCCGAGGCCGAGCTGTATCGCCACTTCATCGCGGTGTCGAGCAACAACGCCGCCGCCGTGGCCTTCGGCATCCGCGAAGAGAACATCTTCCCGATGTGGGACTGGGTCGGCGGGCGTTACTCGCTGTGGTCGGCCATCGGCCTGCCGATCGCCCTGGCCATCGGCATGTCCAACTTCAAGGAACTGCTGTCCGGCGCCTACACCATGGACCAGCACTTCCAGACCGCGCCGTTCGAGCAGAACATGCCGGTCCTCCTGGCCCTGCTGGGCGTGTGGTACGGCAATTTCTGGGGCGCGCAAAGCCACGCGATCCTGCCGTACGACCACTACCTGCGCAACATCACCAAGCACTTGCAGCAGCTGGACATGGAATCCAACGGCAAGAGCGTGCGCCAGGACGGCACGCCGGTTTCCACCGACACCGGTCCGGTGATCTGGGGTGGCGTGGGCTGCAACGGTCAGCACGCGTATCACCAACTGTTGCACCAGGGCACCCAGCTGATCCCGGCCGACTTCATCGTGCCGATCGTCAGCTTCAACCCGGTCGCCGACCATCACCAGTGGCTGTACGCCAACTGCCTGTCGCAAAGCCAGGCGCTGATGCTCGGCAAGACCCGCGCCGAAGCCGAGGCCGAGCTGCGTGAAAAAGGCATGAGCGAGGCCGAAGTCCAGAAGCTGGCACCGCACAAGGTGATCCCGGGCAACCGTCCGAGCAACACCCTGGTGGTCGAGCGCATCAGCCCGCGCCGCCTGGGCGCGCTGGTGGCGATGTACGAACACAAGGTCTTCGTGCAGAGCGTGATCTGGGGCATCAACGCCTTCGACCAATGGGGCGTGGAGCTGGGCAAAGAGCTGGGCAAGGGCGTCTACAACCGCCTGGTCGGCAGCGAAGAAACCCCGGCCGAGGATGCTTCGACCCAGGGCCTGATCAACTACTTCCGCGGTCGCCACCGCGGCTGATAGCCCGCTGGAACCTCCCCTCGCGAACCGGCCCGCTGCTACGCAAACCCTTCCATTGCGCGGCAGCGGGCCGATTCACGATCGGTCGCCCAAGACCGCCCTCCCCTTGAACCCCTTCCGATCAAGGCGCATCTTTATCGCTTGTCGCTAAAACAAGAATAAGGAACCGTCATGTTCGATATCAGCACGTTCCCCCAAGCCGATGCCGTCCGCCGGGCTGCGCAATTGAGTCAGGACGACTACCAGCGGCTGTACCGCGAATCCATCGAGCACCCGAGCACCTTCTGGGCCGAACAGGCCACCCGCTTTCTCGACTGGAGCGCCCCCTGGCAGACCGTGCAGCGCTATGACCTGAAAACCGGCGCCGCCAGCTGGTTCGCCGGCGGCCAGTTGAACGTCAGCTACAACTGCATCGACCGCCACCTGGAAAAACGCGGCGATCAGGTGGCGATCATCTGGGAAGGCGACGACCCTGCCGAGTCGCTGCAAATCACCTACAAAAAACTCCATCACTACGTCTGCCGCCTGGCCAACGTCCTGAAAAGCCGCGGCGTGAAAAAAGGCGACCGGGTCTGCATCTACATGCCAATGATTCCCGAGGCGGCCTACGCCATGCTCGCCTGCACCCGTATCGGCGCGGTGCACTCGGTGGTCTTTGGCGGATTCTCTCCGGACGCGCTGCGTGACCGCATTCTCGATGCCGACTGCCGCACTGTGATCACCGCTGACGAAGGGGTACGCGGCGGCAAGTTCGTGCCCTTGAAAAACAACGTCGACAAGGCCCTGCAAAGCTGCCCGAACGTCAGCACGGTGGTGGTGGTCGAGCGCACCCAGAACCCGGTGAACTGGGTCGAAGGCCGCGACCTCTGGTATCACCAGGCCCTGCGCGGTGTCGAAGACGACTGCCCGCCGCAACCGATGGACGCCGAAGACCCGCTGTTCATCCTCTACACCTCCGGCAGCACCGGCAAACCCAAAGGCGTGCTGCACACCACCGGCGGCTACTTGCTGCAAGCGGCGATGACCTTCAAATACGTACTGGACTACCGCGAAGGCGAAGTCTTCTGGTGCACCGCCGATGTCGGCTGGGTCACCGGCCACAGTTACATCGTCTACGGCCCGCTGGCCAATGGCGCGACCACCCTGATCTTCGAGGGCGTGCCCAGCTACCCAAGCAGCTCGCGCTTCTGGGAAGTCATCGACAAGCACCGGGTGAACATCTTCTACACCGCCCCCACCGCCTTGCGCGCACTGATGCGCGAAGGCCCCGAGCCGCTGCAGCACACCTCGCGCAGCAGCCTGCGCCTGCTGGGCAGTGTCGGCGAGCCGATCAACCCGGAAGCCTGGGAGTGGTATTTCAATAGCGTCGGCGAGCAGCGCTGCCCGATTGTCGATACCTGGTGGCAGACCGAAACCGGCGGCATCATGCTCAGCCCGCTGGTCAGCGCCAGCCACATCAAGCCGGGCTGCGCCACCCGCCCGATGTTCGGTGTGCAGCCGGTGCTGCTGGACGAGCACGGCAAGGAAATCAGCGGCGCCGGCAGCGGCATCCTGGCGATCAAGGCCAGTTGGCCGGCGCAGATCCGCAGTGTCTACGGCGACCCGCAGCGCATGGTCGAGACCTATTTCAAACCCTACCCGGGCTACTACTTCACCGGCGACGGCGCGCGGCGCGATGAAGACGGCGATTACTGGATCACCGGGCGCATCGACGACGTGATCAACGTCTCCGGGCATCGCATCGGTACCGCCGAGGTCGAGAGCGCCCTGGTCCTGCATGACAGCATCGCCGAGGCCGCGGTGGTCGGTTATCCCCATGACCTCAAGGGCCAGGGCATCTATGCCTTTGTCACCCCGATGAATGGCGTCGAGCCCAGCGACGAGTTGAAGAAGGAGCTGTTGAGCCTGGTCAGCCGCGAGATCGGCAGTTTCGCCAAGCCGGAGTTGATCCAGTGGGCGCCGGCCTTGCCGAAAACCCGCTCGGGCAAGATCATGCGGCGTATCCTGCGCAAGATCGCCTGCAACGAACTCGACAGCCTGGGCGATACCTCGACCCTGGCCGACCCGAGCGTGGTCGAGGGCCTGATCGATAAACGCCTGAACCTCTGAGCGAGGCCTCGGGCCTCAACCAAGGAACAGCCAAGCGGTATGGAATTCATTCGCAGTCGTATCGAAACCCAGGTGATGAGCCTGGGTGGCCTGTCACTGGGTCAGCTCGACCTGGACAACCCCAAGGGCGACCCGGGCCTGTTCGGCCCGGACGCTATCTGCTGGCAGGTGCATGGCGATTTCAGCAGCATGCTGATCGGCGGCATCAGCGCCTTGTTGATGCAGGCCCTGCACCCGCTGGCCCTGGCCGGGGTCTGGGATCACTCGAATTTCCGGGAAGACATGATCGGGCGCCTGCGGCGTACCGCGCAGTTCATTTCCGGCACCACCTTCGGCTCGCGGCAGGATGCCGAATGGCTGATCGACAAGGTGCGCACCATTCACCTGCAGATCGTCGGCCACGCGCCAGACGGCCGGCCCTATGCCGCCAGCGATCCGCAGTTGCTGACCTGGGTGCATGTGGCCGAGGTCAGCAGCTTTCTGGCGGCGCATCTGCGCTATCGCAATCCGCAGCTGTCGCCTGCCGACCAGGACCGTTACTACGGGGAAGTCGCGCTGATCGCCGAGCGTCTTGGCGCCAGCGATGTGCCGCGCTCGCGCCGGGCCGTGGCGGCGTACCTGGCCGGGATGCGCCCTCAGTTGCTTTGCGATGAACGCAGCCGCGAAGTGCTGCGTTTGCTCTTGGCGGCACCTGCCCCAAGCCGCCTGGCCAAGCCATTCGGCTCGTTGATGATGCAGGCCGGCATCGACCTGCTACCCGACTGGGCCAGCGACATGCTGGGCGTCAACCAGGGTCTGCTGCAACGCCAGCTGATCCGCGCCAGCGTCAACCGCAGTGCGCCGATGCTGCGCTGGGCGGTGCGCAATGGCTCGATACATCGCGCACGCCGGCGCATGGGCCTGTAATACCCGACCGGGCGAACAGAACGCGACCCATCGGTTCGCGATTGGCGGCGTCGCGACCTTCTATGCAACCATGATTTTCCAAGTTCTCGCGCATCGGTCCCCTGTCCATAGCCACCGACCGATGCCGCCCATAGCAATGAGGATTCGCGCCATGCAAGACGTCGTAATCGTTGCCGCCACCCGCACCGCGGTCGGCAGTTTCCAGGGTTCGCTGGCCAATATCCCCGCGGTCGATCTCGGCGCCGCGGTGATCCGCCAACTACTGGCCCAGACCGGCCTGGACGGCGCCCAGGTCGATGAAGTGATCATGGGCCAGGTGCTCACCGCCGGCGCCGGGCAGAACCCCGCGCGCCAGGCCGCGATCAAGGCCGGCCTGCCCCACGCCGTGCCGGCGCTGACCCTGAACAAGGTCTGCGGCTCCGGCCTCAAGGCCCTGCACCTGGGCGCCCAGGCGATCCGCTGCGGCGACGCCGAGGTGATCATCGCCGGCGGCCAGGAGAACATGAGCCTGGCCAACTACGTGTTGCCCGGCGCCCGCACCGGCCTGCGCATGGGCCATAGCCAGATCGTCGACACCATGATCAGCGACGGCCTGTGGGACGCCTTCAACGACTACCACATGGGCATCACCGCCGAGAACCTGGTGGACAAATACGGCATCAGCCGCGAAGCCCAGGACGCCTTTGCCGCCGCCTCGCAGCAGAAGGCCGTGGCCGCCATCGAGGGCGGGCGTTTTGTCGATGAGATCACCCCGATCCTGATTCCCCAGCGCAAGGGCGACCCCGTGGCCTTCGCCACCGACGAGCAGCCGCGCGCCGGCACCACCGCCGAATCCCTGGGCAAGCTCAAGCCAGCCTTCAAGAAAGACGGCACGGTCACCGCCGGCAACGCTTCGTCGCTGAACGACGGCGCCGCCGCGGTGATCCTGATGAGCGCCGCCAAGGCCAAGGCCCTGGGCCTGCCGGTGCTGGCGAAGATCGCCGCCTACGCCAACGCTGGCGTCGACCCGGCGATCATGGGCATCGGCCCGGTGTCGGCCACCCGTCGCTGCCTGGACAAGGCCGGCTGGTCCCTGGAGCAACTGGACCTGATCGAAGCCAACGAAGCCTTCGCCGCCCAGTCGCTGTCGGTGGGCAAGGAACTGGGTTGGGATGCGAGCAAGGTCAACGTCAACGGCGGCGCCATCGCCCTCGGCCACCCGATCGGCGCCTCGGGCTGCCGGGTGCTGGTGACCCTGCTGCACGAAATGCTCAAGCGCGATGCCAGGAAAGGCCTGGCGACCTTGTGCATCGGTGGCGGCCAGGGCGTGGCATTGGCGATCGAACGCTAAGCCCGCGCCCTTTCTGTAGGAGCGAGGCTGCCCGCGATAAATCGTCAACGACAACGCGCACTGTCTATAGCGCTGCGCTGTCATGACGTTTCCTTCGCGGGCAATCGAGCATCGACCGGCCGCTCCTACAGGGGGTGGCCGAAGCTGGTAAACTGCCCCACCCAATCATCCGCAAGGCGCCCGCATGTCTTCCTTGAATCAGGCGCTGCGCGCCGCCCTCGATCATCGCCAGGACCTGCTCGCCGAGCTGCATCAGCAAGGCACCGACTGCTATCGGCTGTTCCATGGCAGCCAGGAAGGCGCCGGGGGCCTGACCATCGACCGTTACGGCCCACAGCTGCTGGTGCAGAGTTTTCACCAGACGCTGGAACGCGAGGCCTTGCTGCAATTGCACGAGACCGTCCAGAAGCAGCTGGGCCTGGACACCCTGCTGGTCTACAACGACCGCTCCCGGGGCAATTCACGCATCGACCGCGAAGACCCGGTTTACCGCGCCGAAGAACAGGCGCTGCAAGACCTGGTCGGCCACGAATGGGGCTTGAACTATCGGGTACGCGGTCGCCATGCCGGCCAGGACCCGCTGCTGTTTCTCGACCTGCGCAACGCCCGTGGCTGGGTCAAGGCCCACAGCGCCGGCAAGAGTGTGCTGAACCTGTTCGCCTATACCTGCGGCGTCGGCCTGAGTGCCGCGGCAGGTGGCGCCCGCGAGGTGTGCAACCTGGACTTCGCCGAGGGCAACCTGGCGGTCGGCCGCGAGAACGGCCAGCTCAATCCGCAATTGCCGGCCATGCAGTTCGTGCAATCGGATTACTTCCCGGCGATCCGGCAACTGGCCGGCCTGCCCATCACCCAGCGCCGTGGGCAAAAGCTGCCCGGCTACCCACGCCTGGAACAGCGCCAGTACGATCTGGTACTGCTCGACCCGCCGGCCTGGGCCAAGAGTGCATTCGGCACCGTCGACCTGCTGCGTGACTATCAGAGCCTGCTCAAGCCGGCCCTGCTGGCTACCGCCGACAATGGCGTGCTGATCTGCTGCAACAACCTGGCGAAAGTCACCCTGGACGACTGGCGCGAACAGGTGCTGCGCTGCGCCGAAAAAGCCGGGCGCCCGGTACGCGAATGGCAGGTGCTGACACCCGGTCGCGACTTCCCCTCCATGGACCAGCAACCGCCGCTCAAGACCCTGATCCTGCATCTCTGATCTCCCGCGAGGAATCTGAACAATCCTGTTTGCGACAGTCATGGGATTGTTTCGGAACCGGAAACGCATGCCATACTCCAACGCACTTCCGATTCAGATAGATGAAGCCTCGCATGTCCAAAGGATTGATCCGCGCTATCGGCGCCTTGTTGACCGCTCTCGCCCTGTACAGCCTGCTGGGCTTTCTGATTTTGCCGGGCATCGCCCTGCGGGTGGCCAATCAACAGTTGGCCAACTACGCGACGGTACCGGCAAAGATCCAGCGCATCGAACTCAACCCGTTCAGCCTCGAACTGACGCTCTGGGGCCTGAACATCGGTGAGCCGGGCAAGGAGCAGGTGGCCTTCGAGCGTCTCTACGCCAACCTGCAACTGGACAGCCTCTGGACCCGCGCGCTGCACCTGGCCGATATCGAGCTGGACAAACCCAAGAGCGAGATCCTGTTCGCCAAAGACGGCAAGCTCAACCTGCTGGGCCTGTTCAACCTGCCCGCCAGCGAACCGACTCCGGACGACCCCGAGGCCAAGCCGTTCCCGCTGCGTATCGAGCGCATCAAACTGGCGGGCGGTTATGTGCACTTCCAGGACACGCGGCCCAGCGAGCCCATCGATTTCCTCTACGACAAACTCGATCTCGAGCTGAAGAACCTCAGCACCCTGCCCGATGACAGTGCCGACATGACTCTGGTCGCCGCGGGCCCCGCGGGCGGTCAGATCGATTGGAGCGGTAATTTCAGCCTGACCCCGATCGCCTCCGAAGGCACCCTGAAAGTCACCGACGGCCAGATGAAAGCCTGGTGGCCCTATGTCCGCGATGCCTTGCCCCTGGTCCTCGAAGACGGCGTGCTGAACCTCAACACCCGCTACAAGCTGAACCTGTCCAAGGAAACCGAACTGCTGCTCAGCGATGCTTCGGTAAGCGTCGCGCCTTTTGCCATCAAGGCCCCGGACGGTCGACCACTGGCCCGCCTGGAGCGCCTGGACGTCAGTGAGACCACGGTCGACCTGGCCAAGCAGCAAGTGGTGGTCGGCAAGATCCGCAGCCAGAAACTGGAAACCTGGGCAGCCCTGGAAGCCGATGGCCAACTGGACTGGCAGAAACTGTTCGCCAGCCAGCCGGCCAAAACGGTGGCCAAGCCCGCTCCGGCCGCCGCCGATAGCCCGCAGCCGGCGCCCCCGGCGCCAAGCAAACCCTGGCAGGTGTTGCTCAAGGACGTGCAACTGCGCAATTACCAGGTGCACCTGGCGGATCGCCAGGCCAAGCCAGCCGTGGCCCTGGAGGTCGGGCCGCTGAACGTCGACGTGCAGAACTTCGACAGCCTCAACCAGTCACCCTTCAACCTCAAGCTCGACACCGGGGTGGGCAAGCAGGGCAAGATCCTCGCCAGCGGTGTGGTCAACCTGCAACCGGTGACCGCCAAGCTGGCGGTGCAAACCAAGGACATCGACCTGCGGGTCGCGCAGTCCTACATCAGCCCGTTCATTCGCCTGGAGCTGCGCAGCGGCATGCTCGGCAGCGACCTGGCGGTGGACCTGAAAAACATCGATCCCCTGACATTCAGCGTGACCGGCCGCGCCCAGGTCGACCAGTTGCACACCCTGGACACCCTGAAAACCCGCGACTTCGTGAAATGGCAGCAACTGGTGCTCGAAGGCCTGAACTATCAGCACGGCGACAGCCTGACGATCAACAAGGTCAACCTGCTGCAGCCCTATGCGCGCTTCATGATCAACGATGACCGCACCACCAACATCGATGACTTGCTGATCCCGCAACCGGCCGACAGCGCACCGAAAAGTGCCGCCAAGCCGGCCGCCAAGGAAAAACCCCTGGGCATCCATATCGGCCAGATCGCCATCAACGATGGTTCGGCCAACTTCGCCGACTTCAGCCTGACCCCCAACTTCGCCACGGCCGTCCAGCAACTCAACGGCCAGATCGGCACCATCGACAGCCGCCAGGCCAAACCGGCCAGTGTCGATATCAAGGGTAAGGTCGATCGTTATGCGCCGGTCACCATCAAGGGCAGCGTGAACCCGTTCGATCCAATGGCCGCGCTGGACATCGCCACCAGTTTCAAACGCGTCGAACTGACCACCCTGACCCCCTACTCCGGCAAGTTCGCCGGCTACCGTATCCGCAAGGGCCGGCTCAACCTCGACCTGCACTACGTCATCACCAACGGCCAGCTCAAGGCCGAAAACAAAGTGGTGGTCGAACAACTGGAGCTGGGGGAAAAAGTCGACAGCCCGGATGCCGTGAGCCTGCCCCTGAAACTGGCGGTCGCCCTGCTCAAGGATGTCGACGGCAAGATCTCCATCGAACTGCCGGTGACCGGCGACCTCAACAACCCGCAATTCAGCGTCATGCCGATTGTCTGGCAGACCCTGCGCAACCTGATCGTCAAGGCTGCCGCCGCGCCCTTCAAACTGATTGGCGGTCTGGTCGCGGGCAGTGGTTCGGAAGACCTGGGCAGCGTCTCGTTCGCCCCGGGCTCGAGCGAGTTGAGCCCGGAATCGGAAGCGGCGCTGGTCAAGCTGTCCAACGCGCTCAAGGAGCGTCCGGCCCTGCGCCTGGAGATCGAAGGTACCGCCGCGCAGAGCAGCGATGGCCCGCTGATCGCCGAGCAACGCCTGGAGCGGGAATACCAGTACAACTACTACAAGATGCTCCAGCGTCGCGGCGACAAGGTGCCGGCCCAGGCATCCTTGCTGAAGGTGCCGGAAGGCGAGAAAGGTCCGCTGCTGGAAGGCATCTATCGCACGCGCCTCAAGACCCAGCCACCGGCCGAATGGAAGGATCTGGGCAAGGAAGAACGCACCGCGAAAATGCGTGAAGGCGTGATCCAGTTCTGGAGTGGCAGCGATGCGCTGTTGCGCCAGCTGGGCCAGGAACGGGCCAGCAGCATCAAGGACTTCCTGGTGGACAAGGGCCAACTGGCGGACGACCGGGTCTACTTCATCGACGCCAACCTCGGCCAGGCCGAAAGCGACGGTCGGGTCATTACCCCCATGCACCTGGACGCCGAATAACCACCCTCCCCGCCGACCCGGAAACGGGTTGGCCCTGCGGTTCTCCCCGCCATAAACAGAACAGGCCCCGACACACTGTGCCGGGGCCTGTTCTGTCTACAAAAGGAGCCACCTCCCTGTGGCCATTCGCATGAACCTTCAAGGAAGCGGTAGATGAACCATCTACCGCCTCTTCTCCCTGTCCAGGAAAGACGCTTGGGGCTTACTCGGTTTTCAAACCGTCAGCCGATACCGCCTTCACGCCCTTGATATTCTTGGCGATGTTGACTGCGGTTTCTTTCTGCGCCGCGGTCAGAGCCGTGGTGGAGGACAGGGAAACCACACCCTTGTTGGTTTCGACCTTGATGTCGGTGCCAGGAATGCCTTTTTCAGTTACGAGATCCGCTTTGACTTTGGTGGTGATCCAGGTGTCGGAAGTGGCTTCCTTGGCCTTGGTCACTTCACCCGCCGCGAGCACCATTGGCGCCTGAGTAGCTTGAGTGGTCTGGGCAAATGCAACGTTAGCCATGGTCAGGGTCAGAGCGGTAGCAGTTGCAGCAGCGATAGCGAACTTCTTCATACGAGTAACTCCTGTTCTTCTGGAAAACCTGCTCCAAGTCCTGGCAGCAGGGTTACTTAAGTAGATTGCAGGCGTTATGCCAAGTTCAGAAAAACAATAAAATCCTTAAATATCAATTACTTATAAAAATAACGAAACACTCGCGATCATGCAAAATGCATGATCGGCAAGTAATCTGCATGCAAGTTGCATTTCCAGTGGCGAGCTAACCTCCTGAATTTCCGACACTTTCCCAGAAGGCGCCGTGGCGCGTGGTGTTTCACGCGCCGAGCAGGCAAGCACCGACCTCAACTGCCACTGGCGGTGCAGCCCTTGGGGGAGTAATCGGCGGGGACAGTGGTGGTGCAGACCCAGCCATCGGCCGTGGTGCGAGTCAGGGTGACGGTCTTGTTCAGCACCGGCGCCGGTGCATTGAGGATGGTGCAGCCAATGCTTCCCGCTCCTGTCGAGGCGGAGCCCGCGGCGGTCATGGTGCAGTTCGACGTCGCCGCCTTGCCCCCCACCAGCTCCAGGGTCGGGTCGCTGCCCTGGTTCAGCACGTCCTCGAAGTTGACCTTCAGCGCCGAGGCTTCGGCCAATGCCGCGGTGACCTTGGCCCGCGCCTGGTATTTGGAATACAGCGGCATGGCAAAGGTGGCCAGGATGCCAATGATCGCCACGACGACCAGCAACTCGATCAAGGTAAAACCTTTCTGATACTTCATTTATCTGCTCCAAGCAGGGGATATCCAGGGGTCTGGGCACTCACCAGACAGCCATAGCACAGCCTGTGCCAGCGCCTGCGGCCCCGGGCGAACGGGGTTTTGGCGACACCGACCTGCGGCAGTGAGCGCCAGAAGTCGCACTATCTGACACTTTTTGTCAGCCGAGTGCCCTGGGCCGGTCGTCGTGACGGGCTACGCTGTCACTCGACCCTCGATTGCATTCACTGCCCGCCGCCGTCCAAGGAACGTATCGGGCCATTCAAACTCTATGAGCCGGACGCCACGCTCCGCGCAGCGGTCCACTCGCTAACGCACAGGGCATTGCCGGCCCTGAGGACATCCATCACAACCGGGACTCGACACCATGGCGGTCAAAGCAGCAAAAGTCAGTGTTTACCTGTGGGAAGGCACCGACAGGCAAGGCAGCAAACTGCGCGGCGAATTGAGCGGCCATACCCCCTCGCTGATCAGGGCCCAGTTGCGCAAGCAAGGCATCAGCCCGGCCAGGGTCAGGAAGAAATCCAGCTCGCTGTTCCAGCGCACGCCCCCGATCAAGGCTCGCGACATCAGCCTGTTCACCCGGCAGTTGGCGACCCTGATCAAGGCCGGCGTACCGCTGCTGCAATCGTTCGACATCATTGCCGAGGGCTTCGATAACCCGAACATGCGCAAACTGCTGGCCGAACTGAAACAGGACATCGCCGCCGGCAGCAGTTTCACCAGTGCGCTGCGCAAGAGGCCGCGGTATTTCGACGAGCTGTACTGCAGCCTGGTGGATGCCGGCGAGCAGGCCGGCGCCCTGGAAACCCTGCTGGAGCGGGTGGCGACCTACAAGGAAAAAAGCGAAAACCTCAAGACCCGAATCCGCAAGGCCATGACCTATCCCCTGGCGGTGATCTGCGTGGCGCTGGTGGTGACAGGGATCCTGCTGGTCAAGGTGGTGCCGCAATTCCAGTCGATGTTCCAAGGCTTCGGCGCGCAACTGCCGGTGTTCACCCAACTGGTCATCGCCCTCTCGGAGTTCGTGCAGCACTGGTGGTGGCTGTTGGCGGGCGGTCTGTTGCTCAGCGTATTCGGCCTGCGCCATGCCCACCGGCGCTCACCGCGCTTTCGCCAGTGGCTGGACGTGGGCCTGCTGAAACTGCCGTTGGTAGCGCCGCTGCTGTACAAGTCCGCGGTGGCCCGCTACGCCCGCACCTTGTCCACCACCTTCGCCGCCGGGGTACCACTGGTGGAGGCCCTGGGCTCGGTGGCCGGGGCCACTGGCAACCAGGTGTTCAAGCATGCGGTGAACCGCATCAGGCAGGACGTGGCGACTGGCATGCAGTTGCATTTTTCCATGCGCGCATCCGGCATTTTTCCCGGCATGGCGATCCAGATGACCGCCATCGGCGAAGAATCCGGGGCCCTGGATGGCATGCTGGAAAAAGTCGCGATCCACTACGAGGAAGAGGTCGATACCCTGGTCGACACCCTGAGCAGTCTCATGGAGCCCGTGATCATGGTAGTTTTGGGCACCCTCGTCGGCGGCCTGGTGGTCGCCATGTACTTACCCATCTTCCAACTCGGCACAGCGATCTGAACATGTCATTGACTGAGGTCCTGGCCAGCTACCCGCTGGTCTTCGTAGCATCGATGCTGGTCCTGGGCCTGATTGTCGGCAGCTTTCTCAATGTGCTGATCTGGCGTCTGCCAAAGATGCTCGAGCGCGACTGGCACGCCCAGGCCCGTGACATCCTGGGGCTGCCCGTCGAACCTGCCGGGCCGACCTACAACCTGCTGCTCCCGCATTCGCAGTGCCCTCACTGCGCACATTCGATCCGCCCCTGGGAAAACATCCCGGTGTTCAGCTACCTGCTGCTGCGCGGACGCTGCTCCGCGTGCCAGGCACCGATCGGCCGGCGCTACCCGCTGGTGGAGCTGACCTGCGGCCTGGCCTCGGCGTTCGTGGCCTGGCATTTCGGCTTTGGCTGGCAGGCCGTCCTGATGCTGCTGTTGAGCTGGGGCCTGTTGGCGATGAGCCTGATCGATGCCGATCATCAGCTGTTGCCCGACGTGCTGGTGCTGCCGCTGTTGTGGCTGGGCCTGATCGTCAATGGCTTCGAGCTGTTCGTCAGCCTCCACGATGCGCTGTGGGGCGCCGTGGCCGGCTACCTGTGCCTGTGGTCGGTTTACTGGTTGTTCAAGCTGCTGACCGGCAAGGAAGGCATGGGGCACGGTGATTTCAAGCTGTTGGCCATGTTCGGCGCCTGGGGCGGCTGGCAGATTCTGCCGATGACCCTGCTGCTGGCCTCACTGACGGGAGCCCTGGCGGGGATCGCCCTGCTGCGCCGCAACCGTGCGCAAATGTCCACGCCTATCCCTTTCGGTCCCTTTCTGGCCATTGCCGGCTGGATTGCCTTGCTCTGGGGTGGTCAAATAACCGGCTCCTATTTGCAGTTTGTCGGTTTCAGATGACCAAGCCTGTTTTCAAACCCTGGATCCTCGGCCTTACCGGCGGTATCGGCAGTGGCAAAAGTGCTGCGGCCCAGCACTTCATCGACCTGGGCATCCATGTGGTGGATGCCGATCACGCTGCCCGCTGGGTGGTGGAACCCGGCCGTCCGGCCCTGGCCCGCATTGCCGAGCATTTCGGCGACAGCGTGCTGCAGGCCGATGGCCAGTTGGACCGCGCGGCGCTGCGCAAGCTGATCTTCGAGGTGCCGCAACAACGCCTCTGGCTGGAGGCCTTGCTGCATCCGTTGATTGCCGATGAAATCGCCGCGCACCTGGCCCGCGCCGAGTCGCCCTACGCGATTCTGGTGTCACCGCTGCTGATCGAATCCGGGCAATACGCGATGACCCAACGGATCCTGGTGATCGATGTGCCGCAACAACTGCAGATCGAGCGGACCCTGCAACGCGACCGGATCAGCGAACAGCAGATCCAGGCGATTCTCAAGGCCCAGGCGACTCGCGAAGATCGCCTGAGCCATGCCGACGATGTGCTGGTCAACGACCGCGACCTCGCCTGGCTGCACAGCGAGGTCGAACGCCTGCATCACTTTTACCTTACCTTGCGTGGAGGCCAGTCATGAGCCAACCCCTGACCGTGGAATGTCCAACCTGCGGTGCGCCCGTGGAGTGGACCGCGAGCAACGTCAACCGTCCGTTCTGCTCGGACCGCTGCAAACTGATCGACCTCGGCGCCTGGGCCGCCGAAGAACACAAGATTCCGGTCAGCCCGGATGCCGAGGACGATCTGTTTTCCGACGACCTGCCGCCTCGCGCCCACTGAAGCCTCAAGGCCGCATGAAACCGTAGTCCTGCGTATCGTCGAGGTTCTCCGCGAGAAACTGCAACTCGTCGGCCAGATCCTCGGCGCTGCGCACCCGCCGACTCTCCTGCACCACCGCGCTGAGCAGGGCGCGCAGGCTCAAGCCCGGTTCGAAACCCTCTTCCTGCGCAGTATCCAGACTCCTGCGTATTTCCTGCCGCGCCCATTCATACACACTCATGACCCTGCTCCCGAACGGTTTTTGCCGAGCATGGGACCGCGTCTGCCGAACGTGTTTGATATGGATCAAGAACGCGGATCGTCGTCCTTCCACGGCGCCGAGAGGTAACGGGTGCGATTGAAGGTTTCCAGCCATTCGGGGCAGAACACCACCAGGGCGCTGATCACCATGCCGTTGATGAAAGCCTCGGGAAAGATGATCAGCCACAGGTAGCCGATGAAGTCTTCCAGCCATTCCGGCATGGCAAAACGCCCGTCGAACCACAGCAGCCCCAGGCCCACCAACAGGCACAGCAAGGCCGACAGCGCGGCGGCAAAAAAACCGGAACAGAAGATATACACAAAGGGATTACGCGGCTGCGCGCGCTCCACCAGGATCGCGCAGCATTCGGTGACCAGCACCGGCAGCAGGATCAGCAAGGCGCCGTTGATGCCGACCGCCGCCAGGTCCTGGCGGCCCAGCGCGACCAGGCCCACCTGGGCAATCAGCCCGCCGACGATCGCCAGCGGCCAGTCCAGCAACAGGGTCACGGCCGTCATGCCGATGAAGTGATAGGACACGCCGGTATCGAAATCCCGGCGCACCAACCACAGCATGAACAAGGCGAACACCGTACCGAACAGCAGATGCTGGCGCCGGCTGTCGCTGAACAGCTCGACCCAGGGCGCGCGCCAGGTGGCCCAGACCAGCACCGGCACATAGATCAGCCAGCCGACGCCGAGGGTGAGCGGCGACAGCAGCGCGGCGCTGATCATGGCTGCGCCTGCTCCAGCGCCGCGCGCAGTTCGGCGGCCGTGCCGTACTCCCGTTGAGCCACCAGCCGGCCATTGTCGAGTTGCAGCCACAGGACTTTATCCACAGCCCCGGCGTAGCGCGGCGCTACCCGCCCGTCACGGTCGAGCATGATCCGGTAGCCATAATCACGCATCGCCGGCACCGCAAACATCCTGGCGATCACCGCCGGCATACGCTGGATGTCCGCGACAAATACCGTGTGTCGCGCCTCCAGATAACCCGCAGGACGATCCTGCAAGGCGGTGTTGACCAGCTTGGCGCCGTCCATGCTGCGCGCCACCAGCAGGGTCCGGGTCTGCCCGTCGAGGCTATAGGCCCGGTCGAATTGATCGAGCAAGGTCCAGGGCGCCAGACGCTCGCCGACTTCCACTGCATGCGCCAGCAAGGGCATGCAACCCAGCAACAGCAATGACCAATACCTCACAGTTTTTCCCCTTCCTTTGGTTAGTCCACAAGCGTTCAGTCTACACCGCCAGAGCATCCGCCCGAGGGCTGCGCCAGCTTTCAGGAAGCCCGCAATCCCGGGCGAAAAGGAATAAATCGCCACGGGTTGGACAAGAGTCCCCCCCTGAACAACACTCCATTTTATCCGTCACGCCTCGCTCACGAATGAGCCAACTTCGTGACACATGCCCAGGCTGCCATTCGTCCTGGATGCGCAAGACCGTCAAAAAACCGATGCATAATGCAAAAAAAAGGTTAACCTGCCAGAATTAGTCAATTACTTGACCATCAAAGCAGAAAAGCAGTATTGTTTGGCCATCATAGGCCGCCAAAAAACAGACTTTTTTTGCAGTAAGCCTTAGTTTTTTCAGCCTGCCTCTGTAGTGGCTTCACCCTTAACAGAGCTGGGTTTTTACCTGGCAGCGACGGGATTCGATGCTTACGAAATCGATTGATAGCAGGTTTCTGACCCGAACCGGATTCATGGAACTCTTCATTTCGGGGGTGAAACTGACGCACGCCCTGTCCGCCGCCCTGCCTGGAATCCTGCTGCTCCTGAGTCTTGAATCCGCCAGTGCGGATGTCTGGCCAACCGTCCTTGGCCTGCTGCTGTTCTTTGCCGTGATCACCGTCATCCTGTTCCAGGCCCAGGGGGTCTACTCCGAAGAGTTCTTCAGCAATCGCCTGCGCCTGCGCACGATGCTGGTGGCCTGGACCTCCGCCTTCTGCATCCTGCTGGTCATGTACCTGGGGCTGCACCTGCTGCCAGTCTTCAGCCTGCAGGACCTGGCTGTCTGGTTCATCGCCAGCCTCGTGCTGTTTGGTATCGAGCGTCTGTTCCTGCTGCGCCTGTTCCACTCGTGGATGGCCAGCGGCAAATACCTGCAACGCACGGTGATCCTCGGTTTCAGCGAGAGCGCGCTATTCCTTGCCGAACACATGCAGCGCCACGGCGATATCCGCTCCGGCCTGATCGGTTTCATCGACGATCGCAGCGACCGCGTGCCCAAGGCCTTCTGCGACCTGCCCTTTCTGGGCAACACCCAGAACCTGGAAGAGCTGATCCGTTCCGAGCAGGTCAACCAGGTCCTGATCGCCCTGCCCTGGGCCGCGCACGCGCGCATCGGCGAGCTGGTGCAGCGGCTGCGGCAGTTGTCAGTGAATGTCGCGCTGGTGCCCGACATCACCACCCTGCGCTTCGGCCACAACCGCATGACCGATGTCGGCGGCATCCTGATGTTCAACACCTCGGAGTTGCCGTTGCGCGGCTGGGCGCCGCTGATCAAGCGCTGCGAGGACATCATCCTCGCCCTGCTGGGCCTGGTGCTGCTGTCCCCTGTGCTGCTGGCCACCGCCGTGGCGGTGAAACTCGATTCCAAGGGCCCCGTGCTGTTCCGGCAAAAGCGCTACGGCTACAACGACCGGCTGATCCGCGTGTTCAAGTTCCGCTCGATGTATGTCGAGCAGGCGGACCTCAATGCCGAACGGCAGACCACCCGCGAAGACCCGCGGATCACCCGGGTCGGACGCTTCATTCGCAAGACCAGCATTGATGAGTTGCCCCAGTTGTTCAATGTGCTGATGGGCAACATGTCGATTGTCGGGCCTCGCCCCCATGCCACCGCCACCAAGGCGGCGGGCGTGCCGTTCGAACAGGCGGTGCGCGAATACAGCTCGCGCCACCGGGTCAAGCCCGGTATCACCGGCTGGGCGCAGATCAATGGCTACCGGGGAGAAACCGACACCCTGCAGAAAATCCAGAAACGAGTGGAGTACGACCTCGATTACATCTCCAAGTGGTCGGTCTGGCTGGATCTGTACATCGTTTTCATGACGGTTCCGGCCGTCCTTTCGACGAAGGAAGTCTACTGATGAGCGCATTCACTGGATTGATCCCTTGCATTATTTCCGGCGGCTCGGGCTCGCGCCTGTGGCCTGTCTCTCGACAGAACATGCCCAAGCCATTCATCCGCATGCGCGATGGGCAGAGCCTGCTGCAAAAAACCTTCGTCCGCGCCAGCAACCTGGCGGACGTCAGTTGCGTGGTCACGGTGACCAACCGCGAGCTGTTGTTCCGCTCGCTGGACGAATACCGCAACGTCAATCAGGGCAAGCTGGACCTCGACCTGCTGCTCGAGCCGTTCGGGCGCAATACCGCCGTGGCCATTGCCGTGGCGGCCCTGCATGTGCGCGAGTACTGGGGTGACGAGGCACAGCTGCTGATCCTTCCGGCCGACCACCTGATCCTCGACCAGGATGCCTTCGCCGCCGCCGTGAGCAAGGCGCGCAGCCTCGCCGAAGACGGTTACCTGGCGACCTTCGGCATTCAGCCCGACAAACCCGAGACCGGTTTTGGCTACATCGAACAGGGCCCGGCGCTGAAGGAAGGTTTCCAGGTCGCGCGCTTTGTCGAAAAACCCAACCTGGCCACCGCCCAGGCCTACGTCGACAGCGGCAACTACCTGTGGAACGCCGGGATGTTCTGCTTCCGCGCCGATACCCTGCTGCAGGAACTGACCCTGCACGCTCCCGAAGTGCTGAGCGCCGCCCGGGCCTGCCTGGAACAAGGCATGACCCTGGACAACAAGCACTGCCGCCAGCGCGAACTCGATGCCGACAGCCTGAGCCGCGCCCCGGACGTTTCGATCGACGTGGCCCTGATGGAACGCTCCGAGCGGGTCGCCGTGGTGCCCTGTGACCTGGGCTGGAGCGACATCGGTTCCTGGGATGCGTTGCGCCAGCTGACCCCGAGCGACGCCGCCGGCAACCAGGTCAACGGCGAAGCCATCCTGCATGACGTGAGCAATTGCTATATCGACTCGCCCAAGCGTGTGCTCGGCGCCGTTGGCGTCAGCGACCTGATCATCGTCGACACCCCGGACGCGCTGCTGGTGGCCGACGCCTCGCGGACCCAGGACGTGCGCCATATCGTCACCGAGCTCAAGCGCCTGGGCCACAGCGCCTACAGCCTGCACCGCACGGTCACCCGGCCATGGGGGACCTACACCGTGCTGGAGGAAAGCAGCCGCTTCAAGATCAAGCGCATCATGGTCAAGCCCAAGGAGTCGCTGTCGCTGCAGATGCACCATCACCGCAGCGAGCACTGGATCGTGGTCAGCGGTGCCGCCCTGATCACCAATGGCGACCTGGAGGTCCTGCTCAACAGCAACGAATCCACCTATATCCCCGCCGGCCATAAACACCGCCTGAGCAACCCCGGGATCATCGACCTGGTGATGATCGAAGTGCAAAGCGGCGAGTACCTGGGCGAAGACGACATCGTGCGTTTCGAAGACGTCTATGGCCGTGCCCCGGCGCAGGTCAAACCATGATGAAGGTGGCGCTGATCATTCCCGCCCGCAACGCCGGAGCGCACCTCGATCGGTTGCTGCCGGCGCTGGCCGCCCAGACGCTGCAACCGGACACCGTGCTGGTGGTCGACAGCAGCTCGACGGACGACACCGTCAGCCGCTTCCGGCAGTTCGGTGCCCGGGTGGAGGTCATCGCCGCCCAGCAGTTCAACCATGGCGGCACCCGCCGCTGGGCGAGCGAACAGGTGGACGCCGACGCGCTGATCCTGCTGACCCAGGATGCGATTCCGGCCACGCCCCAGACCTTCGCCAACCTGATCCAGGAACTGGAAGAAGACCCGCGGATCGGCCTCGCCTACGGTCGTCAGTTGCCGCACCCCGGCGCCGGGATTCTCGAAGCGCAGTCGCGCCACTTCAACTACAGCCCGCAGAGCCGCAGCAAAAGCCTGGCCGACGCCGGGGAGCTGGGGATCAAGACCTGCTTCAGTTCGGACTCGTTTTCCGTCTACCGGCGCAGTGCCCTGCAAGCAGTGGGCGGCTTTCCCGAGGACGTCATCGGCAGCGAGGACGCCCACGTCGCGGCGCGCATGCTGCTCAACGGTTATCTGGTGCGCTACGCCGCCAGTGCGTGCGTACAGCATTCGCACAGCTACAGTCTGATGCAGGAGTTCCGCCGTTATTTCGATATCGGCGTGTTTTATGGCCGCGAGCCCTGGATCCGCGAAGCCTTCGGCAGCGCGGGTGGAGAAGGCAAGCGTTACGTCCAGGCCGAGTTGCGCGCCTTGCGTGACGCCGGCCAGTTGCAACGTGTACCCGAAGTGCTGCTGCGCAGCGCGCTGAAGCTGTTGGGCTATCGCCTCGGCCACGCCGAACAGCATCTGCCGACACCGCTCAAGCGTCGCTTGAGCATGTTCTCAAACTACTGGACCTGAGCTGTCATGATGACTATTAACCGACCTTCCCGGCTTTGTCTGTTGAGCATCCTGACCGCCTCCCTGTGGCTGGGCGGCTGCTCGACCCCCGCCCATGTCGCGCTCCCTGACAGCGACACCCTCAAGGCTCGCCACGCGGCGGCACTGACCCTGGCCGACCTGCCGCCAGCCCAGGTGCTGATCCAGAGCGGCGACACCCTGCGCATCGTGCGCGATGCCCAGGAGCCGGCCGCCACCGACGACATGACGCTGTTCGTGGTGCGCCCGGACGGCTTCATCTCGATGCCCAACATCGGCCGGATCAAGGCCGCGCTGCTGACCCCGGAAGACCTGGGCAAGGAAATCACCAAACGCTACACCCGTGTCTACCGCGAGCCCGAAGTGACCGTGAACATCGCCATTGCCCCGAGCAACCGGGTGTTCATCGGCGGCGCGGTGGCCAACCCGTCGTTCTTCAACCTGGCCGGCACCGTGTCGGTGGAGCAGGCCCTGCTCAGCTCCGGCGGCGTCCTGCCGTCGGCCGACAGCTCCAACATCGCCCTGCTCCGGACCGGCCCCGACGGCAAGTACAAGATGTACTTCGTCGACCTCAGCAACATGCTCAGCAACCCCAACCATCCGCTGGTCGCCCTGCAGCGCGGCGACCTGATCTACGTGCCGCAATCGACCATCGGCAGCACGGTGGAAGCGGTGGACATGTACTTCACCAAGCTGTTCCCGGTTAACAAAGGGATCGGCCTGGGCTTCAACTACGACTTGAACAGCCAGGATGTAAGAAACAGCGGCAACAGCACGACCAACATCGAAAACGTCAATAACATTTCTCAGTAGACAGGAGTGATGCGTTTGATCGGCCTCCATCAGCCACTGCTACAAGTACTTTCAACGGAGTGATCCCGTGATCGAAATACGCTCTCTACGCGACCTGTTGCGCCTGTTCTTCATATTCCGCCGCGAGTTCAAGCTGGCGGTCGTCACCACTATCGTGGTCGCGGTACTGGGCGCCTTCCTGCTGCCGACGCGCTACGAGTCGGACGCGCGCCTGCTGGTCAAGCCCGGGCGCGACAGCACCACGGTGCCGATCGAGGCCAGCAATCGCCAGACGCTGATCTCGCCCAGCACCCAGCACGACCCGATCGTCGATGAGGAGAAGATGCTCACCGGTCGGCCGATCGTGCACATCGTCGCCCAGCGCTACCTGGAACTGAGCGCGGCCGCCGAACCCCAGGGTTTCTGGAAAACCCTCAAGTTCTACGCCAAGAAAGCCATGGGCACGGCCATCGATGCGCTGCGCAGCCTGCTGCAACTGGTCGGCCTGTCGGAGCCGCAGAGCCCGCTGGACCGCCTGGCGACCCGCCTGGAAAAGAACTTCCAGGCCAGCCATGAAGCGGGCTCCTCGGTGATCGATATCAGCTTTACCTGGGACGACCCGGAAGTCGCGCAGCAGGTGGTGAAAATCTGGGTCGACACCTTCCTCGAGGAACGCGCCCGGGTCCTCGGTCGCAAGAGCCTCTACGCCTTCTATGAGGGCGAAGGCAACAAGGTGGCCGCGCAGATCCTCAGCCTCAAGGAACAGTTGCAGGGCCGCCTGAAGCAGATCGATTCGATCAGCGTCGATGCCCGCCTGGAAAACCTCACCAGCCAGATCGACCGGCTGACCGACGCCCGGGTCAATGCGCAGAACCAGCTGTCCGGGATCAGCAGCTTCCTGATCAACGCCCGCCAGCAGATCCTCGATCAGCCCGTCGAAGTGGTGACCAGTCGCGAGACCAGCCTCAACCCGACCCAGCTCGACCTCAAGCGCCAGCTCAACACCCTGCAAGTGGAACGCGCGCGCCTGCTGCGCACCTATTTGCCCGAGGCGCCGGCGGTCAAGCAGATCGAACAGAACATCCACGACCTGCAGGCCCTCAGCGAACAGGAAGAGACCCGCCTGGAACGCTCGAAGAACATTGCGCCCAATAGCCTGGTGACCAACGTCAAGCAGCAGGTCATCGATGCCCAGCTGCAACAACGCCGGCTGACCGGACAGATCGAGAACTACGACAAGACCCTGGCCACCCTGCGTGCCGAACGCGACCGGGTGCTGACCGACGAGCCTGAACTCAACCGCCTGACCCAGCAGTTGCGCACCGCTGAAAAGAGCTACGCGCTGTACTCGGAAAACCTGGAACAGGCGCGTATCGACCACGAACTCGACAGCAGCCAGATCAGCAATATCGCGATCATCGAGCACGCCACCTTCAACCCGGCGCGGGTCTTCCCCAAGAGCCTGCTGATCCTGCTGTTCGCCATTCCCGCGGGGATCGCCGTGGGTCTTTTGACCATCTATGTCTGCTACTTGCTGGACCAGCGCATCCACGACGGCTCGCGCCTGCCGGAGCTGTTCCAGGTGCCGCTGTGGGGCAGCGTGCCGGACCTCGAGGACGCCACCCCGGCGGCGATGACCGCGAGCATCTACCGGCTCTACAGCCTGTTGCCCATGGACCGCATCGAGAGCCAGGGCCTGACCCTGGGCCTGACCTCGGCGCGCCATGGCGAAGGCGTGAATTTCATCCTCGAACGCCTGCGCCGCCTGCTGGAAGAACGCGGCCATCGCGTGCGGGTCAATGACAGCGCGCCGGCCCAGCCCGGTGAAGTGCTGCTGCTGGATGCCTCGGCCCTGTTGTCGAACCAGGAGGCCTTCCTGATCCTGCGCCGCGCCGACCTGATCGCCCTGGTGATCGAGGCTCGGACCAGCACCGTGCCGATGATCGAAAATGCGCTGTCGCTGCTGACCACCGCCTTCGGCAAGGTCGACGGGCTGATCCTCAACCGTCGTCGCTTCGAAGTACCGTCCAGAGTGCTGGAGCGGATCAACAGCTGGCGCGGTGCCGCCTGATGCGTATCGCCTTGCTGGCCCCGCTGCCGCCGGAACAGACCGGTATCGCCGACTACGCCGCGCATTTCAGCAATGCGCTGCGCGGCCTTGGCATCGAGGTGCTGACGCCGCTGGCCGGCTGTCACGATCCCGCGGAACAGCTGACGCGCCTGCGTGCCTTCGACTGGACGGGCGTCGACCTGGTGCACGCCGAACTCGGGGGTGGCCGCTTCGGCGAATTCCAGGCGCTCGACTACCTGAGCAGCGAACAACCGCGGATCCCGCGCACGGCCACCGTGCATGACCCGGAACGCCTGATCTGGCGGCGCGCCCGACTGTTCTGGCCGCTGACCCTGCTCGAACGCCTGCCGCACCCGCTGCCGCAAGCGGCGGCGCTGCTCGCCGACCCGCTGACCCTGCATGAAGAACGGCGCCTGGCCCGTGGCATGCGCCGGCTGATTACCCTGACCCGGCTGGGCGGCGACTGCCTGCGCCAGCGCATGGGCCTGCAGCCGCAACAGGTAGCGGTGATCGCCCACGGCAACCTGCCGATCCCGGCAGCCGAACTCCCGCCGCTGGTGCCGCTGCGCCTGCTGTACTTCGGTTTCATCTACCGCGGCAAGGGCATCGAGGACCTGATCGAAGCCCTGGCCCGCACCCTGGCGGCCAACCCGCAGTGCCGTGGCCAGGTCCGCCTGACCCTGGCCGGCGGCACCGCCCCGGAAATGACCTTCGACCCGGCCGGCAACTACCTCGACGGCCTGCGCCAGCGTATCCGCGAACTGCAACTGGACGATGTGGTGGACTGGCAACTGGACCTGCCGTCCGCCGAGATCGCCCGCACCATCCAGGCCCACCATGTGATGGTGCTGCCGTACCGGGAATCGAAAAAGCTCGCCTGGCTCGGCCAGATGCGCGGCACCAGCGGCGCCCTGTCCTGGGCCAATGCCTGCGGTCGCGGGGTCGTCACCTCCAATGCCCGGGCCTTTGCCGAAGAGGTTGCCGGCGGCAATGGCGTGACCTATCAGCAAGGCGATGTCGAAGCGCTGAGCCAGCACCTGAGCCGCCTGGTGCTGGAGCCCGAACTGGCCCGCCAGTGGGCCGCGCGGGCCAGCGAGGCCGGGCACCAGCGTGAGTGGAGCGCGACCGCGCGCCGTTTTGCCGAACTGTTCAATGAAGTGTGCAAGGAGCGATCGATATGAAGACCCGACCAGGCCTCGAACGTCGCCCGCTATTGCGCTATCTGCCGCTGGTGGCCGCGCTGGCGGTGGGCGGCGCCCTGCTGCTCAGCGAACAAGTCGATGCCACGCCGATCAACCTGGCTCCCGATCGCACCCTGGTGTGGAAGGACTACCTGGGGGTCAACGCGCACTTCCTGTGGTTCACCCCGCAGCAATACCGCAAACAGATCGCCGCCTATAAACAGCTCGGCCTGCAATGGGTGCGGGTCGACCTGCACTGGGACCGGCTCGAGCCCACCGAAGAGGGCTACCAGCTCAGCACCCTCGACGAACTGGACCGGACCCTGAGCGACGCGAAACTCAAGTCGCTGTTCTACCTCGTCGGCTCGGCGCCCTTCGTGACCACCGCTCCCAAGGGCGGGCCCTTCCAGGATCAGTACCCGCCGCGCGATCCGAAAGTCTTCGCCACGCGCATGGCGATGCTGGCCCAGCGTTACCCGAACATCGACGCCTGGCAGGTGTGGAACGAACAGAACATCCCCAACAACTGGCGGCCGAAACCCGATGCCAAGGGCTACGGCGAGTTGTTGCTGGCGACTCATCAGGCGCTGAACCAGGTGGCGCCGGACAAGACCCAGGTCATGGGCGGCATGGCCTACTACAGCCAGATGCCGACCCAGCGCAACGCGCTGATGTTCGAAAAACTCGGCGAACTGGGCGTGCAGAGCCTGGGCATGGTCGCCGCCTACCACCCGTATTCGGAAACCCCGGAAACGGATGAGCCAGGCAAGAACGAAGTGCTGCTGCGCGGCAAGCAGCTCAACGACATGCTGCACGGCGCCGGCCTGAAGAGGGTCTGGGCCACCGAGTGGGGCTGGTCGAGCTACGCCGGGCCCAAGGAGATGCAGCGGCTGATCGGCGTCGACGGCCAGGCCGACTACACCCTGCGCCGCCTGGCGTTGATGAGCAACCAGGACTACGAGCGGATCTTCCTCTTCGCCCTTTCCGATCTCGACTCGCGCGCCTCGGCCCGCGACCAGCATTACGGCCTGCTCGACCTCAACGGCGAACCCAAGCCGGTGTACAAGGCGCTCGCGCGGTTTCTCGAGATCACTGGCGCGCGCCTCAAACCCGGCAAGACGCCCGTGTTGGAAAACCTGCCCGAGACCTTCTACAGCGTGTCCTGGACCCGCGACGACGGTAAGCGCCTGCTGATGTTCTGGAGCGCCAAGGGCGGCACCATCAAATTGCCGCAAGTGCACCAGGCCGAGCTCTACGATCCGCTCAGCGGAACCCGGGCCAGTCTCGACGCCGCGGACGGCATCCAGCCGACCGTGAAATCGTCCCTGCAGATTCTCGTGTGGTAATCGATCTCGACCTGGAGTGCCGTACGTGAAGATTCTCTGGATTCTCCCCTACCTGCCCTGGCCCATGACCAGCGGTGGCAAGACTCGCCAGTTTCACTTGCTGCGGACCTTGAGCGAGCGGGGTCATCGCATCACCTTGCTGGTGCAGTCGAAGACCGAGGCCGATGCCGCCACCCGCGCCACCCTCGAGCCCTGGCTGGAGCGCCTGATCGTGGAGCCCCGGCGCCCGCTGAAACATCCGGTCACGCTGCTGGCCGGGCTGTTCGCGCCCTGGCCGCTGCTGACCACAGTCAACGGTGTGTCACGTCCGTTGCGCGAGCGCTTCGACAGCCTGCTGCAGGAGCCCTGGGATGTGATCCAGGTCGAGCACAGCTACAGCCTGCAACCCTATCTGCAACCGCTGCTGCGGGCCGGCCGGGACTTCGTGCTCACCGAGCACAACCTCGAATCCAGCCTGGGCGGCGCGACCTATGACCGCTTCCCGGCCTGGGCCAGCCTCTTCGTGCGCTATGACCAATGGCGCTGCCGGCAGTGGGAACGCAAGGCGTTCGATTCGGCCCGCCAGGTGGTCGCGGTGACCGAAAGCGATGCCCAGGCCATGCGCCAGCTGACCCGTACCCCGGTCGAGGTGGTGGTCAACGGCGTCGACAGCCGCAGCTTTGCCGAAGTCTCGGCCGACCCGCAGAGCCAGCGGGTGCTGTTTGTCGGCAACTACGAATACGCGCCGAACCTGGACGCCGTGCAGTGGATGCTCGACGAGATTTTCCCGCGGGTCTGGAGCCACTGCCCCGAGGCGCGCCTGGCGGTGGCCGGGTATGCCTTGCCGGCCAACTGGCCCGAACGCTGGACCGACAGCCGCATCGAGTGGGTCGGCTTCGTGCCGGACCTGCCCGATCTGCAACGACGTTGCGCGCTGTTCATCGCGCCGTTGCGCCAGGGCGGCGGCTCCAAGCTCAAGGTGCTCGAAGCCATGGCCGCCGGCCTGCCGCTGGTCAGCACCGCACAAGGCGCCTCGGGCCTGGCCATCCGCCCCGAGGAACATTACCTGGCAGGCGACAATGCCCAGGCCCTGGCCGATGCCGTGATTCGCCTGTTGAGCGAGCCGACCCTGGCCGCCCAACTGGCCGGCGCCGCCCGCCTGTATGCCCGCCAGCATCATGACTGGGCCGTAGCCGGCGACGAGCTGGAACAGATCTACCGGACCCTGCCCTCCACACAGGAGCATCCCGCATGCGTGTAGCCCTCGATTATCGTCCGGCCACGGTCGCTCCCTCTTCGGGCATCGCCCGTCAGGTCAAGGCACTGGAACAGGCCCTGCGCGCCCGTGAAGACACCGAATTGCTGCTGGTGAGCGAAGCGCCACTGGAGCATGAGCAACGCCAGACCGCCTTCTGTCCGGCCTGGCCGAGCCCCCTCGATGGCGTGCAACGCCCCGGCGTGCGCCTGCGCTTCGAACGCAAATTCTTGCCGGCGACCATTCGCGAGCAGTCGGTCGACCTGTACATCGCCACCGCCAACATGGGCCTGCCCATCGGCCACAAGCCGGCGGGTACCCGTTATGTGCTGATCCTGCATGACCTGTTCCAGCTGACCCAGCGAAACTTCCACCGCTCGCAGCTCAAGGCCCTGGCCTATCGGCTGATCGATGCCGTGTCGATCGCCTGGTCGATCTGGGTCGCCGATGAAGTCTGGTGCCCTTCGCGGTTTTCCTGCAGCGAAGCGGCCCGGCTGTTTCCCTGGGCGCGGCCGAAGTTCCGCGTGCTGAACAACCTGGTGCCGGAGTTCCAGGGTGCCATCGGCCCGCTGCCGGCGGGCCTGCCCGAGCGCTACTGGCTGGCCGTCGGGACGCGGGAGCCGCGCAAGAACATGCCGTTCTTCATCGAGCAGTGGCAGCGCTGCCGCCAGGAAAACCCGCAAGTACCGGAGCTGGTCCTGGTCGGCCACGCCAGCGACCTGCCGGCGAGCCTGAGCCAGTTGCCCGGCCTGCATTGGGTCAGTGGCATCAGCGACGAGCAGTTGCAGGCCCTGTACCAGCATGCCGACTGCCTGTGGCAACCCTCCTACGCCGAAGGCTTCGGCCTGCCGGTGGTCGAGGCGCTGTGGCAGGGCACGCCGGTGGCGGTGGCCAGGGGTTCGGCCCTCGACGAGGTGTCTCCGCCCAGCGCGCGACGCTTCAATGCCCGTGATCGCGCCAGCCTGCGCAACGCACTGATCGAACAGGCCCAGGACAGCAACAGGCCGGATCCGGACAGCCTGCGCGACTGGGCCCGGCAATTTGCCGAACCGACCTACCGCCAGCGCCTCGATACCTTGCTCACAGGGCTCTTTCACTGATGCTGCCAGGAAAATTCATTGGCCTGACCCTGGGGTTGATCTTCGGGGTTCTGTTGTGGGCCCTGCCACCGGCAAAAGTCATCTTCGTGGTGATCGGCCTGGCCGTGACCCTGACGCTGATCCGCAAGCCGCTGTGGGGCCTGCTGATCTTCGCCGTGCTGGCCACCTGCATTCCTTACACCACGCTGCAACTGGGGATTCGCACCACGGTCAGTGAAGCGGTGCTGGGCCTGACGTGGGTCGGGTTGTTCTGGCAATCGTTCATCGGCAAGACCCGCAACCTCATGCTCTGGCGCCCCACCGAACGGGCCATGGCCTGGCTGATGCTGTTCAGCGCCATTCCCTTTGTCTGGGGCATGCTGATCATTCATGCCGAGGGCAACGGCCCGGTGAACTGGGTGCGCTGGCTGATGAACCTGTCGCTGCTGTTCATGGTGCCGCTGCTGCTGCGTACCGATGCCGACCGCGACAAAGTAGTGATCGCCCTGCTGCTGGGCACCCTGCTGATGCTGCTGTTGTCGATCGGCATGTTCATCAAGTCGCGCAACGCGATGTCGATGATCCCGATCCTCACCGACCTCAAGTACGCCCACCCGGAAGCGGTGAAGGACATCTTCTCCGCCAACTACCAGCGCATGGCATCGCCCTGGGTTCACCCCAACCTCACGGGTGGCGTGCTGGTGCTGTTCATTCCCCTGGCGCTGCTCTATGGCTGGACCCGCACCGGCGCACGCCGGGCCCTGGGGCTGGCGGTGGCGATCCTCGGTTGTGCCGGGCTGCTGCTGAGTATTTCCCGCGGGGCGATCCTGGCCCTGGCCCTGGTGCTGCTCTGGCTGACTTACAAGCGCGTGCCCTATAGCGGCCGGATCATCGGCCTCGGGGCGGCCTTCGCGGTGGCCCTGGTGATGTTCTATCCGCCGCTGCAGGAACGCCTGATGACCATGTTCTCGGCGACCAACGCCAGTACCGAAGTGCGTTTCGACGAGTACGCGAAATTCCCCGAGGCAATGATGCGCTACCCGCTGGGCATCGGCTTCAAGGTCGATCCGCCGGTACCGGGCACCGACCTGCCGGGCATCTCCAACCTGTGGCTGAACTTCATCTACAAGATCGGCATTCCGGGGATGCTGCTGTTCATCGCCGTCACCCTGTTGTGGTGGCGCGAGGTGCGCCCGCTGGCGCCGATCCGTCAGGTGACCGCTGACAACGCGCTGTGGCTGGGCTGCATTTCCGGCCTGCTGGCAGCGTTGCTGACGGGTCTGTTCGACCACTACTTCAGCTTCACTTTCGTGCTGATCGGTCTGTTCTGGCTGTTGATGGGCATAAGCCTGCAACAGGTCCGGTTACGCCCGGCCATCACCCTCCCCCTCATCAACCCCAAGGATCGCCAAGCATGAAACACCGTATTTTCCATTCTGCGGATCTGCCTGAACGCCTGCCGGCCCTGGCCTCGGAGCTGGGCGTCAGCCACGATGAACTGCTCGAGGCCTACAGCTGGGGGCTGAACAACGACGTGCTGTTCGTCGAGGGCGACGGCGAGCAGGCGCGCTACAGCGTCTGCGCGGTGGACATCGAACAGATCATCGAGCATCCCCTGGCCCGACGCCTGTATGGTCGTTTGAAGCAGGACATCCCCACCACCCTGGTGCCGCGCTACGGCAAGAACCTGGCTACCCTCAAGGACCGCTGGTTGCGGGCCTGGGAACAGGCCTACAACATCCTGATCAACAAGATCCCCAGCCATCACGTGCGCATCGCCTGGCTGCGCCTGGGCGGCGCGAAAATCGGCAAGGGCTCGACCATCTGGCGCAACACCGAGGTGCTGGGTGTGGAAAACCTGGTGATCGGCGATGACAGCGTGATCGCCTGGCATTGTCAGATCGACGCCCGGGCCGGGCTGATCATCGGCGATCATGTGACGATCGCCTCTCACGTGCTGATTCTCGCCGGCGGCCATGACCCGATGAGCCCCGAGTTCTGGTCGGTGTCCGCGCCCATCTACATCGATGACTACGCCTGGATCGCCACCCGGGCGCTGCTTGCCCATGGTTCGCATATCGGTCGCGGGGCGGTAGTGACCGCCAACACCCTCGTGGCCAAGGCCGTTCCCCCCTACAAGATCATCGGTGGCAGCGGTGCCAAACCCATGGGCGAGCGCCCTCACGACCTGAACTACAAGGTGGGTGGCAAAGGCCTGTTCACCCTGTTCTATTGATGCTCGGCAGCACCCTGCTGCTGACCCTGGCGACCCTCGCCGGGCTGCTCGCCGGCTTTGCCCGCGAATGGCTGCTGGTGGCGGCCTGGGGCGCGGGCAGCCGCAGCGATGCGTTCCTGGTCGCGGTGTTCATTCCCGAAGCCCTGCGCATGACCCTGGCGGCCGGTATCCTGGCGGCCGCGGCCCTGCCGCTCTATCAGGAGCGCGACGCCCAGCGCCAGCACGCCTGGCTGGCCGGCCTGAGTCCGCGCCTGCTGGGCCTGGGACTGGGGCTCTATGCCCTGCTGGCCTTGAGCGCGCCGCTGTGGATCCGCCTGATCGGTCCCGGGCTCGACAGCGCAGCCCAGGCCGAAGCCGCCGCCAACCTGCGCAGCCTGGCCGCCTGTATCCCCGGCCTGCTCCTGCATGCGCTGTTCAGCATTCCGCTGCATGCCCGGCAACGTTTTGTCCTGCCGGGGCTGGGTTCGCTGCTGTTCAACCTGCCACCGGTGCTTTATCTGTTTTTCTACGGCCAGGCGAGCCTGGGCTCCGGCCTTTCGCTGGCGTTTTTTCTCGGCAGCCTGCTGATGTGCCTGTCGCTGGTGCCGGCGATCTGGCAAACCGGCTGGCGCCCCTGGCAGGTCCGCGGGGACGCCGGGGCCAGCCGTGAATTGCTGGTGCGCCTCGGCCCGCTGCTGACCAGCAACCTGGCCAGCCAGGGCCTGGCGCTGGTGGAACGGGTGGTCGCCAGCTACCTGGGCGAAGGCGCGGTGACCTGGGTCAACCTGGCGCGCAAGCTGATCAACTTGCCGTTGATTGCCTTGATGAGCCTGAACCAGGTCCTGCTCGGCCTGATGAGCGGCAAGTCCGGCGATCAACGCCTGGGGCTGCTGCATCGCGGGCTCAACGCCGCGACCCTGCTGAGCCTGCCTGCGGCCCTCGGCCTGGTGGGCGCCAGCCCGGCGCTGATCCATTGGTTGCTGCCCGCCCAGAGCGCCGACAGACCACTGCCGGCGCTGCTGGGCTGGTTCGCCGTGTCCCTGGTGTTCGGCGCCTGGAACGCCATGCTCGCGCGCTACGCCTATGCCGCCGGCGATACCCGAACGCCGCTGTACTGCGAACTGCTCGGCAGCCTGCTCAACGCCTTGCTGCTGGCGGGCTTGCCGCTGATTGCGGGGCTGAATGCGATTCCCCTGGCCGCCCTCGGCGGCGTGATCCTGACCAACCTGTTGCTGATGCAGCGCCAGCAGTTGCTCAGCCTCATCAGCTGGCCGGTGCGCTGGGCGGTCAGCGCCGTCCTGCTGGGTGCCGCGGCACTGCTGTTGCATCCGCTGCCGAACGTCTGGCTGCAACTTGGGCTCAGCACCGTGGCCGGGCTGCTCCTGCTGATCGCCCTGGGCCTCTGGCTGAAACCCTGGCGGGCGTGAACGAGCGGCAGAGGGTTGACCTGATGTCACACTTATCCGTTATAAGTGCAGTCAGCCCCCGCCGACCCGGCAGAGTGTATTTCTTGGATCAGCGTTTGGACGCTAAGCTTGGACTATGGATGACTCAGATTACCTGCGCCTGCTCACCATTCAGGCCGAACAAGCCAACGCGTTCCTGTCCAATGCGCGCAAATGGGAGCGTGAGCGTTGGGTCTGCCAGCGCCTGCTGCAAGGCTTGAACATCCCCTACCGTGCCGACGAATTCACGCCCGCCGGGCAGGAGCCGCCGGACGTACTGTTTCGCGAGGCCTGTTTCGAGGTGTTCTTCGTGCTGGACGAAGGCCGTCGCCTCAACGATGAATGGCGCGACGAGTTGCAACGGCGCCGCAGTGCCTTCTCCCTCAGCCAACTGGTGCGGCGCGAGGCCAAGCCCAAGCGCATTCCGGCCAACGAACTGTTGCTCAGGCTGGCCCCGACCCTGCGCAAGAAAGCCCACAACTACAAGGAACGTGGCATGGACCTGGGGGAACTGGACATCATCGCCTTCGCCAGCCTCAAGCGCGAAGTGCTCGACCTCAACAGCCATTTCCCGCCACCGACCGAGTATCTGCGCCAGGGTTGGCGCTCGTTGTCGCTGGTCGGACCGACCTTCGCCCGCGTGCTGTTCGCCCATCCCGACGCGCCGGACTTCCTGCGTGGCAACCTGGGGCGCAGCATCCTCTTCGACGTCGGGATCAGCCTGTAGGTCGTTTAGCGAAGGTTTTTCCAGCCCCCCTTCAGACCGTTGTGGCATGGCGCAAACACCCTGCGAGTGTTACAAAGCGCAATCACCCGCGCGATGACAAGGTCCGCATCCGCGAGCAGCTATGCTCCGTTCCATACCGCATAGCCCGACAAGATGGCACTGCGCTGTAACCTTCATACTTTTCGCAACGTCTAGCTGACGAGGCTTTTTATGACCAGCCGCCTGAACCCCGACGACCAACGCCATGTCGAAGAATACCTGCAACTGGCCCAGCACCGAGTCGAGCGCCGGCCCTTCCGGCCGTGGATGCTCCTCGTGATAGTCCTGACCATCACCATTGGCCTGGGCCTGCTGAGCCGACTTATCAGTTACCTGACGCTATGAGCTGCATTGCGCTCGCTCGGGTAACCGTACCGATTTCTTTTAGCCTTGCGAGATATCCCCATGACTCATCGTATTGTCATCGTTGGCGGCGGCGCCGGCGGTCTGGAGTTGGCTACCCGTCTGGGTAAGACTCTGGGCAAGCGCGGCACCGCCAGTGTGATGCTGGTCGACGCGAACCTGACCCACATCTGGAAGCCCTTGCTGCACGAAGTAGCCGCCGGCTCGCTGAACTCTTCCGAAGACGAACTCAACTATGTCGCCCAAGCCAAATGGAACCACTTCGAGTTCCAGCTGGGCCGCATGAGCGGGCTCGATCGTCAGCAGAAGAAAATCCAGCTGGCCGCCACCTACGACGAAAATGGCGTGGAACTGCTGCCGGCCCGCGAGCTGGGGTACGACACCCTGGTGATCGCCGTGGGCAGCACCACCAACGACTTCGGCACCCAGGGCGCCGCCCAGCATTGCCTGTTCCTCGACACCCGCAAGCAGGCCGAACGCTTCCATCAGCAACTGCTCAACCACTACCTGCGCGCCCACGCCGGGCAGACTGATGTGGTCGAGCAGATCAGCGTGGCCATCGTCGGTGCCGGCGCCACGGGCGTCGAGCTGGCCGCCGAGTTGCACAATGCCGCTCACGAACTGGCGGCTTACGGCCTGGACCGGATCAAGCCGGAAAACATGCACATCACCCTGATCGAGGCAGGCCCACGGGTACTGCCAGCCCTGCCGGAGCGGATTGGCGGACCGGTACACAAGACCCTGGAAAAACTCGGGGTCAAGGTGATGACCAACGCCGCAGTCAGCGAAGTGACCGCCGACAGCCTGATTACCGCCGATGGCCAGGTGATTGCCGCCAGCCTGAAAGTCTGGGCCGCCGGGATTCGCGCACCGGGTTTCCTCAAGGACATCGACGGCCTGGAAACCAACCGCATCAACCAGCTGCAAGTCCTGCCGACCCTGCAGACCACCCGCGACGAGAATATCTTCGCCTTTGGCGACTGCGCCGCCTGCCCGCAACCGGGCACCGATCGCAACGTTCCACCGCGGGCCCAGGCCGCTCACCAGCAGGCATCGCTGCTGACCAAGTCGCTGAAACTGCGCATCGAAGGCAAGGCCCTGCCGGAATACAAGTACACCGACTACGGTTCGCTGATCTCGCTGTCGCGTTTTTCCGCCGTGGGCAACCTGATGGGTAACCTGACCGGCAGCGTGATGCTCGAAGGCTGGCTGGCGCGGATGTTCTATGTGTCGCTGTACCGCATGCACCAGATGGCGCTCTACGGCCCGTTCCGGACCGCCATGCTGATGCTCGGCAGCCGGATCGGCCGCGGTACCGAGCCACGGCTCAAACTGCACTGAGTCAATCGTTCAAGACAGGAATGCCCCGAGCGATCGGGGCATTTTTTTTGCATCCTGTTCAAGGTTGACTCAGGCCTTTGCCCAACTCTGGATCAACAAGAAAGTGACTGGAGATCGAAGAAAATAAACTTCCCTTAGTTGAGATCAGACTTTTCCTGGCAGTACATAGCCAGCCTCCCAGCCAAACGATAAGATTTGCCCTACTTCATCCTCAGCGCTCAAAAGTTATTCCCTCTAGTGCGAGCAATGCATACCCCTGTTTCCAGCAGCGCCTTTTAAAGCACATATAGAGAGTTGATCCAACAAGCATTAAGGCAACAGTCGCGCTCCTATCTAGTTGTATCGGTAGTTAGTCTATTCCTCCTCTCGACTCGCCCACCACCCAATGCGCTGGCCTTCCTGGGTACCACAAAACGACCGAAGGCGATACAAATCGCTCCCCTGCTTACCCGACCAGACAGACAATTCTCCTCAAGAAAATCCTCATAAGACAAAACTTTAAGAATCTTCTTATTGAAATCCCGCCAACCAACAAAGCATTAGCAGCCATTCAAAGCCACAGACTAATCAACAGTTTAAGAATGGTCTTATTGTAACGACCGAAGTGAAGATACAAGATTGCACCTCCAACTTTAGCAGGTACATGAAATGTCCAAACTTCTCAAAAGCATCGTCTCCATGGCTATCGCTGGCGCAGTCAGCACTTCCGCTCTCGCGGCAGACGGCACCATCAACTTCACCGGCGATATCGTCGCTGCATCCTGCAAAATCGCCCCCGGCACCGGTACTTCCGGTAGTAGTAGTGCCATCGATGTCAACCTCGGCAAGGTCAGCACCGACTCGCTCGGCGGCACTGCCGGAGGCAGCATCGTCGGTGGTAAGAGCATCAACCTGAACCTGGATTGCGGTGGCACCGCAGCAGGCCTGAAGTCCGTCAAGCTGCAATTCGACCCGAGCAGTGGCTCCGGCATTGACGGCGGGAACGTCTCGCTGCTGAAAATCGTCGGTGGTGCTGAGGCTGCAGAAGGTGTGGGTATCGGTCTTTACAACAGCAGCAACAAGCTGGTGAACCTCGGCGCGAACGAAACCATCGATGGCGAGCTGACGCCAAACACCGTAGAAGGCAAAACCACATACACCGCCAAGCTGAACATGCGTGCAGGTTATGTGGCAAACGGCGAAGCGTTCAAAGCTGGTAAAGCAAACGGCACCCTGCCGTTTACCTTGAGCTACGAGTAACCCGCGCCAAAGGGAGGGGCCTGCGCCCCTCCCTCCGACCTGGAGCCGCTATGAAAACCCCACTATTGACACGTCTTGCACTCGCCAGTGCCATGACTCTCTTTGCGTCGATGGCCAGTGCCGGCATTACGCTGGATGGCACCCGCGTCGTCTTTGCTGCGCCAGCCAAGGAAACATCCGTCGTCGTCAGAAATCAGGACTCGAACGACATCATGGTCCAGTCCTGGGTCGAGCCAGACAGCAGCGGGTCCGCGACCGACGTACCGTTCGCCATTACCCCTCCCCTCGTTCGCCTTGGAGGCAACAAGCAGCAAGTCCTGCGCATCCTCTATCAAGGCCAAGGGTTACCGACCGACAAGGAGTCCGTGTTCTGGCTCGCCGTGCAAGAGATTCCGCAAAAAGCCAAGGACCAGAACAGCCTGCAGATCGCCATACGCCAGCGCGTAAAACTGTTCTACCGCCCGGCCAACCTGCCGGACACCGCGGCCAATGCAGCCAAGAGCCTGCAATGGAAACTGGTGGAACAAGGCGGCAAAACCGCGCTTTCGGTGAGTAACCCCTCTGCCTACCACGTGTCCTTTTCTGGTAGCACTGTGGAGTTGCGCACTGGCAAGGGCACTTCCACCTATACCGCTGCCGCAGAAATGCTCGCGCCGGGAGCAACACGTGTCGTCGCGATCAAAGGTTCGCCCAGCGTGAGCTCCGGAGCCGCAACGGTGGAATTCGACAGCATCAACGACTACGGCGGGCTGGACCACATCACCAGCAAGCTTTCCAACTAACGAAAGCCCAGCAGTCGTTCGCGCCGCTCGCCAGCGCGCAAAGCTTTACCTATTCGACTTTTTACTCAGGTCAGTGCCTCGGCTACCCGATGCATGATCGAAAGGATTCCGCATGCCCATTTTTCAGAGAGAGCTCAGCTTCAGGATCGCCCGACGGGCGTGCGCGACCTGCCTCATGGCAGTGGGGCTGACCTCGAAGCTGTCCGCCGCAGAAGTCGAATTCAGCGAATCCTTTCTGAAAATGGAGGGTGCTCCGGTGGACCTCAAGTATTTCGAGAAAGGCAGCACCGTTCCGCCAGGCACCTACAGTGTCGACCTCTACCTGAACAACGTGCTGATCAAACGCCAGGAGATCACCTTCAGTGCCGACGCATCCGGGCAGGTCAAACCCGCCCTCTCGCTCGGGCTGCTCAAAGAACTCGGACTCAACGCGGGCAAAGCCCAGCAGGACGGGCTTATCGCCGCCGACGCCAAGGATGAGCTGCCGTTCGACGTCAGCGCCCAGATCGCCGGCGCCGCGGTGGACTTCGACGTCACCAACCTGGCATTGCAGGTCAGCATTCCGCAGGCCTACGTCCAGCGCTATTCCCGTGGTTATGTCGACCCGTCGGTCTGGGACGAAGGCATCACCGCCTTCTACAGCGACTATCAGGCCAACTTCAACCGCAACACCAACCAGGGAACGAAGAGCGACTACCACAACCTGAACCTGCGCAACGGCTTCAATATCGCCGGCTGGCGCTTTCGTAACGAATCCGCCATGACCGGCGGTACTGGTACAAAAAGCGAGTTCAAGAGCAACCGCACCTATCTGGAACGCGATGTGCGGCGCCTGAAAGGCAAGTTTTCCATGGGCGAGCTGTACACCCCAGGGGAGATCTTCGACAGCGTGCGTTTTCGCGGGGCTCAGATCGCTTCGGACCTAGGCATGCTGCCTGATAACGAGATCGGCTATGCGCCTGTGATCCGCGGCATCGCCGAAACCAACGCCACCGTCGAGGTACGGCAGAACGGCTACGTGATCTATTCCGCGTCGGTGCCGCCTGGTGCCTTCGAGTTCACTGACATCTATCCCAGCGGTTCCAACGGCGACTTGCAGATCAAGATCATCGAAGCGGATGGCCGTGTGCGCGAATACCAGCAGTCCTATGCCTATCAGCCAGTCATGACCCGACGTGGCAATCTTCGCTACAGCGTCACCGCCGGTGAATATCGCTCCACCGACCAGCCGTCGCCATCATTCACCCAAGGCACCGCGGTCTATGGTGTAACCGACAACCTGACCGGCTACGGCGGTGCGCTGCTCGCCCAGGACTATCGCGCCGTCAACCTTGGCGCAGGCGTGAACTCCAGCCTCGGCGGCATTTCCTTCGACGTGACCAGTAGTGAATCGAAGACCCTGAACAGCAGGACGAACAAGGGGCACAGTGCGCGCTTCCTGTACTCCAAGACGCTGAACGCCACCGATACCACTTTCACCATGGCCGGCTACCGCTACTCCACCGAAGGTTTTCGCAGCTTCAGCCAGCATGTGGACGACCTCATGTATCAGGAGCGTGCCGGCTTCAGCGCACAAAAGAGCCGAATCAACCTGCGCGTGAACCAGACCCTGTCGCAACGAGGGTCGCTGTATCTCAGCATGGATGAAACCAGCTACTGGAATCAGCAGGGCCGCACGCGCAACTGGCAATTTGGTTATGGCAGCAGCATCAACAGCGTCAGCTACAACCTGGCGGTGTCACGCACCCAGAGCGATCCCATGAACGGTGGTTCGGATACACAACTTACCGCCAGCATCAGCCTGCCGCTGGGAGGGAGAAGCAGTTCTCACCGCCTCTCCAGCAACGCCATCAGCTCGAGCAAGGGCGACTCTTCGCTGCAGTCGAACGTGTCCGGCTACCTGAACGACCAGGCCACCGTCAGCTACTCGGCACAGGCCGGCCACAGCAAAAGAAACGGCAGCACAGCAGGCGCCGGTCTGGACTGGGATACCCCCGTCGCCAAGCTGCGTGGTGGCTACAGCCAGGGCCGCGACGACAAGCATATCGACCTGGGTGCTTCTGGTTCCCTGCTGGTGCACAGCGGTGGAATCACCCTTGGCCAGCCGCTTGGCGAAACCTTCGGCCTGATGGAAGTTCCGGATGTCGGCGGGGTCGGGGTATCCGGCTGGAACGGCGTACGCACCAATGGCAAGGGTTACGCGGTGGTGCCCTATATGCAGCCTTATCGCTACAACTGGCTGAACCTGGACACCCAGACCCTGGGCACCGACACCGAGATCAACGAAACCTCCAGGGTGCTGGTGCCGACCCGTGGCGCCATCGTCAAGACAACCTACGCCGCACAGACCGGTCGTCGCCTGCAGTTCGTCCTGCGCGCGGAGCAAGGCGGCACCATCCCCTTCGGCGCCCAAGGCTACGACGAGCAGGGCAAGCCCCTGGGCATGGTCGACAACCTGTCGCGCCTGCTGGTCTTCGGCGTTGCCGACCAGGGCCGACTGGAAATTCGCTGGGCCGAGGGTTCCTGCACGGTGGACTACGCACTCCCGGCGGCAAACAAGGAGCTGGCATACGAACGCGTGGATGGCCTTTGCCGGGCCTTGTGAGCACCGTAAACGCCCCTCGCAACGAGGGGCCGGCAAGGGGATATGCACAGAACGGCAACGGACAACCCAAATCCCCCCCCAAAAAAGCCCCGAATTATCGGGGCTTTTTTTGCTTCACGCCCAAGGCATGAAACCATCTTCAGCAAGCCAGTATGTGTGCCTGCGCTCCAATCCTGCCGACCGTGCTTTGTATACAGCCACATCAGAACGGTCGTCTTGCCTTGAATGCCGTAGCGCGCCTGAGCCTCTTTAGACTCGGCTCCTTTTCAACCTGGTCGACGACCGGCAATTTAATAGTCAGCGTGTAATCACGCTGACAGCGCCGTTTTCTCGCTTCCAGTACGTCCTCCTGAAAAGAGATCAGAAGGTGTGAACCTTATTCAGGAAAGGACAGACACAACCGACACCAAATTCCGGGCAAAAAAAATCCCCGTATCTTTCGATACGAGGATTTTCAGTATGGTCGGGGTAAGGGGATTCGAACTCCTGACATCCTGCTCCCAAAGCAGGCGCGCTACCGGACTGCGCTATACCCCGGTAAAAAAAAGGCACCTTTTAAAGGCGCCTTCTGCGAACAGAGCTTTTGGCGTCTGATCTTAAGATTCGATTCCAGCGAGCTGGTCTCAAAAATGGTGGGTCGTGTGGGATTCGAACCTACGACCAATTGGTTAAAAGCCAACTGCTCTACCAACTGAGCTAACGACCCAAATATGGTCGGGGTAAGGGGATTCGAACTCCTGACATCCTGCTCCCAAAGCAGGCGCGCTACCGGACTGCGCTATACCCCGGTTTGAAATTGGCTCCGTGACCAGGACTCGAACCTGGGACCCAATGATTAACAGTCATTTGCTCTACCGACTGAGCTATCACGGAACTGAACATTTCAATTTACAGCTTTTACAGCAGGCTTTTATTTCTAGAAGCCTCCTCGTTGACCCTGTCCGTATCGCTACGTTCGTGTCTCTGAGGCGCGCTATTCTACAATCTTAAAAACCTCTGTCAACCCCCTAAATTGCTTTCAAGACAATGATTTGCAACTTATTTCAGTTTTTTCCTCGGGGAGGAAAAACCCTTGGGGTGACTTACTGCGGGGCGCACTTTACAAGCCTTTGCCTTACAGTTCAACGCCCTATGCAAAAAAAGGCCTCGCAATGCGAGGCCTCCTTCCCAATGACACCCTATTTGGCTCAAGCGAAGACGATTTCGTCGTTTTCCACCTTGGCCGTCACAGTGACTCCCGGCAGGAAACTGCCGGACAGAATCAACTGCGCCAGCGGGTTCTCGATCCAGCGCTGGATCGCTCGTTTGAGCGGGCGCGCGCCATAGACCGGGTCGTAGCCCACGGCAATCAGTTTGTCCAAGGCCTCGCCACTCAGCTCCAGCTTGAGCTCTCGCTCCGCCAGGCGGCCGCGCAGGCGGCCCAGCTGGATCTCGGTGATGCCGGCGATCTGGTCCCGAGCCAATGGCTCGAAGATCACCACTTCGTCGATCCGGTTGATGAACTCCGGACGGAAATGGCTCGACACCGCATCCATCACCGCCGCCCGCTGTGCTTCGCGATCCCCCACCAGTTCCTGGATCTGCACCGAGCCCAGGTTGGAGGTCATGACGATCACCGTATTACGGAAATCCACGGTACGCCCATGGCTGTCCGTCAGGCGGCCGTCTTCCAGCACCTGCAGCAGGATGTTGAACACGTCTGGATGGGCCTTCTCGACCTCGTCCAGCAGGATCACCGAATAAGGCTTACGACGCACCGCCTCGGTCAGGTAACCGCCCTCCTCGTAGCCGACGTAGCCTGGAGGCGCACCGATCAACCGAGCCACGGAATGTTTCTCCATGAATTCGGACATATCGATCCGCACCATCGCCTCTTCGGTATCGAAAAGGAATTCGGCCAGCGCCTTGCACAACTCGGTTTTACCCACACCGGTCGGGCCTAAGAACATGAACGAGCCACTTGGCCGGTTTGGATCGGACAACCCGGCACGGGAACGCCGCACGGCGTTGGCCACCGCCACCACGGCTTCGTTCTGGCCGATGACACGCTGGTGCAGCAGGCTTTCCATCTTCAGCAGCTTGTCGCGCTCGCCTTCGAGCATCTTCGACACCGGAATACCGGTCCACTTGGACACGACCTCGGCGATTTCCTCTTCGGTCACCTTGCTGCGCAACAGCTGGTTCTCGCTTTGGCCATGCTGGTCGACCATCTGCAGGCTGCGCTCCAGGTCCGGGATCACCCCGTACTGCAACTCGGCCATGCGGTTCAGGTCGCCTTTGCGGCGCGCGGCTTCCAGTTCCTGGCGGGACTGCTCGATCTTCTGCTGAATCTGCGCCGAACCCTGCACTTCGGCTTTCTCCGAGGTCCAGACTTCTTCCAGGTCGGCGTATTCGCGCTCCAGGCGGGTGATTTCCTCCTGGAGTTTCTCCAGGCGCTTGATCGCCGCTTCGTCGTCTTCCTTCTTCAGGGCCTGGGACTCAACCTTCAGTTGAATCAGGCGCCGCTCAAGACGGTCCAGCACTTCCGGCTTGGAGTCGATCTCCATGCGGATACGGCTGGCAGCTTCGTCGATCAGGTCGATCGCCTTGTCCGGCAGCTGCCGATCGGTGATGTAGCGATGACTGAGCTTGGCCGCGGCAATGATCGCGCCGTCGGTGATCGCCACCTTGTGGTGCACCTCATAACGCTCTTTCAGGCCACGCAGGATGGCGATGGTGTCTTCTTCGCTCGGCTCATCCACCAGGACTTTCTGGAAGCGCCGCTCGAGGGCCGCATCCTTCTCTATATATTGGCGATACTCGTTGAGCGTGGTGGCGCCGACACAATGCAACTCGCCTCGGGCCAGGGCCGGCTTGAGCATGTTGCCCGCATCCATCGAGCCTTCGCCCTTGCCGGCGCCGACCATGGTGTGCAGTTCGTCGATGAACAGAATGATCTGCCCTTCCTGCTTGGAGAGCTCGTTGAGCAGGGATTTCAGGCGTTCTTCGAACTCGCCGCGGTACTTGGCGCCCGCGATCAGCGCGCCCATGTCCAGGGACAGCAGGCGCTTACCTTTCAGGCCGTCCGGCACTTCGCCATTGATGATGCGCTGGGCCAGGCCTTCGGCAATCGCGGTTTTACCCACGCCAGGCTCGCCGATCAGCACCGGGTTGTTCTTGGTCCGGCGTTGCAGCACCTGGATGGTCCGACGGATTTCGTCGTCACGGCCGATCACCGGGTCGAGCTTGCCGTCTTCGGCGCGCTTGGTCAGGTCGACGGTGTATTTATCCAGGGCCTGGCGCGACTCCTCGACGTTGGCGTCATTCACCGCCTCGCCGCCACGCAGGTTATTGATGGCGTTTTCCAGCGCTTTCTTGCTGACGCCCTGGCCCAGCAGCAATTTGCCGAGCTTGCTGTTTTCGTCCATGGCCGCCAGCAGCACCAGCTCGCTGGAGATGAACTGGTCGCCCTTCTGTTGCGCCAGGCGATCGGCCTGGTTCAGCAGGCGCGCCAGATCCTGCGACATGTTCACGTCGCCGGTAGGGTTCTGGATTTTCGGCAAGCGGTCGAGCTCTTTGCTCAACTCCTTGCGCAGGCTGTTCACGTCGAAGCCCACTTGCATCAGCAGCGGCTTGATCGAACCGCCCTGCTGCTCGAGCAGGGCCTGCATCAAGTGTGCAGGCTCGATGGCCGGATGATCGAGGCCAACCGCCAGGGATTGAGAATCGGATAATGCCAGCTGCAGCTTGCTGGTTAATCGGTCTATACGCATTAGTCACCTTCCTTTTGAGCAGGTCGGAGCGATGGACACACCTAAATAGAGAAACCTGCCAGATACCCCTGTAGATGCGGTCGATTCTGGAAGATTCAAGCCTGTCGAGCTTGACACAGGTCAGAAGAGTCTAGCGTTCCAGCCAGATCAGGGAAGCGAAGCGCCCGGTGCGCGGGCTGCGGCGGTAGGAATAGAAACGCGGATCGCTCACGGTGCAGAAACCACCGCCATAGACGGCCGTGACGCCGCATGCCGCCAGGCGCAGGCGGGCCAGCGTATAGATGTCAGCCATAAGCTTGCCGGGATTGTGGCTCGGCACAAAGGCCTGCTCGGTGTGCGGCAAGTGGCGGACGAACGCCTCACGGACTTCCGGCCCGACTTCGAAGGCTTGCGGACCGATGGCCGGCCCCAGCCAGACCAGTACATCCTCAGGCGCAACCTTCAGGCTAGCGAGCGTCGCCTCCAGCACTCCGGCCGCCAACCCGCGCCAACCGGCATGGGCCGCCGCCACACGAGTACCGGCGCGGTCGCAGAACAGCGCTGGCAGGCAATCGGCGGTCATGGCGCTACAGGCGATGCCGGGCGTGGCCGTCCAGCAGGCATCGGCGGTGGCGACGACGGACGGATCCGCCTCGACCACATCAATACCGTGGACCTGCTTCAGCCAGGCTGGCTGTATGGAGAAATGATCGGTCAGGCGGCGGCGGTTTTCGGCTACTGCCTGCGGATCGTCGTCGACATGATCGCCCAGGTTGAGGCTGTCGAACGGCGCCAGGCTGACGCCGCCCGCACGGGTGGTGACGCAGGCTTTGACCCCGGCCGGCGCAGGCCAGTCAGGAATCAGCCAGTCACTCATCCGACGAAGGCCTCGCGGTCCTGCTTGAGCAGGGTCAGCAGCCAGACGAAGTCTTCCGGCAGCGGCGACTCCCAGCTCATGCGTTCACCGGTGGTTGGATGATCCAGCTCCAGGAAACGCGCATGCAGCGCCTGACGCGGGAAGTGCTTCAGGGATTCGACCATGGTCGGGCTCGCCGCCGGCGGAATGCGGAAGCGGCCGCCGTAGGCCGGATCGCCGACCAACGGGAAGTTGATGTGCGCCATGTGCACGCGAATCTGGTGGGTACGACCGGTTTCCAGCTTGACCCGCACATGGGTGTGGGAACGGAAACGCTCGAGCACGCGGTAATGGCTGACGGCCTGCTTGCCACCTTCCATCACGGCCATGCGCTGGCGCTGCTGGCCATGCCGGCCGATCGGCGCATTGATCTTGCCACCGGCGGTGACCACACCGATCACGATGCATTCATAGATGCGGCTGACGCTGCGGCTCTGCAACTGGGCAACCAGCTGGGTCTGCGCCTGGATGGTCTTGGCCACCACCATCAGACCGGTGGTGTCCTTGTCCAGGCGATGGACGATGCCGGCGCGCGGCACGTTGATGATGTCCGGGACATGGTGCAGCAGTGCATTGAGCAGCGTGCCATCGGCGTGACCGGCGGCGGGGTGGACCACCAGGCCGGCAGGCTTGTTGATGACCAGGATATCGTCGTCTTCATAGACGATATCCAATTCGATGTCCTGAGCGATCCATTCTCCCTGAGCTTCCTGCTCGGCGGTCAGCTCAAGAACCGCGCCGCCATGGACGATGTCTCGCGGGCGGATAACCGCTCCATCCACAGTCAGGCGGCCGTCTTTGATCCAGGCGGAAAGGCGCGAGCGCGAGTGCTCAGCGAATAATTGGGCGGCGACTTGATCGAGGCGTTGGCCGCCCAGTTCGGACGGCACCTCTGCGCGAAGTTCAATTTTATCGGACATGCTCAGACTAGGCGTCGGCACAGCCTTTGGTTTCGGCTGCGCGCTTGTGGTTAAATACGGCGTCTTTTGCCCCGAGGCTTTTTCAACGGGGCGCTCATCATAACAGGACGGCCCCGCCCAAGACAGCGGCCGTCATAGGGACGCAAGCCGCCATGCAAGTGAAACACCTGCTGCTGATCGCCATCCTCGCACTGACCGCTGCTTGCTCATCGAAGGAAGTCGTTGACGAAAACCTGAGCGAGGTCGAGCTGTACCAGCAGGCGCAGACCGACCTGGACAACAACAGCTATACCAGCGCCACCGCCAAGCTCAAGGCCCTGGAGTCGCGTTATCCGTTCGGCCGCTACGCGGATCAGGCACAACTCGAACTGATCTATGCCAACTACAAGAACGCCGAGCCGGAAGCTGCCAAGTCCGCCGCCGAGCGTTTCATCCGCCTGCATCCACAACACCCGAACGTGGACTACGCCTACTACCTCAAGGGCCTGACCTCCTTCGACCAGGACGTCGGCCTGCTGGCGCGCTTCCTGCCGCTGGACATGACCAAGCGTGACCCGGGTGCCGCCCGCGACTCCTACAACGAGTTCGCCCAGCTCACCAGCCGCTTCCCGAACAGCCGCTACGCGCCGGACGCCAAGCAGCGCATGATCTACCTGCGCAACCTGCTGGCCTCCTACGAAATCCACGTGGCCGACTACTACCTGACCCGTCAGGCCTATGTAGCCGCCGCCAACCGTGGCCGTTACGTGGTGGAAAACTTCCAGGAAACCCCGTCGGTGGCCGATGGCCTGGCAGTGATGACCGAGGCTTACCAGCGTCTGCACCTGGACGAACTGGCCGCCACCAGCCTGGAGACCCTGAAGCTCAACTACCCCGATCACCCGACTCTGGTCGACGGCCAGTTCGTGCCACGGGTCGCCGAGGCGGACAACCGCTCCTGGCTGAGCAAGGCCACCCTGGGCCTGATCGAGTCCCGTCCACCGCTGCCGCCGGGAGAAACCCGCGCCAACCAGGACGTGATGAAGCAATACCAGGACGCCAAGGACGCGATTCCGGCCGAGCTCAAGCCTAAAGACGCCAATGGCGACGCTGTCGAAGAAGAACAGCACGAAGCCGAAGGCAACAACAGCGATCGCTCGTGGTTCAGCTACATGACCTTCGGCGTGTTCGACTGACACCGCCGCGGTTAGCCAAAAGGGAGACTTTCGAGTCTCCCTTTTTTTGTCCGCGGATTTCAGCGCTGATTGCACTGTGCGCCCGGCATGACCTTGGCTAAACTGCCGGTTCCTCACTCACATAGCTGGCTACCATGCTTCGTTTACTGTTCTGGATCGCCCTGATTGCCGCTGCGGTATGGCTCTGGCGCAAATTCAAGCAGCCCGCCTCCGGCACCGCTGCTCCCCGCGAACCCAGCACCACGCCCATGGTGCGCTGCGCCCATTGCGGCGTGCACCTGCCCCGTGACCGGGCGCTGAGCCTCGAGCAACAGTGGTATTGCAGCCAGGCCCACCTGGAGCAAGGCCCGATCTCCCGCGATCGCTGAGCCTCGACCGGCAGTGGTGCAGATGACGTCGAAAGCGCGTTGTTTGCACCGCTGAATAATTCGCTACAAAAAAGCCTCCAGCCCACCCTCGTCCCATATCCGGCCGGCAACCCTCGGCAAACCGGGCATATGCCCTGCACATCATCCTGAACCCGGCCAAACAACCCGGCCCTGAGCAGGGCCAACGACCTCAAGCCTGCCTAGACTTCACGACACGCCAGGATGGCGGGTGCTCTCGCACCTCTTTCGCTCACGGATGAAGCAGTAAGCAGCATGAGCCCACGGCAAAAAGTCCTGATCGTCGATGACGATCCAGGCATTCGCGAATATCTGGAAATCAGCCTCGGCCGGATGCAGCGCCATACCCGTAGCGCCCGCACCCTGGGTGAAGCGCGTCACTGGCTGGCCCGGGAAGGTTTCGACCTGTGCCTGAGCGACCTGCATCTGCCCGACGGCACGGGGCTGGAATTACTCGAGCATATCCAGCACCACCGGCTGCGAATGCCGCTGGCCATCCTCAGCACCTGCGCCCGCCAGGAAACCGCGGTCCGGGTCCTGAAGGCCGGCGCCATCGACTTCCTGAGCAAACCCGTGGCCCTGGCCCGCCTGCGCGAGCTGCTGAACGGCCCCCTGCCCGAATCGACACCAGCGAACCCAGCTACCGGCCCACTGCTCGGCAATTCGACCGCCATGCACAAACTGCGTGGACAGATCCACAAACTGGCCCAGAGTCAGGCCTCGGTCTATATCAGCGGAGAGTCCGGCAGCGGCAAGGAACTGGCCGCCCGTGCGATTCACGACCAGGGACCACGGGCCAGCCAGGGCTTCGTGCCGATCAACTGCGGGGCTATTCCGCCGGAACTGATGGAGAGCGAGTTTTTCGGCCATCGCAAAGGCAGCTTCAGCGGTGCCGTCGAAGACAAACCCGGCCTGTTCCAGGCAGCGCACGGCGGCACCCTGTTTCTCGATGAGGTGGCCGATCTGCCACTGGCAATGCAGGTCAAATTGCTCCGTGCGCTCCAGGAGAAGGCGGTGCGCTGTGTCGGCGGACAGCAGGAGGTCCAGGTTGATGTGCGCATTCTCTGCGCCACCCACAAGACGCTGCAGGCGGAAGTGCATGCCGGACGCTTTCGCCAGGATCTCTACTACCGCCTCAACGTGATCGAACTGGCGGTGCCACCGCTACGGGCGCGCAAGGCTGATATCGAACCCTTGGCCACAGCCATCCTCGAGCGCCTGGCACAGGGCAACGGCCAACAGTTGGCGCGACTCCAGCCAGGCGCGCTGCTGGCACTCCAGGGCTACGACTTTCCCGGCAACGTGCGCGAGCTGGAGAACCTGCTCGAACGGGCGCACACCCTGTGCGAGAACCGGCAGATCGAAGCACGCGACCTGCAACTGACACCAAACGGCGCACACCCGGCCATCGCGCCCGGCCCGGCACAGGTGATCGACCTTGAAGGTTATCTGCAGGAAGTCGAGCGCCGGCTGATCCTCCAGGCCCTGGAGCACACCCGCTGGAACCGCACGGCGGCGGCCCAGCGCTTGAGCCTGTCGTTTCGTTCGATGCGCTACAGGCTGAAGAAACTCGGCCTGGATTAGATGCGCCCACTGGGCGCATAAGGCGCCGGGTCGATGATCGGCTCCCGGCCCAGCATCAGGTCGGTGAACAGCTGGCAGGACGCGGGCGCCAGGACCAAGCCATTGCGGTAATGCCCGCAGTTCAGCCACAGCCCCTCCAACCCCGGCACCGGGCCGATATAGGGAATGCCTTCGGGCGAACCCGGACGCAAGCCCGCCCAATGCCCCACCACCTCGGCCTGCGCCAGTGCCGGGATCAACTCGATGGCCGAAGCCTTCAGGCTTTCCAGGGCCGATGCGGTCGGGGTCTTGTCGAAGCCTTCGTGCTCCAGGGTGCTGCCGATCAGGATATGGCCGTCGCGCCGGGGAATCGCATAACGCCCCTTGGCCAGGACCATGCAGGAAAGAAAGTCCGAGGCGCACTTATAGAGAATCATCTGGCCTTTGACCGGCTCCACCGGCAATGCCAGGCCCAGGCTCTTGAGCAATTCGCCGCTCCAGGCTCCTGCCGCCAGCACCACCTGGTCGCCACGGATTTCGCCCAGGGAGGTCTGCACCCCGAGGACTCGCTCACCTTCGCGGATAAACCCGCTGACTTCGCAGTGCTCGTGAATGGTCACCGCCGGCAACGCCGACAGTGCGGCCTTCAGCGACTTGACCAGGCGCGGATTGCGCACGTTGGCCACGTCGGCCATATAGATCGCCCGCGAAAAACCGCCGCCGAGCACCGGCACCGCGTCATGAGCCACTGAGATATCCACAGCGCTCAATGGCCGCTGTTCGCGCTGGGCCCAGGCCAGCGCTTCGGCTTCGTCGTCCAGGTCCAGCCAGTACAGGCCGGTGGTATGCACTTCGGGATCGACACCGGTGGTGGCGAACAGGTGTTCGGCCAGCTGTGGATAAAAGTCCTGCGACCAATGCGCCAGCGCCGTGACTGCCGGGCTGTAGCGCCAGGGGTAGAGCGGCGAAACGATCCCGCCGCCGGCCCAGGAGGATTCCTGGCCGACATTCGAACGCTCGAGCAGCACCACCTGCTGCCCGGCGGACGCCAGGTTGAACGCGGTCAGCAGGCCGATCACTCCACCGCCGACAATCACCACTTGCTGTTGCTTTGCCATAGTCCAGTCCAGGAAGAAAAAACACCGGGCACCGCCAGCACCCGAGAAGGTTGCTCAGCGTCCCCAGCAGTCTTTGCTGGTCACCCCGTCGGCCATATTGTTGTTGCCCATGGCACCGGTGTGGCTAAGAGTGAACTCGCCGCACTTGTCGCCGGCCATCATGCTCTCGCTTTTCGGCGTCGCGGTCAGGGTGAAGCTCTGGTCGGCCAACACTGGCGTGATGCTGTAGTCATCGTTGCCGGCACTGAGGCCCGAAGCGTTGCTGTAGACACCGCCCTTGGAGTGGAAACGCTCGAGGCTCTGCGCCTGCTCCGACAGCAGGCCGGCGATTTGCGTGCGATGGGTTTTCTTCACGTACTCGGTGATGCTGGGAAGGCTCAGGGTGACGACGAGCCCGATGATCGCAATCACGATCATGATTTCGATCAGGGTAAAACCTTGGTTGGATCTACGCATGCCTCACTCTCACTTACTGTATTTGTCGCCACATGATGCGGCGGCTGCCACCGCCCGGTTTCTCGACCAGGGAGGCAATACCGCCGCCGGAATCGCTGACAATTTTGCGGGTAGCGCGGTTAAGCACAGCGCTCAACGCAGGAATGCCGCCGGTGAAAATGACACCGCTGGAAGGCGTGTCCAGGCCATCGACCACTTCGTCGCCGTTGGTGTCGAGCACCGCGTCATCGAGCATCTTACCGCTGAATGCCTCCAGCTCGACCAATTTGCCGTTGCCCGCGCTGGAACAAGGGTCGCTCGCCTCGACGGCAGCGGTGCTGAAGACAATGCGACCCGCCACCAGCGTGGCCGGGTTGATGACCCGCTCACCGCTCGACGCCTCCCCCAGCGGCAGGTACCAGCCCTGCTCGGCCGGATAACTGACGTCCGCCTGGGTGCTGGTGATATAGGAGCCCGCGCTGCCGGCAAACAGCCCGGTGATCGCTTGCGCCTGCAGGTCAGCCACGCCGATCCGCCCCCCCCCGCCCGGGGCATCCCAGACCGCATAGAAGCCCTGGGCGTCCTTGCTGCGCTTGTCGGCCAGTTCGCTGAGCTTGCCGGTGCCAAACAGCACCAGCTTGCCGCCCTCGGGATGATCCACCAGCAACGGCTGCGCGGTGATCGGCTGGGTCGCGCCACCCGGAGCGCTGAACAGCGGAGCACTGCCAAAGGCCAGGCCCCAGCTGTCCGGCGCCGAACCGCTCAAATCGAACTTCCACAGATGGCCCTGGAGGTCGCCACCATAGGCCGCCTGGACCACATTCTGGCTGTCCACCTGCAACTTCACCGAGGACAAGCCGTTCTCCTGCCCATTGCCATCGACCGGGATTTTGCTGATCAGCGAGCCATCGCGAATATCCACCACATACAAGGCAGCGACCCCGGAATGGCTGCCATAACCATTGCCGATGAAGGCCGCCCAGCGCCCGTCGGCCAAGCGTGCCACTTCCGGGCGGGCGTAGGCATAACCCAGGTCATTGAACGGGTGATTGATATCGGCTAACGCAGGCGCGGTGATTTCCCACAGCGCCTGGGGCGTATTGCCGGCCTGGCCATACAGCTGCACCGCGTAAAACGCCTTGCCGCCGGCTCCCGTGCCCGCCAGCGCCAGGGTTGCCCAGGCCGTGCCGAGCTGGGCATCGACTACCGTCACCGGTCCATCGGCCAGGAACCGGTGACGATCGCCATTGGCATAGCCGGGGTCGGCGATGTGATGCAGCAGCGGTAAGGCACTGGAGGGCATATAGGCGTAGCGACGCCGGCCATTCTCCGCGTCGATCAGCGAAAGCAGGCCGTCATTGGCGTTGACCAGCAAGCTCGGGGTCATGCCTTGGGCCTTGCTCGCCAGGTAGGCGCTGTAGTCGCTGTCGCCCTGCAGATCGGCGGCGTCCTGGGCGGTCGGCGCCGCCATGACCAGCGGCGAGTTGACGATATCCCCCAGCAGGTGGGTACGCACCTTGAGCCCAGCCCGGTTAACCCCCTGGCTCCAGGCCAATAGATCGGCCGTGGTTATGCCGGGTGGCAGATCCTGGGCAAGCGCGGCCTGCTGCGCGCCGGATAGTTGGTCATGGCGCAAGGCAACGGCGGTCCGGGTGGCGCTGTTCCAGGTCTGGAAGATCCCCGGCGACGCACCGGGGACCAGGGTCGAGTCCGTGCTCCATAGCGGCGTGCTGGTATCGACCGCGCCGGCGGGGCTGATGCCGTACGCCCTGATGGTGCCGTGCCAATCGCCGGGGTCATAAGACGCCTGGAAATAACTCGAACCGCTGGCCAGCCCGGCGGCACCCGCCGTGGCGCTCCCCGCCTGGGCCGCGGAAGCCGAAACCTCGCCCAGGGCCGAGGCCAGTGCGGCGTCGAGCCCCAGCTTGTCAGTCACCGGGTAGAACTTGCCCCGGCCATAGTTCGCCGCATCCGCCAGCATGGGGTACTGCGCGTTGAGACCGATGGTGTAGGTGTTCATGTGCTGTTGCGCGAAACCCGTCGAATCCCAGCTTTTCCCCGCGATATCCAGGCCCGCTGCGCGCATGTCGATATCCACCGCCAGCTTGGCGATGTCATCCAGATACAGGCTGCTGCCCTCCTCGTTGCCGCCAGGATCAATGCCGTCATTGGGCACTCCATCCCAATCTGGCAGGCTGGCCGCCCCCTGGGGTTCACGGGAGGGAAAACTGTGGTCGTAACTGGGCAAGCCATCGGTCACCACCAGGCCGTAATTGCGCTGGCAGCGGTACTGGATCGGGCTGCCATAGGTGGACGGCGTGCTGTTGTAGTAAGGCGTCAGGCCCCGAAAATAACGACTGATCTCGTAATAGGTTTCCGCCAGCGGCGCCTCGGCCGAGGCCCTGAGCCCGCCGATGGCGGACAGCAATGCCTGGTAGTTTGCGTCGGCCTGAGCCTGGCTGACCTGGTCGCTGACTGGTGCCAGATCGCTGATGGCGCGCACGATACGCCCGCCCGGCGCCAGATCGCCGCCTGCTGGCGGGTTGAAGCTCGCCAGGCCGATGCGCAGCGCGCGGTTGTCAGCCACCAGCTCGCTGGCGGCCTCACGGACCAGGGCCATCCGGTCCTGAGCGGGAATCGAGCCATCGGTGAAATCCCGGTCGCGGCCGTCGGCCAGGGCAAGCAGATAGGCCAAATAGGCGGCCGAATAACGGGTGCTGCCGCGCCCAGCCGGATCTGGCAGCTTGAGGCACTGTGGCCGGGCATTGTCGCGGTAGAACCCGACATAACCGCTGGCGCAGCCCGCCTGGCTCAGCGTTGAAAGGGCCATCGAATCCGCGCTCGGACTGGCTCCGGGCAGGCATTCGCCGGCCTGCATCCGGCAGGGGCTGAGCGGCGCCCGCGTCAGCCCGGGATCGAAGCCAGGGGCATAGACGATGCTGTTCATGCTCTGCGAATCGTCGAGCAGCAGCATTACATTCGGCGCCACCGCCGCCGCATTCGCCAAGGGCGCCTGGGCCGGGGTGAAACCGTAGGCCGGGGCACTCAGGTAGAGGCTCAGCAAAGCGCCAGCCAGCAGCGCCCGGGCTTCAGTACTTGGCATAGATGCTCTCCAGCACACTGCGAGAATGGCCGGCCAGCCCGACGGCGGTCACCCGGTACAGGGTTGCGGAAGTGTTGCTCGGCACATTGACCGCCCCCAGCGCCGTACCGATGTTCTGCACGCCGTAAAAGCTGTTACCGGTGGCGATCCAGGTCACGCCCGAATGGCCGTTGTGGCCCGCGGCGCTGATGACCGCGGACTCGCCGGGCGGCGCGCACTGGCCGCCGGTACAGACCGGCAGCGAATAACTGTCCTGCTGCACCGCGCTCTCACCGATGCGCAGGGCCATCTCCGCCGCCTGGAACGACTGGTTGCGCAGCCACAGGCCGCCGGACATCTTTTCCTGCAACGTGGCGTTCTGCATCGACGAAATGCCGATCAAGGTCAGCAGCAACAGGAACACCAGGCTCATCAGCAGCGCCATGCCGCGCTGCGCCCCGGGAGCCGTTCGATACGAAGTCATCGGCAGCTCACTCACAACAGACGATTGCGCAAGGCGGCCACCACATTGAACGTCTGCGGCCGCACGCGTGCCTGGGGATCGCTCAGGGTCAGGCTCAAGCGCACGCTGCGGATCCGCGCCGGGTCGCCAGGATCGCGACTGTAGCGGGAGGCCGCGATATCCGTGGCGCTGCTGGCGATGCCGAACGACACCTCGAAAGCGCTGACATTGTTCACCAGCACCGCCTGACTGGAGCCGGTGCCGGTACCCATCAGCAGTTGATCGTTCTTCAGGCTGTACACCAGGCGCCGCACCGCAAACGCCTGCTGCCCCGTAGGGGCCTTGCGGGCGCCGGTGTAGGCGGTGGCGCTGTTGCGGCAATCGGTCAGCACGGTCCAGGTCGGGGTGCCGCCGCTGTCGCCGATATCAGCCGTGACCAGCGTCAGCCGGTGGTTGGCGTTGTCCCAGCGGATCGGTGTCTGTGCATGGCCGGCGAAGTCCGAGGCGGTGCTGGAATCGGCGATGCTCTGCAGGCAGCCGAACATGCCGACCATGCGTATTTCCTGGATCATCTTGCTCAGCACGAAACGCGCGTCCTCTTGCAGGCCGGCCGAGGCGCTCTGGCTGAGGTAGGTGTTTTTGGCCGAGATGAAAATCTGCGTCACACCCAAGGCCACAATCAGGCTCAACGCCAGCGCCACCAACATTTCGATCAGGCCGAAACCGCTGTTCCCGCATCTCATCGCTTATCCCCCGGATCCACCGCCACCCGGCTGCTCACGACAAAACTGCGGGAGCCTTCAGCAGGCTGGTCCGAGACATGGGCGGCGCGGGAGTCGTCCCAGGTGATGCTGATGGTGAACACACCCTGCTTGAGGCTGATATGGCCCTCGGCGGTCGGCCCGCCAAAGCTCTCGACATTGCGCTTGAAGTCATACAGGTCCTGGTCCCGAACCACGCTGAAATTGCCGGTATCGGGCGCCGCCACGGTGTAGTCCGCGGCGCTGTTGGCGCGGATGCGATCGAGCATGTCATAGGCGATGAAGCTGGCCTGGCTGGTCATCAATGCACTGTCGGTATAACGCAGGGCATTGAGCTGGACCGCCGCGGCACCGAGCAGGCCCACGCCGAGAATCAGCACCGCCACCAGCACCTCGATCAGCGTCATCCCGGCCTGCACGCTCCTGCCCGTCATTGGCACTCCCCGTTTACCGCTATCCGTCCGTTCAGGCACAGCGTGATCGTCCTGTGTTGTGCGCCCAGCACATAGGTCATGACCGGCGGGACCGCTGCCGATACGCCACCCAGCGCGTTGAATCCGATGCTGTCGAATTCAGAGGTTAGCGTCAGCCGGGCGCCGCGACTGACCGCGGGAACAACCCGCAATACATTCGTCGCCGGCCCGTCGCCTTGATAAATCGACAGCCCCCGGCTCCAGTCCGAATCCACGGCAGCCGGACGCAGGTGAACCGGCAAGCCACGGTCGATCGCCTCCAGACGCGCGTAATTCAAGCTGCGCAGCAGTTCGCTGATGTCGCTGTCGGCCTTGGCCCGCTGCGCCATCTGACTGAATGCCGGAACCACCAGGGTCAACAAAATCGCCGAAACTGCCAGGGCGACCAGCAATTCGATCAGCGTGAACCCTTCTGTGCGGTAACGCATGCCATCCCCTTGAGCGGCCAGCGGCTATAACTGGCTCTAGCACTTCGAACCTTCATAGACCGAAGGTTCGCGGTTTTGCTCAATGGCCGGGCAAGGATTGTCCGGGCCTGCCGCACTCCATGGAGGGAGAACCATGCCGCAAAAGGGTTTCGGCCTGATCGAAATAATCGTGGGGCTGGCGCTTGCCAGCCTGTTGATGCTGTTCGCCACCACCTCATTCGGGGAGTTGTTCCAGTCGACTCGCCGGCTGGATGCCGCACAGATGCTTGCCAGCGGCATCCGCAATGCGCGCACCGAAGCCATCCTGCGCCAGCAGCGAATCGTCATTCACGGGTTGAACGACGACTGGAGCCAGGGTTGGCGGATCATTCTGGATATCAGTGGCGAGGGCTCGCAGGACGGCGATAACCCGGTGCTGCTCGAACGCCGGGGAGACGCCCGGGTGGCGATTGTCGGCAATCGCCCGGTGCAGCACTTCGTGCGTTTCAGTGGCCTGGGCGATCCGCTGCTGCCCAGCGGGGCCTTTCAGGCCGGGACGCTGCACATCTGCGGGGCCGATCCGGGAACGAGCCAGCATCAGGTGGTGCTTTCCCGCAGCGGGCGGGTCAGCCTGCGCAGCGACAAGGCCGCGCAGGCGTTATGCGACAGCCAGGGCTGATCAGAGCAACGAACGAACGCGCAGCTCTTTGGGCATGGAGAAGGTGATGTTTTCTTCGCGGCCGGCCAGTTCGTCGGCGCCGGTGGCGCCCCAGGCGTGCAATTGGTCGATCACGCCCCGCACCAGCACCTCGGGAGCCGACGCCCCAGCGGTGATGCCGATGCGCTCGACGCCGTCGAACCAGCTGCGCTGCATATCCTCGGCACCATCGATCAGGTATGCCGGGGTGGCCATGCGCTCGGCCAGTTCACGCAGGCGGTTGGAGTTGGAGCTGTTCGGGCTGCCCACCACCAGTACCACATCGCACTCGTCGGCCAGTTGCTTGACCGCGTCCTGACGGTTCTGCGTGGCGTAGCAGATATCGTCCTTGCGTGGCCCGCCAATGGCCGGGAAACGCTGGCGCAGGGCATCGATGACCCGGCTGGTGTCGTCCATCGACAAGGTGGTCTGGGTGACGAACGCCAGCTTTTCAGGATTGCGCACCTGCAGGTTGGCGACGTCGTTCTCATCTTCCACCAGGTAGATCGCGCCGCCATTGCTGGCATCGTACTGGCCCATGGTGCCTTCGACTTCCGGGTGGCCGGCATGGCCGATCAGGATGCATTCGCGACCGTCGCGGCTGTAGCGCGCCACTTCGATATGCACCTTGGTCACCAGCGGGCAGGTCGCATCGAAGACTTTCAGGCCACGGCCCGCCGCTTCGCTGCGCACGGCCTGGGAAACGCCGTGGGCGCTGAAGATCACGATGACGTCATCCGGCACCTGGTCCAGCTCCTCGACAAAGATCGCTCCGCGGGCGCGCAGGTCTTCGACGACAAATTTGTTGTGCACCACTTCATGACGCACGTAGATCGGCGGCCCGAAGACCTCCAGGGCGCGATTGACGATTTCGATCGCGCGGTCCACGCCAGCGCAGAAGCCACGGGGGTTGGCGAGTTTGATTTGCATGCTGTGCCTCGTGTCTTGCGCTGTAGGAGCGAGCTTGCTCGCGAAGAACTCAAAGACACCGCGGTCATTCAGAATGCCAGCGTTATCGTTGAAGAACTTCGCGAGCAAGCTCGCTCCTACAGCAGGCCGGGTTCGTTAGTTACAGCGCTTTAACGTCGATGATTTCGACATCAAAGGTCAAGGTTTTACCGGCCAACGGATGGTTGAAGTCAACCGTCACCTGGGCATCGTCAAAGGCTTTGACCACACCTGGCAGCTCGGTATTGGCCGCATCGTTGAAGATCACCAGCAGGCCTTCGGATAGCTCCATATCCTGGAACTGCGAACGCGGGATGATCTGCACATTTTGCGGGTTCGGCTGGCCAAAGGCGTTTTCCGGTTCGATGGTCAGGTTACGCTTGTCGCCCGCCTTGAAACCGAACAGGGCCGCTTCAAAACCTGGCAACAGGTTGCCGTCACCGACCTTGAAGGTCGCCGGGGCCTTGTCGAAGGTGCTGTCCACCGTGTCGCCGTTATCCAGGCGCAATGCGAAATGCAAAGTGACTTCCGTGTTCTGGCCGATGCGTTGTTCAGCCAATACCTGTTCAGTCATGAACGGCTTCTCCGGTTTTCTTGCTTTTGAACATATCCAGCGCAAGCATCACCGCACCCACGCTGATGGCGCTGTCGGCGAAGTTGAACGCCGGGAAGTACCAGCGGTTCTGCCAATGCACCAGGATGAAATCGATCACATGGCCCAGGGCGATGCGGTCGTACAGGTTGCCCAGCGCGCCACCCAGCACCAGGGCCAGGGCGACCGCCAGCCAGGTTTCGTTGCGCCCCAGGCGCTTGAGCCAGACCACCAGCACCGCGCTGACCACCACCGCAATCAGGGCGAACAACCAGCGCTGCCAGCCCGAGCTGTCCGCCAGGAAGCTGAACGCCGCGCCGGTGTTGTAGGCCAGGGTCCAGCTGAAGTAATCCGGGATCACCACGATCTGCTGGTACATCGACAGCGAGCTTTCGAAGTGCAGCTTGCTGGCCTGGTCGATGACCAGCACCAGCACGCTCAACCACAGCCAGCCCAGACGGCCGAAACGGCCCGTGGCATTAGGCATAGTGACGAACCTCGCCTTCGCCGCTGATGTTGTCGACGCAGCGACCGCAGATTTCCGGGTGCTCAGGGTGCACGCCGACATCTTCACGGCAGTGCCAGCAACGGGCGCACTTGGCGAAGCTCGACTTGACCACTTTCAGCTTGAGGCCGGCGACTTCGGTTTCCACCGCATCCGCCGGGGCCTGCGCGAAAGGCGCGACGCTGGCGGTGGAGGTGATCAGCACGAAACGCAGCTCGTTGCTCAGCTTGGCCAGGTCGGCGCTCAGCGCTTCTTCGGCATACAGGGTCACTTCGGCTTGCAGGTTGCCACCGACGGCCTTGGCCGCGCGCTGGATTTCCATTTCCTTGTTGACCGCGACCTTGACCGCCATGATCCGCTCCCAGTAGGCACGGTCCAGCTCGAAGCCTTCCGGCAGCTCGCTGAGGCCCTGGTACCAGGTGTTGAGCATCACCGATTCGTTGCGCTCGCCCGGCAGGTACTGCCACAGCTCGTCGGCGGTGAAGGCGAGGATCGGTGCGATCCAGCGCACCAGCGCTTCGGAGATGTGGAACAACGCGGTCTGGCACGAACGACGGGCCTTGCTGTTGGCGCCGGTGGTGTACTGGCGGTCCTTGATGATGTCCAGGTAGAAACCGCCCAGCTCCTGCACGCAGAAGTTGTGGACCTTGGAGTAGACGTTCCAGAAGCGGTATTCGCCGTAATGCAGTTCCAGCTCGCGCTGCAGCAGCAGGGTACGGTCCACGGCCCAACGGTCCAGGGCGAGCATTTCTTCGGCCGGCAGGATATCGGTGGCCGGGTTGAAGCCGCTCAGGTTGGAAAGCAGGAAGCGCGCGGTGTTGCGGATACGCCGGTAGGCGTCGGCGCTGCGCTGCAGGATCTGGTCGGAAACCGCCATTTCACCGGAGTAGTCGGTGGCCGAGACCCACAGGCGCATGATGTCGGCGCCCAGGGTGTCGTTGACCTTCTGCGGCGCGATGACGTTGCCCAGGGACTTGGACATCTTGCGACCATTCTCGTCGACGGTGAAACCGTGGGTCAGCAGTTCGCGATACGGCGCATTGCCATCGATCGCGCAGCCGGTCAGCAGGGACGAGTGGAACCAGCCGCGGTGCTGGTCGGAACCTTCCAGGTACAGGTCGGCACGCGGGCCGCTGGCGTGGCCCATCGGGTGCGAGCCGCGCAGTACGTGCCAGTGCGTGGTACCGGAGTCGAACCAGACGTCCAGGGTGTCGCTGATCTTGTCGTATTGCGAGGCTTCATCGCCCAGCAACTCGGCCGCGTCCATCTTGAACCAGGCTTCGATGCCTTCGTGCTCGACACGTTTGGCCACTTCTTCCATCAGTTCGACAGTACGTGGGTGCAGCTCGCCGCTTTCCTTGTGCAGGAAGAACGGGATCGGCACGCCCCAGTTGCGCTGACGGGAGATGCACCAGTCCGGACGGTTGGCGATCATCGAATGCAGGCGCGCCTGGCCCCAGGCCGGAACGAACTGAGTCTCTTCGATGGCCTGCAACGCGCGCTGGCGCAGGGTGTTGCCGCTGGTTGGCTGCTTGTCCATGCCGACGAACCACTGCGCGGTGGCGCGGTAGATCAGCGGGGTCTTGTGGCGCCAGCAATGCATGTAGCTGTGGCTGATGGTTTCGGTGTGCAGCAGCGCACCGACTTCGGTCAGCTTGTCGACGATGGCCGGGTTGGCCTTCCAGATGAACTGGCCGCCGAAGAACTCCAGCGAGCTGGCGTACACGCCGTTGCTCTGCACGGGGTTGAGGATGTCGTCGTTGACCATGCCGTAACGCTTGCAGGTCACGAAGTCGTCTTCGCCGTAGGCTGGCGACGAGTGAACCACGCCGGTACCGGCGCCCAGCTCGACGTAGTCAGCCAGGTACACCGGCGACAGGCGATCGTAGAACGGGTGACGGAAGTTGATCAGCTCCAGCGCCGACCCCGGGGCGGTGGCGATCACCGAGCCTTCCAGGTTGTAGCGGGCCAGGCAGGACTCCACCAGCTCTTCGGCCAGGACCAGCAGCTTGTCGCCAGCATCGACCAGGGCGTAGTTGAATTCAGGGTGAACGTTCAGCGCCTGGTTGGCCGGGATGGTCCACGGAGTGGTGGTCCAGATCACGATCGAAGCCGGCTTGCTCAGCTTGGCCAGGCCAAAGGCGGCGGCCAGCTTGTCTGCGTCGGAAATCGGGAAGGCCACGTCGATGGTCGAGGACTTCTTGTCCTGGTACTCGACTTCCGCTTCAGCCAGGGCCGAGCCGCAGTCGAAACACCAGTTCACCGGCTTGAGGCCCTTGAACACGAAACCGCCCTTGACCATTTCCGCCAGGGCACGGATTTCCCCGGCTTCGTTGGCAAAATCCATGGTCTTGTACGGGTTGGCCCAGTCGCCCAGCACACCCAGGCGGATGAACTCGGCCTTCTGGCCTTCGATCTGCTCGGTGGCGTAGGCGCGGCACAGCTCGCGGGTCTTGTCCGAGGACAGGTTCTTGCCGTGGGTCACCTCGACCTTGTGCTCGATCGGCAGGCCGTGGCAGTCCCAGCCCGGAACATAAGGCGCGTCGAAGCCCGCCAGGGTCTTCGAGCGGATGATCATGTCCTTGAGAATCTTGTTGACCGCATGACCGATGTGAATCGAGCCGTTGGCGTAGGGCGGACCGTCGTGAAGAACGAACTTCGGACGATCCTTGCCAATTTCGCGCAACTTACCGTACAGGCCAATGCTGTCCCAGCGCTGCAGAATCTGCGGTTCGCGCTGAGGCAGGCCGGCCTTCATTGGGAAGGCGGTGTCCGGAAGGTTTAGCGTGGCTTTATAGTCGGTCATTTAAGGCTCTTCATTAGCGATTGGCGCTATGGGTACGTGCAACTTCGGCACGGGCGGCGGCGACATCCGCGTTGATCGCCGTCTTCAGCGCCTCCAGAGAGGCGAAACGCTGCTCTTCACGCAGCTTCTGGTGGAAAACCACCGTCAAACGCCGGTCATACAGATCGCCGGCAAAATCTAAAAGATGGACTTCCAGGTGGGCCTTGCCATCACCTGCCACCGTCGGCCGCACGCCAATGTTGGCGACGCCCGGCCAGGTCTTGCCGTCGATGTCGACATTGACCAGGTACACCCCGGACAGCGGTACACGGCGGCGCTTGAGCTGCACATTGATGGTTGGCGTACCTAATTGGCGCGCCAGCTTCTGTCCGTGCAGGACCCGCCCGGCGATGCGGAACGGGCGACCGAGCAGACGCTCGGCCAATACGAAATCGGCAGCCGCCAGGGCATTGCGGACCTGGGTGCTGCTGACGCGCAGGCCATCCAGCTCGACAGTCTGCGCGGCCTCGACGGTAAAACCGTGGGTGATACCGGCCTTTTGCAGGAAGTCGAAGTCACCGACCCGGTCGCAACCAAAACGAAAATCGTCGCCGACTTCCAGATGCTGCACACCCAGGCCATCGACCAGGATGGTCTCGACGAACTCGCTGGCGCTGAGCTTGCTCAAGCGCTGGTTGAACGCCAGGCACAAGACCCGGTCGACGCCCTCCTCGGCCAGCAGCTGCAGCTTGTCGCGCAAGCGTGCCAGACGGGCCGGAGCGGTATCCGGAGCGAAGAATTCGCGCGGCTGCGGCTCGAATATCACCACGCAGCTGGGCACGCCCAACTCAAGCGCACGCTCACGCAGCCGGCCCAGGATAGCCTGGTGGCCACGGTGAACACCGTCGAAGTTGCCAATAGTGGCGACACAGCCCCGATGCTGGGGGCGCAGATTGTGGAGGCCTCGGACCAGCTGCATAACGCGCTTCTTGCTCATAAAGTGGTCGATTATAACCACACCCGACGGCCGGTGACAGGCAACAGCACGCGCCAAAGTGATCGAACCGACAAAACCACTGCCTCGCTGGCGTTCAAGCGCCCCCGGACCTCAGTGCAACGCCTTGCGATTGAAGTCGCGCAGGCGGAAACCGAACAAGGCCAGCATGCCGAAATAGGCCACTACGCCGGCCACCACCAGCACGCCCAGACGCAGGAAACGCGCAAGCATATGCCCCTGATCCCAGGCCGGCATGAACTGCATCAGCCCCAACAACACCGCCGACATCACGCTCACCGCAACGACCAGTTTGAGGGCAAACTTGCCCCACCCTGGCTGCGGCAGGAACATCTGCTGTTTGCGCAGTTGATAGAACAGCAGACCGGCGTTGATACAGGCCCCGGCGCTGATCGCCAGCGCCAGGCCCGCATGCTTCAGCGGACCGATGAACGCCAGGTTCAGCAGTTGCGTGACAATCAGCGTGAAAATCGCGATTTTTACCGGGGTACGAATGTTCTGCTGGGCGTAGAAGCCCGGTGCCAGCACCTTGATCACAATGATCGCGAGCAAGCCGACCGAATACGCGACCAACGCCCGCTGGGTCATCGACGCATCGAAGGCGCTGAACTGGCCGTACTGGAACAGCGATACCGTCAGTGGCTCGGCCAGAATCCCCAGCGCCAACGCGCAAGGCAGCACCAGCATGAAGCACAGGCGCAGGCCCCAATCGAGAATCCGCGAATATTCATGCCGGTCCTTGTTGGCGTAAGTCTTGGCCAGTGTCGGCAGCAGGATCGTGCCCAGCGCTACCCCCAGAACCCCCGAAGGCAGCTCCATCAGGCGATCGGCGTAATACATCCAGGACACCGAGCCGGCCACCAGGAACGAGGCGAAGATGGTGTTGATGATCAGCGAAATCTGGCTTACCGAGACCCCGAGAATGGCCGGCAGCATCTGCTTCAGCACCCGCCAGACCCCGGTGTCGCGCAGGTTCAGGCGCGGCAGCACGAGCATGCCGATCTTCTTAAGATGCGGCAGCTGATACAGCAACTGCGCCAGGCCACCCGCCAGCACCGCCCAGCCCAGTGCCATGACCGGCGGATCGAAATAAGGTGTCAGGAATACCGAGAACACGATCATGGCGACGTTCAGCAACGTCGGCACGAACGCCGGGACCGAAAAGCGGTTCCAGGTATTGAGGATCGCCCCCGCCAGGGAGGACAACGAGATCAGCAATATATAAGGAAAGGTCACGCGCAACAGATCGGTGGTCAGCGTGAATTTTTCCGGGGTGTCGACAAAACCTGGCGCCGTCGCCCAGATCACCCAGGGCGCGGCGATGATCCCCAGCGCCGTCACCAGCGCCAGCACCAGGGTCAGCAGGCCGGACACATAGGCAATGAAGGTACGGGTCGCTTCCTCTCCCTGCTGGCTTTTATATTCCGCCAGGATCGGCACAAAGGCCTGGGAAAAGGCGCCCTCGGCGAAGATGCGACGCAGCAGGTTGGGTAGTTTGAAGGCAATGAAGAAGGCGTCCGTCGCCATGCCGGCGCCGAACGTACGCGCAATGATGGTATCGCGCACGAACCCCAGAACCCGGGAAAGCATGGTGATAGAGCTGACAGCGGCCAACGACTTGAGCAGGTTCATGGAAAGGTTTTTTGCCTGTAGATAAACAGCAGGCGAACAATGCGCCCACTTGTGCGATACTCCGCGCCGCAACAGCACAGAGCCAAAGCTCGCGAGTTTACAGGTCAAGCGCCGGAAATAAATATCCCGCCTCTTCAGATCCAACCACTCAGCGGAACGCATCAGCTGCCCTTGACAAGCCTTCAACTCATCGGCATGATTCGCGGCCTATTTTGTTTGCTATTTCCCAAAAAGTCTTTCGAGGAGCTCGACGGTGGCCAACTCACCTTCCGCCAAAAAACGTGCAAAACAGGCTGAGAAGCGTCGCAGCCACAACGCCAGCCTGCGTTCCATGGTTCGTACCTACATCAAGAATGTAGTTAAAGCCATCGACGCAAAAGACGCTGAAAAAGCGCAAGCTGCTTATGTTCTGGCCGTGCCAGTTATCGACCGCATGGCTGATAAAGGCATCATCCACAAGAACAAAGCTGCTCGCCATAAAGGCCGCCTGAATGGCCACATCAAGGCTCTGAAGCTTGCTGCTGCAGCCTAAGCGACACGCTTGTTAAAAAACCGACCCCAGGGTCGGTTTTTTATTGCCTGCGATTTGCTGCTTTGAGTACTGAACCGCTATCGCCAGCAATCGAGCGCCGACCGGCCGCCCCTGCAGGAATGACACAACCTGCAGGAGCAAGCCCTGAAGGCCTTTACGGGTTCTGCGCCCAAGGCAGGATCGGAATCGCCGTCACCGCATTCTGCGGACCACCCTCGATCAACCGATCGCTATAGACCAGGTACACCAGGGTATTGCGCTTCTTGTCGAGGAAACGCACCACCTGCATGGTCTTGAACACCAGCGAAGTGCGCTCCTTGAATACCTCCTCGCCATCCTTGAGCTCACCCTTGAAGCTGATTGGGCCGACCTGCCGACAAGCGATGGAGGCCTCGGCACGATCCTCCGCCAACCCCAGCCCACCCTTCACGCCACCGGTCTTGGCGCGCGACAGGTAGCAGGTCACACCTTCCACCTTCGGATCATCAAAGGCCTCGACCACAATGCGGTCGTTGGGCCCGACAAACTTGAACACCGTCGACACCTGGCCGATCTCTTCAGCGGAGGCCAGCAGCGGCATCGCCAGCAGCAACCCCAACAATCCTCTTGCTACGCGCATTGGTTTTTCCTTAGACCAGAATCAGGTTGTCACGGTGAACCAACTCGGGCTCGGCCATGTACCCCAGCAAACCGACAATCGCATCAGAAGACTGACCGATGATTTTTTGCGCCTCCAGGGCGCTGTAGTTGGCCAGGCCGCGAGCGATTTCACGCCCGTCCGGCGCCACGCACACCACCATCTCGCCACGGCGGAAGCTGCCCTGCACCAGCTTGACCCCCACCGGCAGCAAGCTCTTGTTGCCTTGGGACAGGGCCGACACCGCACCATCATCCAGCACCAGGGTGCCACGGGTTTGCAGGTGCCCAGCCAGCCATTGCTTGCGCGCCGCCAGCATGCCGCGCTCAGGCGACAGCAAGGTACCCAGGCGCTCGCCCGCCTTGAGGCGATCCAGCACCCGCTCCAGGCGCCCACCGACAATGATGGTGTGCGCCCCGGAACGGGCCGCCAGGCGCGCCGCGCGCAGCTTGGTTTGCATGCCACCACGCCCGAGCGCACCACCGGTACCGCCCGCCACCGCATCCAGCGCCGGGTCGTCGGCGCGCGCCTCGTAAATCAGTTGGGCATCGGGGTTGTTACGCGGGTCCGCATCGAACATGCCGTCGCGGTCAGTGAGGATCACCAGCAGATCGGCCTCGACCAGGTTGGCCACCAGGGCCGCCAGGGTGTCGTTGTCACCGAAGCGGATCTCATCGGTAACCACGGTGTCGTTTTCATTGATGACCGGAATCACCTTGAGTTCGACCAGCGCACGCAAGGTGCTGCGGGCGTTCAGGTAACGCTTGCGGTCGGACAGGTCGTCATGGGTCAGCAGGATCTGCGCAGTGTGCAGGCCGTGCTCGGCAAAGCTCGATTCCCAGGCCTGCACCAGACCCATCTGGCCGATGGCCGCGGCCGCCTGCAGCTCATGCATCGCACTCGGTCGTGCGGTCCAGCCCAGGCGACTCATGCCGGCCGCGACCGCACCGGAGGAAACCAATACCAGCTCGACGCCAGCCTCATGCAAAGCCACCATCTGCTCGACCCAAACGCCCATTGCCGCGCGATCCAGCCCTTTGCCGTCCGCCGTCAGCAGTGCACTGCCGATCTTCACGACCCAGCGCTGCGCACCTGTCACCTTACTCCGCATCTTCTTCAACCTTAGCTTGAGAGCCACGCGACCGAGCGCGCCCATAAGTTATTCGTGGCTACGTTTCTTGATACTAAGCTTCTTGATACTACGTTTCCTGGATACTAAAACGCCGCTCAGTGAGCGGCGCTTGTAGTTTACTGCAACGAATCAGTCGCGGACGTAAATGATTTCCGGACCATCTTCGTCATCCACATCTTCCTCGTCCCAGTCATCGTCGCCGATGTCATGCACGCTCTTCACGCCGCTGCGGCGCAGGGCACGCTGGTCGTCCAGAGCCTGCAGCTGGGCACGCGCCTCGTCTTCGATGCGCTGATCGAGCTCAGCCAACTCGTCGGCATAAGCCGGGTCGGCCGCCAGACGATCGGCACGATCTTCCAGATAACGCATGATGTCGCGGCTCAGGCGCTCGGTACCGTCTTTGGAAATGGCCGAGATCACGTACACCGGACCGGTCCACTCCAGGCGATCGACGATCTCCTTGACCCGCGCCTCATGCTCTTCCTCGAGGATCTGGTCGCATTTGTTCAGCACCAGCCAGCGATCACGCTCAGCCAGGGACGGGCTGAACTTGGTCAGCTCGTTGACGATCACTTCCGCAGCATCGGCCGGGCTGCTTTCATCCAGTGGCGCCATGTCCACGAGGTGCAGCAGCAGGCGAGTACGCGCCAGGTGCTTGAGGAAACGGATACCCAGGCCCGCACCATCCGAAGCGCCCTCGATCAGACCCGGGATGTCGGCGATCACGAAGCTTTTCCAGCGGTCGACACTGACCACGCCCAGGTTCGGCACCAGGGTCGTGAACGGATAGTCGGCCACTTTCGGCTTGGCCGCGGACACCGAGCGAATGAAGGTGCTCTTACCCGCATTCGGCAAGCCCAGCAGACCGACGTCCGCCAGCACTTTCAGCTCCAGCTTGAGATCACGCTGCTCACCCGGCTTGCCCGGAGTGGTCTGGCGCGGCGCGCGGTTGGTACTGGATTTGAAACGGGTGTTACCCAGACCGTGCCAGCCGCCCTGCACCACCAGCAAACGCTGACCGGCCTTGGTCAGGTCACCGATCACTTCCTGGGTACCGGCGTCGATCACCGTGGTGCCGACCGGTACGCGCAGCTCGAGATCCTCACCTTTCTTGCCGGTGCAATCGGTACTGCCGCCATTGGAGCCGCGCTCGGCATCGAAATGGCGGGTGTAGCGGTAGTCCACCAGGGTGTTGAGGTTTTCGTCGGCGATCATGTAGATCGAGCCGCCATCACCACCATCACCACCGTTCGGACCACCGTTTTCGATGAACTTTTCCCGACGGAAACTCATGCAGCCATTGCCGCCGTCGCCAGCTTTTACTCGGATCGAAACTTCATCAACGAACTTCATAACAAAACGCCTCTCGCCGCACGGGCGAGCCGAAAAACACTAAGACATAAGACTCTTGCAAAAATGAGCGCAGCGACCCCGATCAACGGCCGTAACATCCAGCGCTGGCAGCCCATACAAACAGTTTTGCAAGAGACTCACCCCACAAACGAAAAAGCCCCGTCGCAAGACAGGGCTTTTCCAGCGATCGCGCAATTAAGCCGCGACAACGCTCACGTAACGACGACCGAAGGCGCCTTTTACTTCAAACTTGATCACGCCTTCGATTTTCGCGAAGAGGGTGTGATCTTTACCCATGCCAACGCCGTAGCCAGCGTGGAATTGGGTGCCGCGCTGACGCACGATGATGTTGCCGGCCTTGATGACCTGGCCGCCATACATCTTCACGCCAAGGCGTTTGGCTTCTGAGTCGCGACCGTTACGGGTACTACCACCAGCTTTTTTGTGTGCCATGAGTTCAATTCTCCTAGTGAGGAATTAGGCTGAAATTAAGCCTGAATACCGGTGATTTTGATCTCGGTGAACCACTGGCGGTGGCCCATACGCTTCATGTGGTGCTTACGGCGACGGAACTTGATGATGCGGACTTTATCGTGACGACCTTGGGAGATCACTTCAGCCTTGACGGTTGCGCCAGCAACAACAGGTGCGCCGATGTTCACGTCGTCGCCATTGGCAACCAACAGAACGCGGTCAAAAGTCACGGATTCGCCAGTGGCGATTTCCAGTTTTTCGATCTTCAGGTATTCACCTTCAGCGACCTTGTATTGCTTACCGCCGGTAACGATTACTGCGTACATGGTATTTCTCCGATAATCCTGCTCACCCAGCTCTTTATAAGAAGAGGTATTGGCTGGCATGGCTGCATGGGGCTGGAACGGCCCAAGTGCAATTGCGTAAGGCAGGTGCTGCCCAGGAAGTTCAGGGTGCGCGATTGTACGCAAGCTGTCTTGGCGATGCAAGGGGCCGTCCATCGCGCCTTGACAGCCCCGGACGTGGGTCCTAGCATGCCGCGCAACCCTTCTGGAGCACCTGTCGCTGATGCAACCCCAAGCTTTCTACCGCGCGGTGGCGGACGATTTTAGCGCCGTCGACGGCATCATCAAGAAGCAGCTGACCTCCCGAGTGCCGCTGGTATCGAAAATCGGCGACTACATTACCTCGGCCGGGGGTAAACGCCTGCGTCCTTTATTGGTGCTGCTGTGTGGCAAGGCCCTGGGTCGCGAAGGCGACGACCTGCGCCTGCTGGCCGCCACCATCGAGTTCCTGCACACCGCCACCCTGCTGCATGACGACGTGGTCGACATGTCCGGCATGCGCCGTGGCCGCTCGACCGCCAACGCCATGTGGGGCAATGCCCCGAGCGTGCTGGTGGGCGACTTCCTGTACTCGCGCTCCTTCGAGATGATGGTCGAGCTGGGCTCGATGCCAGTGATGAAGATCCTTTCGCAAGCCACCCGCATCATCGCCGAAGGCGAAGTGCTGCAGCTGTCGAAAGTCCGTGACGCCAGCACCACCGAAGAAACCTACATGGAAGTCATCCGCGGCAAGACCGCGATGCTCTTCGAAGCCTCGACCCACAGCGCCGCCGCCCTGGCCGGCGCCACCGAAGAGCAGAGCGAAGCCCTGCGCACCTTCGGCGATCACCTGGGCGTGGCCTTCCAACTGGTGGACGACCTGCTCGACTACCGCGGCGACGCGGAAACCCTGGGCAAGAACGTCGGCGACGACCTGGCCGAAGGCAAGCCGACCCTGCCGCTGATCTACACCATGCGCGAAGGCACGCCGGAACAGGCGGCCCTGGTGCGCCAGGCGATCCAGAAAGGCGGTATCGAAGACCTGGAAAGCATCCGCGCGGCCGTGGAAGCCTCCGGCTCCCTGGACTACACCGCGCAACTGGCCCGCGACTATGTCGCTCGCGCCATCGCCTGCCTGGAAGCCCTGCCGCCGAGCAAATACCGCGACGCGCTGGTGGAACTGAGCGAATTCGCTGTAGCCCGCACCCACTAAGATTCGATCGCCAGCCCGCTCCAGCCTTGCGCAGGAGCGGGCTGGCTCGCGATGCTTTCTCGCCCAATCCCCCGCGATACCCCTTCCCCGGGCAAAACCCTATATAATGTGCGCTTTTTTAGCCTTCCTGAATCCGAGGAGTCTTAGTGAGCACGTTGCCACCCTGCCCAAAATGCAATTCCGAATACACCTATGAAGACGGCGCCCAGTTGGTCTGCCCGGAATGCGCCCACGAATGGTCCGCCAACGGCGAAGCCGAGGCCGCATCCGATGAAACCGTGAAAAAAGACTCGGTCGGCAATGTCCTGCAAGACGGCGACACCATCACCGTGATCAAGGACCTCAAGGTCAAGGGCACCTCGCTGGTGGTCAAGGTCGGTACCAAAGTCAAGAACATCCGCCTGTGCGATGGCGACCACGACATCGACTGCAAGATCGACGGTATCGGCCCGATGAAGCTCAAGTCCGAGTTCGTCCGCAAGGTCTGATATTCCGGCTATCGCCCCGTGCCAGCCACGGGGTGAAGCCCTCCCCGCTCCCGCCTGATTCCCCGCCTCTCCCGCCACCTATCAAAAGGCCAGCCCTTTTGACTCACAACAATTTCCACACAGAAAAAAGCAGAAACCGCCAATAGGTACTTGCTATTCATTGAATAAGAATTATTCTCATTGAAACCCATCAAGGAGATAAGACTCATGACTTATTTGATCGACGCATGGCTGGACCGCCCACACCCTTACCTGCGAATCCTGCATCGGGAAACCGGGGAAGTCTGTGCGGTACTGGAAGAAGAAGCCTTGAACGAGCTGCAGGACCAGGGCGACCTGGACCTCAATGGCCTGAGTTCCAGCGAGCCGGTGGTGCTCAAGGAGCTGGTGCGCAACCTGTTTCTGTTCTGCTATGCACGGGCCTTGCGCCCTGCCGGAACAGCCGAAGGGCAAGGCCTGAGCGCAAAAATACGTCTATGACCCCACCTAAACCCTCTGCCAAGGCGAACCTGCGCGCGATCCGTACACCGCACACACGGCGTATGGATCGCGAGCACGCTCAGCCCGGCAACTGAGGCTTACAGAACGTCGAGCAGCTCGACGTCAAACACCAGAACGCTGTGCGGCGGGATGCTGCCAACGCCTTGCGCGCCGTAAGCCAGCTCGCTCGGCACGTACAGACGCCATTTGCTACCGGCATTCATCAGTTGCAGCGCCTCGGTCCAGCCAGCGATCACGCCGCCGACCGGGAATTCCGCAGGCTGGCCGCGCTCGTAGGAGCTGTCGAACACAGTGCCGTCGATCAGGGTGCCGTGGTAGTGGGTACGCACGCTGTCTTCACGGGATGGCTTGGCGCCTTCGCCCTGGGTCAGCACTTCGAACTGCAGGCCGGAGGCCAGAGTGGTGATGCCTTCGCGCTTGGCGTTTTCAGCCAGGAAAGCCAGGCCCGCGCCAGCAGCGGCTTCAGCCTTGGCAGCGGCTTCGGCCTGCATGATTTCGCGGATCACCTTGAAGCTGGCGGACATTTCTTCCTGGCCTACACGGCTAGGCTTGCCGGCGAACGCGTCGGTCAGGCCCGCCAGGATGGCGTCCAGGCTCACGCCCGGTGGCGGGTTGTCACGCAGCTGGTCGCCCAGCTGACGGCCGATACCGTAGCTGACGCGGGTTTCGTCGGTGGACAGATTTACTTCGGACATGACACTGCTCCGCTGTGCGGACGGCTCGGAAATCCGCCGTGCGTACACAGCGCATCCCGGGACGCCCGGAACCAAAAGGGCGAGCAGACTAGCACAGATGCCACGGTGATGAACGCGCGTCCCCGCCTGTCAGGCCGAGCGGACGGCGAGGGGCACCCGCAGGCTGTCATCGGTATTGGCCGAGAGGCCGCACATCTCATCATGCACTGAAGCGTGGATCAGGTTGAAGGGCAGCTTGGGAAAGGCATGCAGCACTTCCCGGGCATGTTCCACCGAACGCAGATGCAACATCTGCCCGTGGGCGTCGCTCAACGGATAGGCCGTCCCGTGCATCCGCGCCTCGAGCAGATAGATACCGCCTTCGAGGGAGATCAGGTTCAGCTCGTCGATTTTTCCGGCGACGGCATAAGCATTCAACTCGTGCAGGTTCATGGGTGCACCTCGCGCAGTTCAAGCCCGTGACCCTTACAGGGATATGCCTCGGCCGGTAAAAGCACAAGCCACAAACGACGCCGCCTGTCCGTTTCACCACGGCCGGGCGGCGCGGCTACAGCGGTGGTCAGGCGATCAGTGCTTGGTCAGCTTGTCCAGATAGCCCATGGCGAAAGCCGAAATCACGAAGGTCATGTGGATGATCACGTACCACATCAGGTACTGCGGCTCGATGTTCTTCGCGTCCATGAATACCCGCAGCAGATGGATCGAGGAGATCGCCACGATGGACGCAGCCACCTTCATCTTCAGCGAGGAGGAGTCCATCTTGCCCAGCCAGTTGAGCTTTTCCTTGTCCTCGTCGATGTCCAGCTGAGACACGAAGTTCTCGTAGCCGGAGATCATCACCATCACCAGCAGGCCGCCGACCAGTGCCATGTCGATCAACGACAGCAGCACCAGGATCAGATCCGACTCGGCCATGGAGAACACGTTAGGGATGACGTGAAAGACTTCCTGGAAGAACTTCAAAGCCAGGGCGAGCAACCCCAATGACAGGCCAAAGTAGATCGGCGCCAGCAGCCAGCGCGAGGCGTACATTGCATTCTCGATAAAACGTTCCATTGAATCTCACACAGGTCTGAAAACGGCGGCGAGTATATCAGCCGGCCAAAAGCCCATAAACCGCAACGAAATCCATTGCCTGCGCGTCTGCCAAAGCGTTTTTCTGCTAGTGTCGCAAGCACTTGAACAGCTCAATGACATCGGACAGGAAGCCTGGAGAATGGATTTGCGATTGCCTTTGGCGGGTACCGGCCTGTGTATCGCGGTACTGCTCAGCAGCGGCTGCTCGCCCAGCGACGAGAAGCAGCAAGTCAGCCTGGAACAGAAAACCGCACAGTTCGAACAATCCCTGGACGCCATCCAGGATCCCAAGCTCAAGGACGCCATCGCTGACCTGGGCGGTTCGCTGTTACTGCTCGAGCGAGCGCAACTGCGGCTCAAGAGCAAGCCCATCGAGACCGAATACGGCGATGACGCCCTGGCCCTGCTCAAGCACTACCCCAGCCCGCAGGCCCTGGTCGACACCTACCTCAATGGCCTGTTCGTACTGCGCAAGACCTCCAACTCCGACTACCTGACCGATCTGCAGCCGGTGTTCCCCTTCAGCTTCAACATGCCGGCGCAATTCCCCTTCCCCCACGGCCTGGAATGGCAATCCGTAACCCTGAGCAACGGCAAGGTCATCGCCTTCCAGCCCGAATGGTCGGAAACCGATCCCGGCATCCAGTTGAGCCCCTCCAGTTCCAACCTGACCAATCCGGATGACCTGACGGTGACCTACCCGTTCATCGAAGGCGTGGAAATCGAAAACAAGAACCAGCCCCAACCCGTGACGTTGCAAGGCAAGGCCGAAGTGATCGCGCCACACCAGGTGCTCACCTTCGAACTGGACAAGGCCGATGTCGGCAAGCAACGCAGCGACAAGAATGTCAGCGTGAAACTGCTGTCCCTGGACAAGAACAGCGCCGAAATCGAGTTGACCAACAGCGCCCCACTGCCGCCCGGGCTCAGCGAGACGCCGCTCAACCCGTTGCTGGTGCAGGCACGCGACACCACCGGCCAGATCCTTTCGCGCTCCGGCTCGATCAACGAGAACAGCCAACAGATCGCCTTCTACGCCAAGCAGCTCGCCGAAATGCAGAAGCAGAAGGCCTGGAGCCAGGCGTTCGAGCAGCAGCTTGAAGAGGAGCGCAAAACCTTCGAGCGCGAGCAGCACAGCCATTACACCAAGGTGTATTTCAACGGCCTGATCGACAAGCTCGAAGTCAACGTGCTGGATTTCTCTGGAGCCACCGTCACCCGCAAAGAGTTCAACCTGCCGGTGCGGCGCTTCGACCCTCTGACCACCGACAGCAAGATCCAGCCCCTGCCCATGCCGGTAGTGGTGTATGACGATCAGGCACCGAACTACCTCAAGGGCGCCAACCTCGACGAAGACACCCTGAAAAAAAGCGTGGTCATTCACCAATCCACCGAGGACGCCAGCGCGGCGCGGATCGAGTTCGACCACCCGAAAACCTTCAATGACGAATTGCTGGGCACCTCCTTCTCTACCAGCGACAGCCCGGTGACCTTCTTCACCCAGAACGAAAACGGCAAACGCGGCGAGCCCATCGAACTGCCCTCGGAGGCGGTCGAGGTCGACCCGCTGCGTAGCTCGATCACTTACGACCTGACCCTGTTCCCGGAAACCCCGGCTTACGCCGTCGGTGCGATCCCACTGTTTCTGGCCAGCATCGAGAAGAAGGCCCTGCCCGTCAGCCAGTTGCCCAAAGGGCTTGAACTGCGAGGCAATGCGCTGATCGTCGACCAGCGCCTGTTCCCGACCGAGGCCTGGCGCTTCTACGCCAAGGACAGCAGCGGTCAGTACCTGAAGGAGATTCTTGCGGTCAGCCATGAGGCGCCAGCAAAAGGTTCGGCCTCGTTCGACGTGCATTACTTCTATGGGCAGCCCACCGAGCTGGAAACCTACCAGCGCAGCGAACTCAATACCGTCGAATATGGCTTTGAGGTCAAGCTCGACAAGCTGGAGAATCCACCACCCGCCGAGTAGGACTCAGCGGTAGGGATTAAAGGGAGATCGCGTCAATGGCGGCAGCGTTCGCCATTGATCTGCCGTAGTTGCGCCTGAAGGTGCAGGCACCAGATCTGCGGATCGTCGGCCAGCTCATAGCCGTGGGTGGTCAGGCTTTCGACGATGGAATCAAGGATGGATTCGGCCACGCTGGGACCGCAGAAAGGTCCCTGGGCCTTGATGGCCGAAGGTTGTTCACCGGCCATTCCGGCCGCGAACAGTAGGGTCCACATTCCGTTATCTCCCGCCAGCGGGCGGATACTGCACTCGATACGGGTGACCAGGCCAAGACACTGGCGGGTAAGGCAGAGGTTGCGCGACATGGCGGCGACCCTCGGTAGATCCGGTATTCAGCCCTCATGTGAAGACTGTTTCGATCCAGTGACGACTGTCGTTCTCCTGCCCTGAGAATAGGAAGAAAAGACTGAGAAGCAAAGTTGACCGGCTGAACAGGCGCCGAATGGTCTATTCGAGAAAATTGACGCCAGCGGACCGGCGCCGCGACGAAGGCCGAGCCCTCGCCGCGGCATAGCTCATGCCGGCTTGGTTTGCGCCAATGCTTCTTGTGCCTGCTCTTTTTCCGCTTCCTTGAGATCGTCCTCGCTGATCATTTCCGCGATAACCCGCAGACGCTCCACCACCCGCGCGTTGACACTGCCTTCCGGGAACTGGCCATCCGCATCCGGCTCGCCCGCGGGCTCGCCGACCAGCAGGCTCAGGGCCTCGTCAGCCTGGCGCACGGCATACACGTGGAATTTCCCGGCGCGGACCGCTGCCAGTACCTTCTCGTCGAGCATCAGGGTGGCGACATTGGCGTGAGGAATGATCGCGCCCTGCTCGCCCGTCAGGCCCCGCGCTTCGCAGAGGCGGAAGAAGCCTTCGATCTTCTCGTTGACCCCGCCAACCGCCTGCACTTCGCCGAACTGGTTGATCGACCCGGTAATGGCAAAACATTGCTTGAGCGGGGTTTTCGACAAGGCCGAGATCAGCGTGCACGCCTCGCCCAGCGACGCACTGTCACCATCGACATAACCGTAGGATTGCTCCAGGGCGATGCTCGCCGAGATCGCCAGGGGGAATTCCTGCGCGTAACGGCTGCCCAGGTAGCCGGTGAGAATCATCACGCCCTTGGAGTGAATCGGCTGGCCGAGATTGACCTCGCGCTCGATGTCGACGATACCGCTGCCCCCCGGATACACCGTGGCGGAAATCCGCGCCGGAATACCAAAGGCCGAGTCGCCCACTTCCAGCACCGTCAGGCCGTTGCACTTGCCCACGGCCGCGCCATCGGTGTCGATCAGAATGATCCCCGCCAGCATGTCGTCGAGAATCCGCGCCGAGACCCGCCCGGTACGGGTGGCCTTGGCTTTGAGCGCCCGTTCGATATGCCCGGCATCGGTCATCTCGTCCGAGGCCAGGTGACGGATGAAGTCCGCCTCGCTGACCAGCTGGAACAGATCGCCAATACGCGCCGACAAGCGCCCCTGGTGTTCCGCCAGCCGGGCGCTATAGGTCGCCAGGCGTGCCACCGCGTCCGCGGTCAGCGGCGCCATGCCTTCTTCGGAGGTGCGAGTTTTCAGCAGCTGGGCGAACTGTTCGAGGCTTTCGTCCACCATCGGGATGTCTTCGTCGAAGTCCACCAGCACGCGGAACATTTCCTGGAAGTCCGGATCCAGGTCCTGCAGCGTGTAGTACAGCTGGCGAGCACCGATGATCACGACCTTGACCTGCAGCGGGATGTGTTGCGGGGTCAGGGTCACGGTGGCCAGGCGCCCCAGTTCGCCCAGCGGCGATTCCATCTTCAGCTTGCGCGATTGCAGGGCCCGCTTGAGGGCATCCCAGACAAAGGGTTCGCTGAGCATTTTCTCGGCTTCGAGAATCAGGAAACCGCCGTTGGCCCGATGCAGGGCACCCGGACGCAGCTGCCGGTAAGTGGTGTAGAGCGCGCCCTGGTCGGTGCTGTATTCGATGCGGCCAAACAGGTTGTCGTAGGTCGGGTGCGGCTCGAACACCACCGGCGCGCCGCCACTGGCCGGATGGCCGACCACCAGGCTCGGACCATACTGTTCTTCCAGCAGCTTGCGGGCCACGGCGTCGGTCTTGCTGTCGTCCACCAGTTGCTCGACCACGGTCTTGAGCAGGTACACCTGCATGGCTTGCAGGTAGCCACACACGCCGGCATTTTCCGCGTACTTCTCGGACAGCGGCGCCAGCAATGGCTGCAAGGCCAGGGTGATGGTTTCTTCGTTGAGGTGACGCAGCTGGTTGCTCGACTCGCGCTTCCACTGCGGCAGGCTCGCCAGTTCTTCGTTGAGGCGCTCCTCCAGGGCGGAAATGTCCTCGTGGAAACGCTCGCGATCGGCCTCGGGCAGTTGCGCGAACTCTGCCTCGTCCAGCGCCTTGCCGTCGAGCATAGGGGTGAAGGCAATATTGCTGCTGTCGCGGTACAGCGCGACGTCCTTCTCCAGCGCCAGGCGCTCGATCACATCGAGGGCACGGTCGTAACGCTGGTTGAACGCGCGGTCGATGGCGCTTTTCTTCTGTTGATAGGAGGGATGCTCGAAGACCGCCGGAAAGGTCGCCAGCAGGTTGTCGATCAGGCCGTTGATGTCACTGATGAACGCCCCCGCGGCCCCCGAAGGCAGCTCCAGCGCGCGCGGCTCGCGCGGCTCATCGAAATTGTTGACGTAGACCCAGTCGGACGGGGTCTGCAGGCGTTTGCCCTCAGCCTTCAGGTAGCGTTTGACGAAAGAGAAGCGACCAGTGCCGGGCTCGCCCATGACAAAGACGTTGTAACCGGGGCGTGGCATGGCCACACCGAACTGCAAGGCTTCGACCGCACGTTCCTGGCCAAGCACACCGCGAAAGGGCTCCAAATCATTGGTGGTCGAGAAGCTGAACTGTTCAGCGGAAAACGGACGGGTCAGCGCTTCGGGCGCTAGACGCAAGCTGGCAGCAACAGGATCAGGCATCGGGCTTCCTTACATCAGGCGGGGCAGATGGGGCATTCTGGCGCCGGGTACAGCGGCTGGCAAGGCGCGAGGCAGCGAAAGCGCGGACAGATCCCAGGCGCCACGCGGACAGCATAAAAACCGTCTATTTCAAGGAATGTCATGCAAAAAAACACGGAACCCTTGGAATCTGCCTAAACTCCAAGCTGCGCGGCTGGACTAATAACCGGCCCACTGGCGCCGACATGGGCCAGAACCCTTGTCCATTGGTTTGCACACAAAGAGAACAAAGCTATGAAACGGATTCTTCTCGGTACTCTCTTCACCGCTGTTTCCATCAATGCAATGGCCCAAGCGCCAGGCGGTCCGGATTGTGGGTGGGGCAACCTGCTGTTCGAAGGACAGCGCGGCACTCCGGCTCACTTCCTGGCCTCCACCACCAACGGCACCTCCGGTAACGCGACTTTCGGTATGACTTCCGGCACCAACGGCTGCTCGACCAACAGTGCGCTGACTTACGGCGGCAAATCCTGGTTTGCCATGAATGGCATGATGAACGAGCTCTCCGAAGACATGGCCAAAGGTGAAGGCGAAGCGCTGACCACCTACGCCGTGGTCCTGGGCGTCGCTCCCGAAGACCGCGCGCACTTCGCCGCCGTCACCCACGAGCACTTCCAGCAGATCTTCAGCAAAGCCGACGTGACCGCGGAAGATGTGCACACCAACACCCTGGCCGTGCTGAAAAGCGATGCACGCCTGGCCAAATACGCCACCCCGGCTTAATCTCGACCCGCCCGCTCTTTTCGGGGAGCGGGCTTTTGTTTTTCGGACATGACCCCTCCCGGGTCTTTGTTTTTTCCGACTCAAGTTGCCCACCATGCTCAAACGCCTTGCCTCCCTGGCGCTCTGTGTCTGCGCCCCGCTGTCCGCCGCGCCACAAATCGACCACTCACGTTTGCAGCAACTGGCCAACGATCCGTTCTGGATTTCCCTTGGCCACTACGAAACCGCCAAGCTCGGAGGCTGGCGCAGTTATGTCAGCGACCCGAAGTTTTTCCTCGCCAGCGACGGCGCCGAACACCCCGACGCCGAACTCAAGGCCACGCTGAACGCGCTCTACGCCCCCGCCAGCAGCGGCAACCAGCATGCTCAATGCGTGTACCCCGCCCGCACCCGCTGGCTCAAGGCCCAACTGAGCCTGAGCGATCTGCCGACGGTGGACTGCAATGAGTTCAACCAGTGGTTCAAGGACGTCGCGCCACACAGCACGGTGATGATTTTCCCGGCGGCCTACCTGAACAGCCCGTCGTCGATGTTCGGCCATACCCTGCTGCGCATCGACCAGGCCGATGTGCAAAGCAACCACACCGCCCTGCTCAGCTACGCGATCAATTTCGGCGCCTATATCGAAGGCTCGGACAACAGCATTCTCTATGCCTGGAAAGGCCTGATGGGCGGCTATCCCGGGCTGTTCGCCCTGGTGCCCTACCAGGAGAAGCTCTCGGAATACCGCAGCCTGGAAAACCGCGACTTGTGGGAATACCGGCTGAACCTGACCCAGGCGGAAACCGAACGCATGGTCGAGCATGTCTGGGAACTGAAGCAGATCAAGTTCGACTACTTCTTCTTCGACGAGAACTGCTCTTACCGTTTGCTCGAGCTGCTGCAAGTGGCGCGCCCCAGCCTGCGCCTGACCGGACAATTCCCGTTGACGGCGATTCCCACCGACACCGTCAAGGCGGTGAAGGAAGCCGGCCTGGTGGAGAAAATCGAGTACCGCCCGTCCCGCGAACGTGAGCTGCTGGAGCGCGCCAAGCCGCTGAGCAACGACGAGCAACAATGGGTGCTGAAGGTCAGCGCCGACCAGCAACAGCTGCAGGAGCCGGCCTTCAAGGCCCTGCCACGGGACCGCCAGGCACTGATCATCGATGCGGCCTATCGCCTCGAGCGCTACCGGGCCAACGGTCAGGAGCGCGATCCGCAACGGGCGCAGCGCAGTTTCGAACTGTTGCGGGCGATCAACCGCAACCCGCCGCCCGAACTGTCCATCGAACGCCCAGGCCTGCCGGAAGACGGCCATGAGTCGCGCACCTGGCAGGTCGGCGTGGGCACCCGCGGCGACCAGGCTTTTGGCGAATACGGGCTGCGCATGGCCTATCACGACCTCAACGACAATGCCGAAGGTTTCCCCCTGGGCGCACAGATCGAAATCCTGCAGATGAAGCTGCGCCAGTACGAAGGCAACAATTGGCAGCTGCAGCAACTGGACCTGGCGACCATTCGTTCACTGACGCCGCGCAACGAACTGCTGCAACCCTGGTCCTGGCAGGTCACCGGCGGCCTGGAGCGAGTGCCGGGCAAACACGACGATGAAACCCTGGTCAGCCATGTCAACGGTGGCGGTGGCGGCACCTGGCAGCTCAGCGAGAACATGCTCGGCTTCGCCCTGGGCACCGTGCGTGTCGAGCACAACGCCGATTTCGCCGGTTTCATCACTCCGGCGGCCGGCTTCAACACCGGCCTGCTGTGGAAAAACCCGCTGGGCAATTTCAGCGTCGAAGCCAAGGGCGACTACTTCACCAACGGTGAGGTACGCCGCAGCTTGAGCCTCAACCAGCAATGGGAGCTATCACGCAACCTGGGCCTGCGCCTGAGCGCCCAGCGCGAGTTCAGCCACCTGGCCACGGCGGAAAACGAGGTGATGCTGGAGCTGAAGTGGTACCACTACTGACCCCCGGTCGCATTCTCACCGCGCTTTCACAAACCACTGACGAATCCCCTTCTAGACTTTCTCTATGAGCCGTTGAGCGGCGTGGGAGTCAGAGATGTGGCGGTATGCGGTGGTGGCATGGCTGGCGTTGCTGAGCGGTTGTGAGACGACCCACGAACAGTTGCTCAAGCAGGGTTATCCACCGGCCTTCGCCGACGGCTTCGATGACGGCTGCGCCAGCGGTCGCCAGGCCGCCGGGGCGATCAACGGCGAATTTCGCAAGAACGTGCCGCGCTACCTCAAGGACCCGCAATACGCCGAGGGCTGGAGCGACGGTTTTCGCCAGTGCCAGGCCATGCTGGAAAACCAGGATCGCAATGACTATCGGCAGCGTCACTGGGACGAACGCGAACGCGCCTGGCGAGAGGAAAAAGACCGCGACGCCGCGCGAGCCTATCGCTCGCAGTAAGTCGCTTTCAGACATGGCCCGAAACCAAAAGGCTGCGACCATGGCCCAAACCTTCATTACGGGAAAACTCCCATGAGCCGAGCCTTCGTCAATGAGGAACTGACTGCCGCCCAGGCCGACCAGCCCGTGGAGCGGCAGATCAGCGCGCAGCCCAACTACGTCACCCCACAGGGCCTGAGCGAACTGCAAGCCAAGGTCGCGTTCCTGCAAACCCGGCACAACCAACAGTCGGCGCTGGGCGACCAGGCGGACCCACAGCAACTGGCCGATATCGAACGCGACCTGCGCTACTTCAACCAGCGCCTGCAAAGCGCCCAGGTGGTTCCCCAGGCGACATCGCGCTCGAAAGTGCAGATCGGCAGCCGGGTCATCTTCGCCGACGAGCACGGTACCGAGCAGTGTGTGCAACTGGTGGGAGAGGATCAGGCCGATGTCGCCAAGGGCCTGATCAATTGGGGCTCGCCGCTGGGCCGCGCGCTGCTGGGCACCCAGCTTGGCGATGAAGTGCTGTGGCAGCGCCCGGCGGGCGATCAGTTGATCGAGGTGATCCGCATCGACCCGGCTTAAACCACGCCCTGGGCCAGCATGGCATCGGCGACCTTGACGAAGCCGGCGATGTTCGCCCCCTTGACGTAGTTGATCCGGCCGTTTTCTTCTCCGTAATGCACGCAGGCGTGGTGGATCGACTGCATGATGCCGTGCAGCTTGCTGTCCACCTCGCCGGCGCTCCACAGCAGACGCATGGCGTTCTGCGACATCTCCAGCCCGCTGACCGCCACGCCCCCGGCGTTCGAGGCCTTGCCCGGGGCGAACAGAATGCCGGCCTCGATAAAGATATCCACAGCCTCCAGGGTGGTCGGCATGTTCGCCCCTTCAGCCACGCATATGCAGCCATTGCGCAGCAGCGCGCGTGCCGACTCGGCGTCCAGCTCGTTCTGGGTGGCGCACGGCAGCGCGATATCGCAGGGCAGCGCCCAGGGGTGCTGGCCGGCGAGGAACTCGAGGTTGAATTGCGTCGCCAGCTCGCTGATGCGCCCGCGCTTGACGTTCTTCAGCTCCAGCACCGCCTGCCATTGCTCCTCGGTCAGCCCGGCCTCGCAGTACAGCGTGCCTTCGGAGTCCGACAGGGAGATCACCTTGCCGCCCAGGTCCATGACCTTGCGCGCCGCGTATTGCGCCACGTTACCGGAACCGGAAATCGCTACGCGCTTGCCTTCCACCCGATCGTCACGGCGCTTGAGCATTTCTTCGGCGAAGTACACGCAACCGAAGCCGGTAGCCTCCGGGCGGATCAGGCTGCCGCCGTAACTCATGCCCTTGCCGGTCAGCACCGAGGTGAACTGGTTGCTCAGGCGCTTGTACTGGCCGAACAGGAAGCCGATTTCCCGGGCGCCCACGCCAATATCCCCCGCCGGTACGTCCACATCCGAACCGATATGGCGATACAGCTCGCTCATGAAGGCCTGGCAGAAGCGCATCACCTCGGCGTCGCTCTTGCCCTTCGGATCGAAGTCCGAACCACCCTTGCCGCCGCCCATGGGCAGCGAGGTCAGGGAGTTCTTGAAGGTCTGCTCGAAGGCGAGGAATTTCAGCACCCCCAGATTGACCGAAGGGTGGAAACGCAAACCGCCCTTGTACGGGCCGATGGCGCTGTTCATCTGGATGCGGAACCCGCGATTGACCTGGACCTTGCCCTGATCGTCGACCCACGACACACGGAACACCACCGCCCGCTCCGGCTCGCAGATACGCTCGAGAATGCCCGAGGTCAGGTAATGCGGATTGGCCTCCAGGAATGGCCACAGGCTGCGCAGCACCTCTTCCACCGCCTGGTGGAATTCAGGCTGGTCCGGGTCGCGCTTTTTCAGGCGGGCGAGGAAGTCTTCGACGGATTCGATCATGGGAAAGTCTCGGCAAATTTATTGTCGTTAACGGAGATTTGCCCGGGACTTTAGCAACTCGAACAGCACCATGACAGAGCAAAATGTCGCAGTTATGAATTTAAATGGTGCAATAGATATAAATATTTGGCTGTTTTCGGCCTTTTACGCACCATTCAAGGGATCGAAACCACAGGCCTCGCCCCACGATGGGCAGCTCGAAAATTGGCGGTGCCAGTCAGGGCGCATCGCGAGCAAGCTCGCTCCTACAAGAACGACACAGCCCCTGTAGGAGCGAGCTTGCTCGCGATAAGAGCCGCAGGCTCCACCTGGAAACACGCGCAAAAAAAACGGAGCCCGAAGGCTCCGTTTCTTTCAAGCAACCGACCCGGGTCAGGCCAGTTTCTTGTAACGCACGCGGTGCGGTTGGGCTGCAGCGTCGCCGAGGCGCTTCTTGCGATCGGCTTCGTACTCGGTGTAGTTGCCTTCGAAGAACACCGCTTGCGAGTCGTCTTCGTACGCCAGGATGTGGGTCGCGACACGGTCAAGGAACCACCGGTCGTGGGAGATCACAATGGCGGCGCCCGGGAAGTCCAGCAGGGCTTCTTCCAGGGAACGCAGGGTTTCGACGTCGAGGTCGTTGGACGGTTCGTCGAGCAGCAGGACGTTGCCGCCCTCCTTCAGGGTCAGGGCCAGGTGCAGACGACCACGCTCACCACCGGACAGGTCCTTGACGAACTTCTGCTGGTCGCCGCCCTTGAAGTTGAAACGACCGACGTAGGTACGCGACGGGATCTCGTAGCTGCCGATGCGAATCTGGTCGGAGCCGTCGGAGATCTGCTGGAACACGGTCTTGCTGCCGTCCAGGTCCTCGCGGCTCTGGTCGACGCAAGCCAGTTGCACGGTTTCACCGACTTCGATGCTGCCCGAGTCCGGCGTTTCCTTGCCCATCAGCATGCGGAACAGGGTGGATTTACCCGCGCCGTTACCGCCGATCACGCCGACGATGGCGCCTTTGGGCATGGAGAACGACAGGTTGTCGATCAGCACGCGATCGCCGTAGCCCTTGGTGACGTTCTTGAACTCGATGACCTTGTCGCCCAGGCGCGGACCGGCCGGGATGTAGATCTCGTTGGTTTCGCTGCGCTTCTGGAATTCCTGCGATTGCATTTCTTCGAAGCGGGCCAGACGGGCCTTGGATTTCGACTGGCGAGCCTTGGCGCCTTTGCGCACCCACTCCAGTTCTTCCTTCATGGCCTTTTCATGGGCCGACTGCTGCTTGGACTCCTGGGCCAGACGATCGGACTTGGCTTCCAGCCAGCCCGAATAGTTGCCCTCGTAAGGAATGCCCGCGCCGCGGTCGAGCTCGAGGATCCAGCCGGCGACGTTGTCCAGGAAGTAACGGTCGTGCGTGATCGCAACCACGGTGCCCGGGAAGTCGTGGAGGAAGTGCTCCAGCCAGGCCACGGAATCGGCGTCCAGGTGGTTGGTCGGTTCGTCGAGCAGCAGCATGTCCGGGGCGGATAGCAGCAGGCGGCACAGGGCCACGCGACGTTTTTCACCACCGGACAGGTGTTCGACCTTGGCGTCCCAGGCCGGCAGGCGCAGCGCATCGGCGGCGACTTCCAGCTGGCGCTCCAGGTTGTGGCCATCACTGGCCTGCAGGATCGCTTCGAGCTTGGCCTGCTCGGCGGCCAGCTTGTCGAAGTCGGCATCCGGATCGGCGTAGGCCGCGTAGACCTCGTCCAGGCGTGCCTGGGCGTCCTTGATCACGCTGACCGCTTCCTCGACCACTTCACGCACGGTCTTGGCCGGGTCCAGCTGAGGCTCCTGGGGCAGGTAGCCGATGTTCAGCTCGGGCATCGGACGGGCTTCGCCCTCGAACTCGGTGTCGACGCCCGCCATGATTTTCAGCAGGGTGGACTTACCCGAACCGTTGAGGCCCAGCACGCCGATCTTGGCGCCCGGGAAGAACGACAGAGAAATGTTTTTCAGGATTTCCCGCTTCGGCGGAACAACTTTTCCCAGCCGATGCATGGTGAAGACGTATTGAGCCATGATGAACCTAGCGTCAGTGACTGATGAATGAAGAGCGGGCGAAGCCCGGGCCAGGCCATGCGCGGCGCCGGCATTTGATCGCGATCAATGCCTGCGTACGGAAAAAGCCTGATTGTCTGGAGCTGGAGCGCTCCCGCGTAACCGGCAAAGCTACCTCAATGGCCGGGCAAGGTCCAGCCAGCCAGGGCTGGCACTTTGCCACAACTCAAGGCATGCTAGCCGCCCTTCGGGCGTCCGGCTTATAGTGCACGTCGCGCCAGTCCAGCCAAACCGCAGGATCACAGTTTGTCCAATGCCACTCCGCCCTCTTCCCTGCGCGCAACTGCGCCTGCGTCCGGCTCGCCCCTGCGCGGTACCCTGAAAGGCGTGCTGGCGACCCTGGTCCTGTTGCTGCTCGCCCTGCTGTTCTGGCAACTGCTCGACCAACTGCAACAGACCCGCAAAGACCAGCGTCAACACGCAATCGACTACAACGCCGACCTGGCCGAACACATCAGCCTCAACCTGGCGCTCAATGCGCAGATCGCCCTTAACCTGCTGCCGATCGTCGAGCCACCCCAGAATGCCGAACAGCAGCAACTGCTGCTGAAGAAGCTGCAACTGTCCCTGCCCGACCTGCAAAGCATCGCGCTGCTGGATGCCAAGGGCCAGCTCATCAGTGACAGCGACGCCGACGGCCAGGACGCCGCCTGGCTCGCCGAGCTGACCAGCCGCAGCCGGGGCCAGCGCTACTACTACAGCAATGCCAGCCACGGCGCGCTGGTCCAACTGCTGCTGCACCAGCCCAGCGGTGCACTCAAGAGTTACTGGGTGCTGCGCCTGGCTCCCTCCTTCGCCCAGTCCCTGAGCCCCAGCCCCGACCAGGGTTTCCAACCGACCTGGGTCATTGAAAACCGCCTGAACCAGAAAGCCCTCAGTCGCGACGACGGCAGCAGCACCCCGGTGACCACCGACGACATAGCCAACAGCGTGCTGGTCGCGCCGCTGGGCAACAGCGACTGGCAATTGCGCGGCCTGTTCGACGATCGCGCGGTGATCGAGCAACTGTTGCCGGCGTTTATCGCCAAGTGCCTGCTGGGGCTGGCGTTCTCCCTGCTGCCGGTGATTGCGCTGCTGAACATGCGCCGCCGCCAGCGTCAGCTGCACGAAGGGCGCCGGCGCTACCAGGACATTTTCGAAGGCACCGGGGTCGCCCTCTGCGTCCTGGATATCTCCGGGCTGCCGGCATTTCTCGACAAGGCGCAACTGCACGACAGCGAACAACTCAAGGCCTGGCTGGAGCACAACCCACAGCAGCGCCAGCTGCTGCTGGAAGAACTGCGCGTCACCGAGGTCAATCAGGTGGCCTTGCGGCTGCTCAACGTCGACTCCTGCGAGCAGGCCTGGAAACTGCTAATCGAAGGCAGCCCGCTCCACAGCAGCGCCATCGGCAACCAGCTGCTGGAAACGGTGATCAACCAGCACAAACAGCTGGAGCTGGAAATCCGCCTCAGCGACGCCCAGGGCCATGACCAGCACTTGTGGCTGGTGCTGCGCCTGCCGGAAGACCCGGCCGACTACCGGGCGGTGATCCTCAGCATCAGCGACATCACCAGCCGCAAGCTCATCGAGCTGTCGCTGCTGGAGCGCGAGGGCTTCTGGTCGGACGTGGTGCGCACTGTGCCGGACCACCTTTATGTGCAGGACGTCATCAGCCAGCGGATGATCTTCAGCAACCACCACCTGGGCCAGACCCTCGGCTACAACAAGACCGAACTGCACCAGATGGGCGAGTACTTCTGGGAAATCCTCCTGCACCCGGAAGACGCCGACCTCTATCACCGCCTGCGCCAGGAACAGCGGCATGCCGGCTACCTGCAATTGCTGCAGTGCCATTTGCGCTTTCGCCACCGCAGCGGCCAATGGCGCTGTTTCGACATCCGCGAACAGGCCCTGGCGCGGGACAAGTACGACCAGGTCACGCGCATCATCGGCGTGGCCAAGGACATCACCGACCAGATCGAGGCCAGCGAATCCCTGCGCGACAGCGAACGGCGCTATCGTATGCTCGCCGAAAGCATCAGCGACGTGATTTTCTCCACCGACAGCCAGATGGCCCTCAACTATGTCAGCCCCTCGGTGCAGTCGGTACTGGGCTATGACGCCGAGTGGATCTTCCAGAACGGCTGGCAATCGACCATCGCCAACCCGCAACAGCTGACCGGCATCTATGCCCTGATGGAGCGGGTCAGCAAGGCCCTGGACAAACCCGAGCAACTGGCGCGATTGCGCAACCAGGTGCAGACCCAGTTGTTCCTGTTCGACTGCCTGCGGGCCGACGGGCGCAAGATTCCGATCGAGCTGCGCCTGGTGCTGGTGTGGGACGAACACGGTGCCTTCGAAGGCGTGCTCGGGGTCGGCCGCGATATCAGCCAGCAGCGCCGCGCGGAAAAAGACCTGCGCATGGCAGCCACGGTATTCGAGCACTCGACCTCGGCGATCCTGATCACCGACCCTGCGGGCTACATCGTCCAGGCCAACGAGGCATTCAGCCGGGTCAGCGGCTACGCGGTGTCCCAGGTGCTCGACCAGTTGCCGAACATGCTCACCGTCGACGAACAGCAGGAAGCCCACCTGCGCTATGTGCTCAAGCAGCTGCACCAGCACAGCACCTGGGAAGGCGAAGTCTGGCTCAAGCGCCGTAACGGCGAGCACTATCCGGCCTGGGTCGGCATCACCGCGGTGCTCGATGACGAAGGCGACCTGGCCAGCTATGTGTGCTTCTTCACCGACATCAGCGAACGCAAGGCCAGCGAGCAGCGCATTCACCGCCTGGCCTACTACGACGCCCTGACCCACCTGCCCAACCGCACGCTGTTCCAGGACCGCCTGCACACCGCCCTGCAGTCGGCGGAGCGGCAAAAGTCCTGGGTGGTGCTGATGTTCCTCGACCTGGACCGCTTCAAGCCGATCAACGACTCCCTGGGCCACGCCGCGGGCGACCGCATGCTCAAGGAAATGGCCACCCGCCTGCTCGATTGCGTCGACGATGACGACACCGTGGCGCGCATGGGTGGCGATGAATTCACCTTGCTCCTGCAACCGCGGACCAGCCGCGAGATCGCCCTGAACCGGGCGATCCACGTCGCCGAGCAGATTCTCGCCAGCCTGGTGAAGCCGTTCGTGCTCGAAGGCCGTGAGTTCTTCGTCACCGCCAGTATCGGCATCGCCCTCAGCCCGCAGGACGGCAACGAGCTGAGCCAACTGATGAAAAACGCCGACACCGCGATGTACCACGCCAAGGAACGCGGCAAGAACAACTTCCAGTTCTACCAGGCCGACATGAACGCCAGCGCCCTGGAACGCCTGGAGCTGGAAAGCGACCTGCGCCACGCCCTGGAACAGCAGGAATTCATCCTGTACTACCAGCCGCAGTTCAGCGGCGACGGCAAGCGCCTGACCGGTGCCGAGGCCCTGCTGCGCTGGCGCCATCCGCGGCGCGGGCTGGTACCGCCGGGGGACTTCATTCCGGTGCTCGAAGAACTGGGGCTGGTGGTGGATGTCGGCGACTGGGTGATCAGCGAAGCCTGTCGCCAGCTCAAGGCCTGGCACCAGGCCAAGGTCCGGGTGCCGAAGGTCTCGGTGAACATCTCGGCCCGCCAGTTCTCCGACGGCCAGCTGGGCATGCGGATCGCCACCATCCTCAAGGACACCGGTCTGCCGCCGGCCTGCCTGGAGCTGGAACTGACCGAAAGTATCCTGATGCGCGAAGTCAGCGAGGCGATGCAGATCCTCGACGGCCTGAAAAACCTTGGCCTGAGCATCGCGGTCGACGACTTCGGCACCGGCTATTCATCGCTGAACTACCTCAAGCAGTTCCCCATCGACGTGTTGAAGATCGACCGCACCTTCGTCGACGGCCTGCCGTCCGGCGAACAGGATGCGCAGATCGCCCGCGCTATCATCGCCATGGCCCACAGCCTGAACCTGGCGGTGATCGCCGAGGGCGTGGAAACCCATGAGCAGTTGGACTTTCTGCGTGAGCACGGCTGTGACGAAGTCCAGGGCTATCTGTTCGGTCGGCCGATGCCGGCCAACAGCTTCGAAGGGCAGTTCAGCAACGACGCGCTGTTCATGTTCGACTAAAAAGCAGCGGCAAGCTTCAAGCGACGAGCGGCAAGATAGAAGCCGTTCGCCTGCAGGCTTCTAGCTTGAGGCTTCTAGCTTGAAGCTTGAAACTGATTTGCGTGCGACATGATGTCCTTTCATATGCCATCTAAAACCCGTTGGGTTAGAATGCCCCCCTTTTCTGCCCCGATCCTTGAGGACCGCCATGTTCAGCCGTGATTTGACTATTGCCAAGTACGACGCCGATCTCTTTGCCGCCATGGAGCAAGAAGCCCAGCGCCAGGAAGAGCACATTGAGCTGATCGCTTCGGAAAACTACACCAGCCCTGCGGTGATGGAAGCTCAAGGCTCGGTACTGACCAACAAGTACGCCGAAGGTTACCCAGGCAAGCGTTACTACGGCGGCTGCGAATACGTCGACGTGGTTGAGCAACTGGCCATCGACCGCGCCAAGGAACTGTTCGGCGCCGACTACGCCAACGTCCAGCCGCACGCTGGCTCGCAAGCCAACGCCGCCGTTTACCTGGCGCTGCTGTCGGCTGGCGACACCATCCTGGGCATGAGCCTGGCCCACGGCGGTCACCTGACCCACGGCGCCAGCGTTTCCTCCTCCGGCAAGCTGTACAACGCCATCCAGTACGGCATCGATGCCAACGGCCTGATCGACTACGACGAAGTCGAGCGCCTGGCGGTCGAGCACAAGCCGAAAATGATCGTGGCCGGTTTCTCTGCCTACTCGCAGGTCCTGGACTTCCCACGCTTCCGCGAAATCGCCGACAAGGTCGGTGCTTACCTGTTCGTCGACATGGCTCACGTAGCCGGTCTGGTCGCCGCTGGCGTCTACCCGAACCCGGTGCCTTTCGCCGACGTGGTCACCACCACCACCCACAAGACCCTGCGCGGTCCACGTGGCGGCCTGATCCTGGCTCGCGCCAACGCCGACATCGAGAAGAAGCTGAACTCCGCGGTATTCCCGGGCGCCCAGGGCGGCCCGCTGGAGCACGTGATCGCGGCCAAGGCGATCTGCTTCAAGGAAGCGCTGCAGCCTGAGTTCAAGGCCTACCAGCAACAAGTGGTGAAGAACGCCCAGGCTATGGCCGGCGTGTTCATCGAGCGCGGTTTCGACGTGGTTTCCGGCGGTACTCAGAACCACCTGTTCCTGCTGTCGCTGATCAAGCAGGAAATCTCCGGTAAAGACGCCGACGCCGCTCTGGGCAAGGCCTTCATCACCGTGAACAAGAACTCCGTGCCAAACGACCCACGCTCCCCGTTCGTCACCTCCGGCCTGCGCTTCGGTACTCCGGCAGTGACCACTCGCGGCTTCAAGGAAGCCGAGTGCAAGGAACTGGCTGGCTGGATCTGCGACATCCTGGCCGACCTGAACAACGAAGCGGTGATCGACGCCGTTCGTGAGAAAGTCAAAGCCATCTGCAAGAAGCTGCCGGTATACGGCGCCTGATTCGCAGAGCGTTGCATGAAAAGCCCGGCCTTCGCGCCGGGCTTTTTTTCGTCCGCGAATTGTCTGGCCCGGGACCTGTAGCCGCTGCCACAGGCTGCGATCGGCCGGCACGGCCGTGACACTTTGAAGATCGCAGGAAGGCCTTCGGCCTTATCGCAGCCTGCGGCAGCGGCTACAGGACCAGCACCACTGGTCAGACCGGTCATGCCAATTTTCGGATCTGCCCTTGTATTCGCGGGAAAATCGGGCATAGACTGCGCCTGCACTGGACATACCGGTAAGACCACAATAATTAAGTCCCGAATCTGATGCGCTCCGCGCACGGCAGCCGGGACACCGACCAGGATTCCCCTCATGCTCAGATGGTGCTCGCGTTCGATTTTCCTCCAGGTAGTCCTCGGACTGATGCTCGGCATCGTGTGCGGACTGACACTTCCCGAATACTCCTCGCAACTCAAGCCACTGGGCGATGCCTTTATCAAGCTGATCAAGATGCTGATCGGCCTGATCGTCTTCTGTGTGGTGGTCAGCGGCATCTCCGGCGCCGGCGACCTGAAAAAGGTCGGACGCATCGGGCTCAAATCCGTCATCTACTTCGAAGTCCTGACCACCATCGCCCTGGTGATCGGCCTGGTCTTCGCCTTCACCACCGGCATCGGCAGCGGCGCCAATATCCACCTGGAGCAGCTGTCCGCCGCCGACATGGGCGACATCGCCCAACGCAGCCAGCACATGCACGGCACCTCTGAGTTCCTGATGGGGCTGATCCCCAACTCGGTACTGGGCGCCTTCGCCGAAAACAATATCCTGCAAGTGCTGCTGTTCTCCGTACTCTTCGGCAGTGCGTTGAACCTGGTGGGCGAAGCGGCTTCCGGCATCTCGCGGCTGATCAACGAACTCAGCCACATCATCTTCCGCATCATGGGCATGATCGTGCGCCTGGCGCCGATCGGCGTGTTCGGTGCCATCGCCTTCACCACCAGCAAGTACGGCCTGGACTCGCTGCAGCACCTGGGCAGCCTGGTGGGCCTGTTCTACCTGACCTGCTTCGCGTTCGTGGCCATCATTCTCGGCGTGGTGATGCGCTGTTCCGGCCTGCGCATGTTGCCTTTCCTCAAATACCTGCGCGAAGAGCTGCTGATCGTCCTCGGCACCGCCTCCTCCGACGCCGTACTGCCACAGATCATGCGCAAACTGGAGCACCTGGGCATCGGCAGCTCCACGGTCGGCCTGGTCATCCCGACGGGCTACTCGTTCAACCTCGACGGTTTCTCGATCTACCTGACCCTGGCCATCGTCTTCATCGCCAATGCCACCGGTACGCCGTTGTCGATGTCGGATTTGCTGACCATCCTGCTGGTGTCGCTGATCACCTCCAAAGGCGCCCACGGGATTCCCGGTTCGGCGCTGGTGATCCTGGCCGCCACCCTGACGGCGATTCCGGCCATCCCAGTGGTGGGCCTGGTGCTGGTGCTGGCAGTGGACTGGTTCATGGGCATCGGCCGGGCGCTGACCAACCTGATCGGCAACTGCGTCGCCACCGTGGCCATTGCCCGCTGGGAAAGAGACATCGATATCCAACGCGCCAACAAAGTCCTGAGCGGCCAGCAGGGCTATGGTTTCCAACCGCGAAAACCGCTGCCCGGCGCGCAGCAGCAGGAGTTCTGAGGCATGCCTTGTGCCTGTCGCCGGCAGGCACAACAATCAGCGCCTGCCATGGGCCTCATCCGCCATATACCAGGGAGTGAACAGTGATCACCTCGTCAACGGTTGTAAATTCAGTGGTAGAAAAGCTGCGCGCGGCCTTGGCCCGTGGCCAATGGCGCTCCGGCGACATGCTGCCGGGGCAGCGTGAATTGGCCGAGCAGCTGGGCATCAGCCGCCCGAGCCTGCGCGAGGCGGTGACTGTTCTGGAAACCCTGGGCCTGGTGCGTTCCATGCCCGGCAAAGGCGTGGTGGTCCTGGAGGCCAGCCTCAACGAACAACCGGCCAGCGACAGCGGCGTGGCGGGTGCCAGCCTCGAGGATGTGCTGCAACTACGCTACACCCTCGAACCCTTCATCGTCGGCCTGGTGGCGCAATCCATCAGCAGCAAGGAAGTGGGCCAGCTGCGCCTGACCCTGATGGACATGCGCGAAGCCCTGGAGGCCAACGACAGCGAAGCCGGGATGAACGCCTACATCGCCTTCCATGAAGAACTGTTCACCCTGACCTCCAACCCGATCTTCCAGAACGTGGTGCAGCAAACCAGCAATGCCCTGAAGCAGAGCGCGGAAATCCTGCGCAACTCGCCGGAGCACCTGGCCGAACGCCTGGAAGAAAACGAAGCGGTGGTCCGGGCGATCCGCAACAAGAACAGCGCATTGGCCAGTGCCGAAATGCGCCGGCACATCCTCAAGGAAGGCCAGCGCATGGGCATCGAGCTGAACATCCCGGACGACCATCTGGGCAACTAAGCCGCACAACACTTTCGTATCGGTAACCGGACTGGAGACAGGCCATGGCCAGCTACGCCTTGAACAAACTTGCATTCCCCCTCCCCGGTGCCCTGCCACGGCGCCGCACCGGCGAGAAAAAACTGCTGGTCGACGATGTCTATCCGCAGATTTTCGATGCCATTCTCGAACAACGCATCGCCCCCGCCAGCCGTTTCACCGAGGACAGCCTCGGCGAAGTGTTCGGGGTCAGTCGCAGCATCATTCGCCAGGTCCTGGCGCGTTTGTCCCACCAGCAGGTGATTATCCTGCGGCCCAACCACCGTCCCCAGGTGGCAGCACCGGACCATGAACAGACGCGGCAGATCCTGCACGCCCGCCGCCTGACGGAAATCACCCTGGTCAGGCTCGCCTGCCAGCAACCGGCGCCGCGCAACCTCAAACGCCTGCGGGAATTGATCGCCGCTGAGCGCGACTGCATCGACCGCGGCTTGCGTGGCCCGGCGATCCGCCTGTCCGGCGAGTTCCACCTGCAATTGGCCGAGGTGGCCGGCAACGCGCCGCTGGCGCATTTCCTCGGCAGCCTGGTGCCGCTGACGTCACTGGCGATTGCCCACCATGAAACCCGCGCCTGCAGCCATTGCGCCTGGCAGGAACATGCGGCGATTGTCGACGCCATCGAAGACGGTGACGTCAAGGCCGCAGTCGCCTTGATGACCGGGCACCTGGATCATCTGGAGGACAGGTTGCTCAAGGCCAGCGCGGGTTCACAGTAACCGGCGTTTCGCGAATCCGCTCGCTCCTGCGGACCGGAGCGAGCGTGCCCGCGATGACCTTACAGCAAGGCTGTAACGAAACTACTGCGCCGCCATCCGGGCGAACCCGGCACGGATCCTCTCTTCCGGCAGATCGTCGGCAATGAACACAATCACGCTCTCCCGCGTCTCGCCTTCGGCCCATTCGGTATCCCAGTCGAAACCGTACAGCTTGAGCACGCCCTGGAACACCAGGCGCCGTGGCTCACCGGCAATGTTCAGCACGCCCTTGTAGCGCAGCAGTTGCTTGCCGTGTTCTTCCAGCAGCTCGTTCATGAACTCGCTGAGCCGGTCGATATCCAGCGGCGCATCGGTGCGCAGCACCAGGCTGGAAATACGGTCGATGGAGGGCGCCTTGCTCACCGGACGCAGGCTAACACCGCCACCCAGGTCGGCATTCAGGTTGAAGCCACGCACATCCAGCAGCTCGGCCAGGTCGATGCGGCCATGCTCGACCACACGGATCGGCGCACGACGGTTGATCCGGGTCAGGCGCTCGCTCAGCGCATTGAAGGTCTGCTCGTCCACCAGGTCGCGCTTGCTCACCAGCAGGCGGTCGGCGAAGCCGATCTGGGCCTGGGCGATGGTCTGGGTCAGGTGGTGCTCGGCATGCTTGGCGTCCACCAGGGTGATGATGCCGTCGAGGATATAGCGCTCGCGCAGTTCTTCGTCGATGAAAAAGGTCTGGGCCACGGGCGCCGGATCGGCCAGCCCGGTGCATTCGATCACCAGCCGGTCGAAGGCGATCTCGCCGCTGTCCAGCCGCTCGAGCAGCAAGAACAGCGCCTTGGTCAGGTCAGTATGGATGGTGCAGCAGACGCAGCCGTTGGACAGCGTCATCACTTGCACCGGCTCGTCGCCCAGCAACTGGGTGTCGATGCCGGCATCGCTGAATTCGTTTTCGATCACGGCGATTTTCAGGCCGTGCTCGGCCTTGAGCAGATGGCGCAGCAAGGTGGTCTTGCCGGCGCCGAGGAAACCGCTGAGAACGGTGACGGGGATTGGAGAGGACAAAAGCGGTTCTCCTGAAAAAAATGGGAACGCAAAAACAACTGTAGGAGCGAGCTTGCTCGCGAAGAACTCAAGGACACCACATGCGTTCAGAATGAACTCGGCGTCTTTAGGTTTTTCGCGAGCAAGCTCGCTCCTACAGAGACACTAACGAATCAACAGCATTTCGGCCCGGCTTTGCCACCGTACCGCGCTTCCTGGCGTTCCCGGAAGAACGCCTCGTACGACATCACCGGCTTGTCCGGGTGCTTGGTCTGCATATGCTCGACGTAGTTGTCGTAGTCGGGCATGCCGACCATCAGGCGCGCGGCCTGACCGAGGTATTTACCGAGGCGACTCAGGTCACTGAACACGATTGCAATCCTCGATTACGCATCCGGCAGTGCATGGAATGGCGATTCTTTATCCGTGCGTTCTTTTTTACCCCAGGCGGAGATACCCACCTTGAGGGCGTAGAACAGGATGCTGAATACCACCAGCAGGAACAGCACCGTCAGCGTGGCGTTGGTGTAGGCGTTGAAGATCACATGCTGCATCTGCGTGATGTCCTTGGCCGGAGCGAGGATCTGACCATTGGCCAGGGCATCGCTGTACTTCTTGGCCAGGGCCAGGAAACCGACTGCCGGGTTGGCGTCGAACAGCTTGATGAGGCCCGCGGTGGTGGTGCAGATCAGCAGCCAGGCAGCTGGCAGCAAGGTCACCCAGATGTAGCGTTGACGCTTCATCTTGATCAGCACCACGGTGCCGAGCATCAGCGCGATACCCGCCAGCATCTGGTTGGAGATGCCGAACAGCGGCCACAGGGTGTTGATGCCACCCAGCGGATCGATCACACCCTGGTACAGCAAGTAACCCCAAAGGGCCACGCAGCCGGCGGTGGCGATCAGGTTGGCGGTCCAGGACTCGGTGCGTTTCAGGGCTGGCACGAAGGAACCCAGCAGGTCCTGCAGCATGAAACGCCCGGCACGGGTACCGGCGTCCACCGCGGTCAGGATGAACAGCGCTTCGAACAAGATCGCGAAGTGGTACCAGAACGCCATGGTGTTCTCGCCCGGCAGCACCGTGTGCAGGATCTGTGCGATACCGACCGCCAGGGTCGGCGCACCGCCGGCACGGGCCAGGATGGTGGTTTCACCGATGTCCTTGGCCACTGCTTGCAGGGCGTCCGGAGTAATGGCGAAGCCCCAGCTGCTGACCGTCTGCGCCACGGTTACCACGTCACCGCCGACGATGGCCGCCGGGCTGTTCATGGCGAAGTACACGCCAGGCTCGATCACCGAAGCGGCGACCATCGCCATGATGGCCACGAAGGACTCCATCAGCATGCCGCCATAACCGATGTAACGGGCGTTGGTTTCGTTATCCAGCAGCTTCGGCGTGGTCCCGGAAGAGATCAGCGCGTGGAAGCCGGACACCGCGCCACAGGCGATGGTGATGAACAGGAACGGGAACAGGCCGCCTTTCCAGACCGGGCCGGTGCCGTCGGTGAACTGGGTCAGCGCCGGCATTTTCAGCTCGGGCATGGTGATCAGGATGCCGATCGCCAGGGCGATGATGGTACCGATCTTGAGGAAGGTCGACAGGTAGTCTCGCGGCGCCAGGATCAGCCATACCGGCAGCACCGCGGCGACGAAACCGTAGCCGATGAGCATCCAGGTGATCTGTACGCCGGTGAAGGTGAAGGCCTTGGACCACACAGGATCCGCGGCGATCTGGCCCCCCAGCCAGATCGAGCCCAGCAGCAGGAGCACGCCGATGACGGAGATTTCACCGATGCGGCCCGGGCGGATGTAGCGCATGTAGACGCCCATGAACATCGCGATCGGGATGGTCGCCATCACCGTGAAGATGCCCCACGGGCTTTCGGCCAGGGCCTTGACCACGATCAGCGCCAGCACCGCGAGGATGATGATCATGATCAGGAAGCAGCCGAACAGCGCAATGGTCCCCGGGATCCGGCCCATTTCCTCACGGACCATGTCGCCCAGGGAACGGCCGTTGCGCCGGGTGGACATGAACAGGACCATGAAGTCCTGCACCGCCCCCGCCAGCACCACCCCGGCAATCAGCCAGAGCGTTCCGGGCAGATAGCCCATCTGCGCCGCCAGTACCGGACCCACCAGCGGGCCCGCGCCGGCGATGGCCGCGAAGTGGTGACCGAAGAGAATGTGTTTGTTGGTCGGAACATAGTCCAGACCGTCGTTGTTGAGCACGGCGGGGGTGGCCCGGCGCGCATCGAGCTGCATCACGTTGTTAGCGATGAACAGGCTGTAGTAACGGTATGCGACCAGATAGATGGCCACGGCAGCGACCACGATCCACAAGGCGTTGATCGCCTCGCCGCGGCGCAATGCAACTACGCCGAGGGCGCACGCTCCTACGATTGCCAGCACCAGCCAGGGTAAGTGGCGTAGCGGGCTATTATTATTTTTCATTTTATTATTCCAGCCAGGGTGGACAAGAAAGACAGCCATCCGGAGTTTAGCGCTACTGGCCCCAAAGGCCACCCCCCACGTTGGTCTAGAGCGCCCTTTTGAGTTTTTTCTTAGGTTTTGCACCGCCTCGGTGCAACCGCTTCTGGAAGCACTGAACCACCCGGGCGAAAAAGCGGTCGCACCTTTAACGACTCGCCGTCTGGAGTGCCCATGCCCGCTCCGCCCGATGGACCGCCGCTGTCACCGCCGCTGCTGTATCTGCTGTTCCTGATAGCAGCGCTGTTGCTTGCCGACGCTGTGCCCTTGCCGGTCCCGGTCAACGGCTGGCTGCGCACCCTGGCCCTGCTGCTGATCATCGGCGGCCAGGGCCTGTCGTTCTGGGCGATGTGGCGTCTCAGGCAACGGCACACCACCACCAGCAATCGCGGCGAACCCCAGCGCCTGCTGTGCGACGGCCCATTCGCGATCTCGCGCAACCCCATCAATCTCGGCGACACCCTGGGTTACTGCGCCATTGCCCTGCTGCTCGGCAGCCTGTGGCCGTGGCTGCTGTTGCCGCTGCTGATTTACCTGATGAACCGGACGGTGATCCGGCCGGACGAGAACCATCTGCTGGAGTTGTTCGGCGACCGCTACCGTGACTATTGCCGCAAGGTGCGCCGCTGGCTGTAGCGGTGGGAGCGCACCCGGGTCTGGTCTATAGTCATTTCACCACGCAGAGGGGCTGCTCATGAGCGAACACCATGCCGATCGTCGCCGTTTCAAACGCATCGCCTTCGATGCCCGCACCGAACTGAGCCAGGGCCCTTATCGCTGGTCCGTGCAACTGGTCGATCTCTCGCTCAGGGGCATGCTGATCCAGCGTCCCGATCCCTGGCTGGGGGACGAAAGCCAGCCGTTCGAAGCCGATATCCATTTGAGCGATGACGCCGAAGTGCGCATGGACGTGCAACTGGCGCACGACGATCACGGCCAGCTGGGCTTTGTTTGCCTGCATATAGACCTGGAATCGATCGAGCACCTGCGCCGGCTGATCGAACTGAACCTCGCCGATCCGCAGGAGCTGGAGCGTGAGCTGGGGGCGCTGCTGGAGGTTTGAGCGCCCGCCTCTTCCCGTCAGACGCTCAAGGAAATGCCGAGGGCGCGGGGAATTCGCTTTCCATATCCCAATAACCGGGCTGTTGCCGACTGGCGGCGACCCACTGCCCGTCCACCCAGCGATAAGTCCGGTACGTGGTCACAAAATCGTCACCCTCGCTGGCAGGCGCCGAAGACACCTGGGCAATCGCCTCGGTAGCGCCCGCTGCCGATGGAAGGATCTGCCAGGCCGCCTTGCCGGTCTGGGCCAACCCCAGCGGGCGCTGCTCCCCGCTTTCGTCCCGATACCGAACCGGCTCCAGCCGGCTTTGTGTCGGCACCAGGAGCTGCGTGGCCGGACCGCTGTAGCTGCCCATCGGCGCCGTCTGATCGACGGTGAGGAAAAACGCCGGGTATGGCAGGCCGCTGAGCGGCGCCTTTTCCACCTTCGCCAGCGGGTAGCCCAGGGACTGCTCGGCAAGCACCTCGCCGACCTCCGACACCAGGCGCACCCGGGCCTCCAGCTGTGGCTGGTGCTCGCTGTCCGTCGACTCGTCGAAGGTTTCCTCGTCCAGGCCGCTGCCCCAGCTCTGCGCGTGCAGTTGCGCGGTGATACGCCGGTCTTCCAGCACCTCGAGCACCGTGCCGTCGCCGACCAGCAATTCCTGAGCGATCCGATAGCCGCGCGGTGCATCCTCCTGGCTGGCTACAGCCAGGCCGCTACCCCACAACAACGCAAAACCGAGGGCACCCAGGCCCGCTGCTGTCATCCGCATGAACTGCTTCCTTTCAGTGGCACAAGGGGTCATTCGAACAGCGCATCCAGCGCCTGCTCCAGACGGGTTACCGCAATGATCCGCAAGCCCTGTGGCGGCTCTTTCGGGGCATTGCCCTTGGGCACGATGGCCCGTTTGAAACCGTGCTTGGCCGCCTCCTTGAGGCGCTCCTGGCCGCTCGGCACCGGGCGTACTTCGCCGGACAGGCCGACTTCGCCGAACACCAGCAGATCGTGGGGCAAGGGCCGGTTGCGCAGGCTGGACATCACCGCCGCCATCAACGCCAGGTCGGACGCGGTTTCCAGCACCTTGACCCCGCCGACCACGTTGAGGAACACGTCCTGATCGTGGGTCGGAATGCCGCCGTGGCGGTGCAGCACCGCCAGCAGCATCGCCAGGCGGTTCTGGTCCAGGCCCAGGGTGACCCGCCGCGGATTGGCCAGGTGGCTGTCATCCACCAGCGCCTGGACTTCCACCAGCATCGGCCGGGTGCCTTCCCAGGTGGCCATGACCACGCTGCCCGGGACTTCTTCCTGGGCACGGGTGAGAAAGATCGCTGAAGGGTTGGAAACCTCTTTCAAGCCGCGATCGGTCATGCCGAACACGCCCAGCTCGTTGACCGCGCCGAAGCGGTTCTTCACCGCCCGCAGCAAGCGCAGGCGGCCGTCGGACTCACCTTCGAAATACAGCACGGTGTCGACCATGTGCTCGAGGACCCGCGGCCCGGCCAGCGCGCCCTCCTTGGTCACGTGGCCCACCAGGAAGATCGCCGTGCCGCTCTGCTTGGCGTAGCGCACCAGCAGCGCCGCGCTTTCGCGCACCTGGGAAACCCCGCCGGGGGCCGATTGCAGTTGCTCGGTGAAGATGGTCTGGATCGAGTCGATCACCATGACCTTGGGCTTCTCCTGCCGGGCCGTGGCGATGATGGTTTCGATACAGGTTTCGGTCATCACCCGTAGCTGGTCCTGGGGCAGGCCCAGGCGCCGGGCACGCATCGCCACCTGTTGCTGCGATTCCTCGCCGGTAACGTAGAGCGCCGGCATGCGGGTGGCGATGTTGCACAAGGTCTGTAACAGAATGGTCGACTTGCCGATCCCCGGGTCGCCGCCAATCAGCACCACCGAACCGTCGACCAGACCGCCGCCGAGCACCCGGTCCAGTTCGCCGGAAGCCGTGGAAAAGCGTGGAATCTCTTCGACGCTGACCTCGGCCAGGGTCTTGATCTGCGCCTGCTGCCCGGCCCAGCCGGTGCGACCGCTGGGGGCCGCGGCGCCACCGCTTTCCACCATGGTTTCGGTCAGGGTGTTCCAGGCTCCGCATTCGCCGCACTGGCCGGCCCATTTGGAAAAGGTTGCGCCGCACTCGGTGCAGCCGTACATGCGCTTGGCCTTGGCCATCTGATCCCCCGGCAAAAACCGCGATGATAGCTCAGCTGGAGCGGATCAGCGCGGCGCGGCCGTGTGGATTTCACCGTCGGCCAGACGCGCGGCGCTGTTGCCCAGCGGATCTTCGGCATTCAGGTCGGCGCCCTTGGTCGCCAGGGCATCGAGCAGCTCCACCCGCTTGAACAGCCCGGCGTACATGGCCGCGGTCTGGCCAGCGCCGTTGCGCTGGTCAGGGTTGCAGTCGGTGGCCAGCAGGCGCCGGGCGATCTTCACTTCGCCCTTGAAAATGGCGCCCATCAGCGCCGTGTTGCCTCTTTTATCCTGGGCGCAGGCATCGGCACCGGCGGCCAGCAAACGCTCCACCGCCGGCCCCTGGCCGTGATACGCCGCAAGGATCAGGGCGGTGTAGCCCTTCTCGTCCTGGGTATCGAGGGAATAACCGGCCTCGATAAAGGTATTGAGCATCTCGACGTCGCCACGACGGGCCGCATCGAAGTAGTAATTCTGTAACTGGGCCTTGACCGCCGCCGGGTCCGTGGGCACCGGTTGCTGCGCATAAGCGCCCAGCGAGCAGGCGGCCAGCAGCAGCGAAATGAACAAGCGCATGGTGCGACTCCCTTGCCTTGCAAAAACCTGTAGGAGCGAGGCTTGCCCGCGATGACTTCGGCCCGGGTAAATACGTTCGTCAGGGAGAACGCAGTCACCGGTATTGGGGCCGCTGCGCGGCCCATCGCGGGCAAGCCTCGCTCCTACAAAAAGGAAGCGTCACGCCGGGGCGTGACGCTGGTTGAGGTTAATCCGACAGCTTGGCGGCCAGGGCCTTGACCCGGGCCAGGTCGCCCTTGGCCACCTTGGTCACGCCAGTGCCGTACTCGGGATCGGCCTTGTAGAGGAACGACAGCATGATGTGCTTGCTCTCGTCATCGGTGGTCGCCAGGGAACCGCCGAAGTTCTCGATCAGGTCCTGGCGCTCTTTCTGGCTCAACGAGCGATACAGATCGCCGGCCTGCTTGAAGTTCTGCTCGCGCTGGATCTTCGCCTGCTGGGTGCTGCCACTCAGCGCCAGCTGGCTGTAACGCGCGCTTTGCGGCTCTTCGCGCGGCATCAGGCGGCTCGGCTGGTAATTCACACCGGTGCTGGTGCTGCCACTGTTCATCGCGCCATCCTGGTTGCCGTTGTTCACCGCGACTTTCGGCGCGTTGATCGGCAATTGCAGGGCGTTGGCGCCCAGGCGGTACAGCTGGGTATCGGCATAGGAGAACACCCGGCCTTGCAGCAGGCGGTCTTCCGACGGCTCGATGCCCGGCACCAGGTTGGCCGGGGCCATGGCCACCTGTTCGGTTTCCTGGAACACGTTGGCCGGGTTGCGGTTGAGCACCATCTGCCCGACCTTGCGCTCAGGCACGCCCGGCCAGATCTTGGTGGCATCCAGCGGGTCGAAATCGAACTTGGCCAGGTCTTCCGGCTTCAGGACCTGGACATACAGGTCCCATTTCGGGAAATCGCCCTTGTTGATATGCGTGACCAGGTCATTGGTCATATGGCTGTAATCACGCCCCTGCACCTCGACCACTTGTTTGGGATCGAGGTTGTTGATGCCCTGCAAACTCTTCCAGTGAAACTTCACGTAATGCACTTCGCCCTTGGCATTGATCAACTTGTAGGCGTGCACGCCATTACCGTCCATTTCCCGGTAACTGGCCGGAGTACCGGAATTGGAATACAGCTCGGTCAGGGTCCGGGTGGCTTCCGGAACATGGGAGAAGAAATCGAAGCGCCGGGAATCGTCATCCAGGTTGGTCCGTGGATCAGGTTTGAACGCATGAACCATGTCCGGGAATTTGATTGCGTCGCGAATAAAGAAAGTCGGGAAGTTGTTGCCGACCAGATCCCAGTTGCCGTCGGCGGTATAGAACTTGGTGGCAAAACCGCGCGGGTCACGCAGGGTTTCCGGCGAATGATTGCCGTGCACTACCGCAGAAAAACGCACGAATACCGGCGTGACCTGTCCGGCGGCGAATACCTTGGCCTTGGTCAGGTCGCTCAGGCTGTCGGTCACGGTGAAGGAACCATGGGCACCGGTGCCACGGGCATGCACCACCCGCTCTGGAATGCGCTCGCGATCGAAACGCTGGAGCTTCTGGATCAACTGCACATCCTGCAGCAATACCGGCCCGGTAGCGCCCGCGGTCTGCGAGTTCTGGTTATCGCCCACCGCGGCCCCGTTATCCCGGGTCAAAGTAGCGGCCTGTACGGAAAGAGAAAGCATACTGGCGGCGAGTACGCCCACTATGCGTCGTTGGGAAAAACTCCCAAGGCCAATGATCATGGTCATGTTTTATTCCTCTGGTTTTAATCAAACGCATCCAGGTGCGCCTGTCAGAGGCTAGTGACCAAAGAGTCGAAATCTAAATAGAAAGGTCGCAACAGTCTGATTGAAAAAATATTCTGGTATGAAAGAGCAAGCGCGAGTATTTCGCGCGCGATTGATGGCACTTTGTAAACTATTTGCCGTTAACCCGGTCGATAACTCCGAACGCTGTAAGCAGTTGTTGCAAGCAAGATGCCTTTTGCTGAATTACACTGCGTTCACCAACCTCATCTGTAACAAGGAATAACCTATGGGCGTGCTAAGTGAGTTCAAGGCCTTCGCGGTCAAAGGTAATGTGGTCGACATGGCCGTCGGTATTATCATCGGCGCCGCATTCGGCAAGATCGTCTCGTCGTTTGTTGGCGATGTGGTGATGCCGCCAATCGGCTTACTGATCGGTGGGGTGGACTTCAGTGATCTGGCGATCACGCTCAAGGACGCCGTCGGCGAGACACCGGCCGTGGTGCTGGCCTACGGCAAGTTCATCCAGAGCCTGATCGACTTCATCATCGTTGCCTTCGCCATCTTCATGGGCGTGAAAGTGATCAACCGCCTGAAGCGTGAAGAAGCCGTGGCACCGGCCGCTCCTACCAAGGAAGAAACGCTGCTGGGCGAGATCCGCGACCTGCTCAAGGCGCAGAACAACAAGCCCTGAGGCTTGTGCCGCAACAAAACGGCGCCCCCTGCAAGTCAGGCGGCGCCATTTTTTTACCAGTAGTTTTCCACCGCCACCTGCCCGGGCCGCCGGGTCAGGCTCAGGTGCATGTCGCGCTGTTTAAGCAGGGCGCGGGTGTCGTCGATCATCTGCGGGTTGCCGCAGAGCATCACTCGCGAGTGCTCGGCGCTCAGCGGCACACCGGCGACGCGCTCCAGCTCACCGCTCTCGATCAAATGGGTGATCCGCCCATTGAGGCTGCCCGGATGCTGTTCCCGGGTTACCGTGGTGATGACTTGCAGCTTGTGGGCAACTTCCGCCAGATAATCGCGCTGCTTCAGCTCGGCCAGCAATTGCTGATAAGCCAGCTCCTTGGCCTCGCGCACGCTGTAGACCAGGATGATCCGCTCGAATTTCTCCCAGACTTCGAAGTCCTGGAGGATCGAAACAAAAGGCGCGATCCCGGTGCCGGTGGACAGCAGCCAGAGGTCGCGGCCATCGACGAAACGGTCGAGGGTCAGATAACCGAACGCCTGCCGGTCCACCATCAGGGTATCGCCCTCCCCCAGCCGGCTCAGCTCACTGGTGAACTCGCCGTCGGGCACGACGATGGAGAAGAACTCGAGAAACTCATCAAAAGGCGAAGACACCATGGAGTACGCCCGCCACACCGTGCTGCCGTCGGCCTTGGTTACCCCCAGGCGGGCGAATTGCCCGGCGCGAAAGCGAAAACCCGCGTCCCGCGTGGTGCGCAGGGTAAACAGGCTGGGAGTCAGGGGCTGGACGTCGAGCAAGGTCTGGCGCGTGTATTTTTCTGCACTGGCAGTCATGGCAGGCTCCAATAAGCGAATGCCCTTAGTGTCCCGCAAAGCGCGCGACAGAAACACCGGTGGTTTGTAATGGCATAGAGCGCGGGCAATCGAGCGCAAAAAAAAGTACCATTGGCCCCCTCTTCGGGCAGCTGCCACGCGGCCTGCGCGCCACCTGCCCGAACGGTCCAGCCCGCATCGCGCCCCTCCCGCCGGCAGGACATTCACCGATTACCAAGAGTCCGTCCCATGCCCCTGCTCGAAAGCCCCTTCGCCCAGCTCGACCTGATCCGCCAGCCCGAACAACAGAACGAGCCCCTGCAAGCTTTCGACGCGGCGGACGAGTACCTGCTCAATCACCTGGCCGAACAGCAGCCGACGACGGATACCCGGGTGCTGGTCCTCAACGACAGCTTCGGCGCGCTGGCGGCAAGCCTGGTCGGACGGGTGCAGGTGCGCAGCAGCGGCGACTCGTTTCTCGGCGCGCTGGCGCTGGAGAAAAACCTGGTGCGCAATGGCCAGCCATTCGACGCCGTCACAGTGGTGCCGGCCAGCGAGCCGTTGACCGGGCCGTTCGACCGCGTTCTGATCCGCGTGCCCAAGACCCTGGCCCTGCTGGAAGAACAGTTGATCCGCCTGCAAGGCCAACTGGCGCCGGGCGCCCAGGTGGTGGCGGCGGCGATGGTCAAGCACCTGCCACGGGCCGCCGGCGATCTGCTGGAGCGCTATATCGGCCCGGTACAGGCCTCGCTGGCGGTGAAAAAAGCCCGTTTGCTGATCGCCACGCCGGAGGCGAAAACCCCGGCGGTTTCACCCTACCCGACCCGCTACAAGCTCGACGAGCCCGCCATCGAGCTGCTCAACCACGCCAATGTGTTCTGCCGCGAAGGCCTGGATATCGGCACCCGCGCCTTCCTCCCGCACCTGCCGAAAAACCTCGGCAAGGCCCGGGTCGCGGACCTGGGTTGCGGCAACGGTGTGCTGGCCATCGCCAGCGCCCTGCACAACCCCGATGCCCACTACACCCTGGTGGACGAGTCCTTCATGGCCGTGCAATCGGCCCTGGAGAACTGGCGCGCAACCCTGGGCGAGCGCGAAGTGACCGTGCGCGCCGGCGACGGCCTGGCCGGCCAGGAGCCGCAGTCGCTGGACGTGGTGCTGTGCAACCCGCCCTTCCACCAGCAGCAGGTGGTCGGCGACTTCCTCGCCTGGCGCATGTTCCAGCAGGCCCGCGAAGCCTTGGTGGTGGGCGGCGCGCTGTACATCGTCGGCAACCGTCACCTGGGCTATCACAGCAAGCTGGCGCGGCTGTTCCGCGGCGTCGAGCAAGTGGCCGCCACGCCCAAGTTCGTGATCCTCAAGGCGCGCAAATAATCCCCCCGGCAGCCGACCCATTCGCGGTCGACTGCACGGCCATCGCCAGCCCCCCTTTCTCATAAAACCCCAGGCCAAAAAAAACCCTCCAGAGGAGGGTTATAAAACCGTGCCGCAAGGCAACGGGATGGGATGAGCGGTGGTGAAAATCAGTGCGTGGTCAGGCCCGCGGCGTTCATGAACATGCGCATCAGGCTGGCGACGATAAACAGCGCCAGCACGCTGCCGACCCAGATCCCGGCGAGCCAGCCCAGGCGCTGCCAGAGCGGTTTCTTCTCGGCTTCTTCGATTTCCTGCAACGTGGGTTTGCCAGCCATCATCGAATACTCCTCTCGGAATGGAGACGATGGCGTCGCTCGGGCGCCATCGCGAGCACGTCCGCTCCCGCACAGGGAGCGGCGCATTGACTAGTGGTAGCCGTCTTCGTGGGTGACCTTGCCGCGGAACACGTAGTAGCTCCAGAAGGTGTAACCCAGGATGAACGGGATGATGAACAGCGTGCCCACCAGCATGAAGCCCTGGCTTTGCGGCGGCGCGGCGGCGTCCCAGATCGAGATCGACGGCGGCACGATGTTCGGCCACAGGCTGATGCCCAGGCCGCTGTAGCCGAGGAAGATCAGCACCAGGGTCAGCAGGAACGGCGTGTAGTGGGCATTGCGGGCCACGGCGCGCAGCAGGCCGTACATGGTCACCAGCACCAGGATCGGCACCGGCAGGAACCAGAACAGGTTCGGCAGGGTGAACCAGCGCGAAGCGATTTCCGGGTGGGCCAGCGGCGTCCAGATACTGACGACACCGATCACCGCCAGCAGCACGAAGGCCAACGGCCGCGCCAGGTCATGCATCTGCTCCTGCAGCTTGCCTTCGGTCTTCATGATCAGCCAGGTGCAACCGAGCAAGGCATAGGCCACTACCAGCGCGACGCCGCAGAACAGGGTGAACGGCGTGAACCAGTCCAGCGAACCGCCGGCGTACTGGCGGTCGACCACCGGCAGGCCATCGATGAAGGCACCCAGCGCCAGGCCCTGGAAGAAAGTCGCCGCCAGCGAACCGCCGATGAACGCCTTGTCCCAGATGTGGCGCTTGGCTTCCTTGGCCTTGAAGCGGAACTCGAAGGCCACGCCGCGGAAGATCAGGCCGATGAGCATCAGGATCAGCGGCATGTACAGCGCCGAGAGCACCACCGAATAGGCCAGCGGGAAGGCGCCGAACAACGCGGCACCGCCCAGGACCAGCCAGGTTTCGTTACCGTCCCAGACCGGGGCGACGGTGTTCATCATCACGTCACGGTCGCGGGAGTCCTTGACGAACGGGAAGAGAATCCCGATGCCCAGGTCGAACCCGTCCATGACCACGTACATCATGATGCCGAAGATGATGATCACGGCCCAGATCAGCGGAAGATCAATACCCATGACTCAATTCCCCTTGTTCAGGCTGGTGCCGTTGTCTTCGGCATCGTCGTCGGCGGCCGACAGCGGACGGGCCGGTGTGCGTTTCTGGCCAGGACCACCGTGGCTGACTTCCGCGCCTTCGTTGGTCTTCGGCCCCTTGCGCACCAGGCGCATCATGTAGCCGATACCGACCCCGAACAGCGAGAAATACACCACGACAAACAGCGCCAGGGTGATGCTCATCTGCATCAGGCTGTGCCCGGACGAAGCGTCCGCAGTACGCATCAGCCCATAGACCACCCACGGCTGACGGCCGATCTCGGTGGTGAACCAGCCGGCGAGGATCGCGATCAGGCCGGATGGGCCCATCCACAACGCCAGGTACAGGAACGCGCGGTTCTGGTAGATGCGGTCACGCTTGCGCAGCCACAGGCTCCACAGGCCGGTGAGGATCATCAGCATGCCCAGGCCGACCATGATCCGGAACGACCAGAACACAATGGTCGAATTCGGCCGGTCTTCCGGCGGGAATTCCTTGAGCGCCGGCACCTGTTTGTCCAGCGAGTGAGTGAGGATGATGCTGCCCAGATACGGGATCTCGACGGCGAACTTGGTCTTTTCTTCCTTCATGTCCGGCCAGCCGAACAGGATCAGCGGGGTCGGCTCGTTACCGACGTTTTCCCAGTGCCCTTCGATCGCAGCGATTTTCGCCGGCTGGTGCTTGAGGGTGTTGAGGCCGTGGAAGTCGCCGATCACGGCCTGGATCGGCGCGACGATCAGGGCCATCCACATCGCCATCGACAGCATGCGGCGGATTGCCGGGTTATCGCGGCCACGCAGCAGGTGCCAGGCGGCGGACGAACCGACGAAAAACGCAGTGGCGACAAAAGCGGCCGTGGCCATGTGCGCCAGGCGGTACGGGAACGACGGGTTGAACACCACCGCCAGCCAGTCCACCGGAATCACTCGGCCGTCGATGATTTCGTAGCCTTGCGGGGTCTGCATCCAGCTGTTGGACGAGAGAATCCAGAAGGTCGAGATCAGCGTACCGATGGCCACCATCACGGTGGCGAAGAAGTGCAGCTTGCGCCCGACCCGGTTCCAGCCGAACAGCATCACGCCGAGGAAGCCGGCTTCGAGGAAGAAGGCCGTGAGCACTTCATAGGTCAGCAGCGGCCCGGTAACGGAACCGGCAAAGTCGGAGAAGCGGCTCCAGTTGGTGCCGAACTGGTAGGCCATGACCAGGCCCGAGACCACCCCCATGCCGAAGTTGACGGCGAAGATCTTCGACCAGAAGTGGTACAGGTCACGGTAGGTATCGTCGCGGGTCTTGAGCCACAAACCTTCGAGCACCGCCAGGTAGCTCGCCAGACCAATGGTGATGGCGGGGAACAGGATGTGGAACGAGATGGTGAACGCGAACTGAATTCGGGCGAGATCTAGTGCCTCCAAACCGAACATAAGCTTTCCTCTGTCAGGTAATACCGGCTGCCGGCTGGAGGCCTGCACCCACTGCCCCCACGGATCTGGAGTGTGGCGAATTCGAATTCGTTCTTTTTAAACCCATCGCAACGCAGGGAGTCTGGCCATCTGGCCGCCAGACCTAACCTTGGAAAAGGTTTTGATCTGGATCAATCAACGCTGAAAGAGTAGTCCTATTTTCGCCGTTGGTTTGTGTGGTCTTTTGTCGCGTGACAGGTTGCCTCACCACGTCAAGAACGGGGTTTCTCCGAAGTTTTGCTCTCCCTGTAGCAACTGTCGCCGGCTGCGATCGGCCGGAGCGGTCGTGGCGATTTCTGCGCCGTAGAAGGTCCTTCGGCCCTTATCGCAGCCTGCGGCAGCGGCTACAGGGATTGGGCTATTTCGAATAAACGGGATAGATGCGGGGCTAACGATTCTGCAACTATTGGTTACATCTTGGTGATAACCTCGCCCTACTCCACGCCCAGACCTGCCTTTCAGATGCCCAGCCAAGACCCTCTGCTGCTTCGCCATCACCGTCCGTTCATTGCCTTCTGGCTGGCGCGGATCTTCACCGCCAGCGGCTTCCAGATGCTCACCGTGGCCATTGGCTGGAACCTCTACCAACTGACCGGCAACGTGCTCGACCTGGGCCTGGTCGGGCTGGTGGAGTTCGCGCCGCGGGTGCTGTTCATGCTGCACACCGGGCATGTGGCCGACCGCTATGACCGGCGCAAGGTGGCGGCCATCTGCCAGTCGCTACAGGCGCTGATCGCCCTGTCCCTGGCCATCGGCAGCGCCACCCACCATGTCACCCGCGAGATGATCTTCATCCTCGCCTTCCTGCTCGGCGCCGCCCGTTCCTTCGAGATGCCGACCACCCAGGCGCTGCTGCCGAGCATCGTGCCCAGCGCGCTGTTCCCCCGCGCCGTGGCCGCCGCGCAGTCCGCCCAGCAATCGGCGACCATCGTCGCGCCGGCCCTCGGCGGGCTGCTCTACGCCTTTGGCAGCGTGTGGGTCTATGGCCCGACCGTGCTGCTGTATGTGATCGCCTGCTGCCTGATGCTCAACCTGCCCGCGCGGCAGACGCCGCTGAACAAGGGCAAGGCCACCCTGGATTCGTTGCTCGCCGGGGTGCGCTTCATTCGCAGCCGCCCGGATATCCTCGGGGCGATTTCCCTGGACCTGTTCGCCGTGCTGCTGGGCGGCGCCACCGCGCTGCTGCCGGTGTTCGCCAAGGACATCCTGCTCACCGGCGCCTGGGGCCTGGGCCTGCTGCGCTCGGCGCCGGCGGTGGGGGCCTTGCTGATGTCGCTGTGGCTGGCGCGCTTTGCCGTCGACCGCCATGTCGGGCGAGTGATGTTCACCGCGGTCGGTGTGTTCGGCGTTGCCACCATCGCCTTCGGCCTGTCGACCTCGTTCTGGTTCTCGCTTGCGGTGCTGGTGGTGCTGGGCGCGGCGGACATGATCAGCATGGTGATCCGCGCCTCCTTCGTACAGCTGGAAACCCCGGACGAAATGCGTGGCCGGGTCAGCGCCGTGAACGGCCTGTTCATCGGCGCCTCCAACCAGCTCGGCGAGTTCGAGTCCGGGCTCACCGCCCACTGGTTCGGCACCGTGCCGGCGGTGGTCCTCGGCGGAGTCGGCACCCTGCTGGTGACCGGGGTGTGGATAAAACTGTTCCCGACCCTGGCCCATCGCGATCGCATGCATGCGCCGGCGGAAGAAGAAGCCAAGGCCTGATTCGAGACAGGCAGGAAGCTCACAGGACGTCGCCGTTGATCGTCCGATTCACGCGCTGCAATACATATCCGATGGGAAGAGTGTAAGGTATCGCCTTACACTCGCCGCATGATCAAGTCCTTTCAGCACAAAGGCCTCAAGGCCTTCTATGAAACGGGATCGACTCGAGGGATCCGAGCCGATCATGCGAGGCGCCTGGCGCGCATGCTGCCTTTCATGGATCACGCGACAGAGCCTGACGACCTCGACCTCCCGGGATGGCGGTTGCATCCGCTCAAGGGCGAGCGTCGCGAATACTGGTCACTGACCGTATCGGGCAATTGGCGAGTGATTTTTCGTTTTACGGGTTCGGATATCGAGCTGGTCGACTATCTGGATTACCACTGAACAGGAGGCAGGATCATGCCCATGCACAACCCGCCACATCCCGGTGAAACACTGCGTGTGGACGTATTGCCCGAGTTGGGAATCAGCGTGACGGAACTGGCCAGGCATCTTGGCTATGCCCGCCCCCATCTCTCCAAGGTGCTGAACGGCCACGCGCCGATCCGGCCGGAACTGGCGGTAAGGCTGGAACGCGCCGGAATAGGTAAAGCCAAGGTCTGGCTGGCGGTACAGGCGGACTACGATATCTGGCAGACCGAACAAGCCTTGTTACCGCGCATCGAGCCCATTGCCGCTCATGTCTGCTGATCGCTAAACCAGCAACTCCCCCTCCACCACCGTCCGCCGGCCCCTGCCGCACAGTTGCTCCACCAGGGTCAGGGCGAAACTCAGGGCCGCCCCCGAGCCTTGCGCGGTGATGCAGTTGCCATCCACCACCACCGGCTGGTCGACGAAGTTGCAGCCCGACAGCTGATGGCTGGCGCTGGGCAGGCAGGTCATGCGCCGCTGGCGCAGCACCCCGTAACTCTGCAACGCCAGGGCCGGCGCTTCGGCAATGCCGGCGAACAGGCGCCCGGCGGCGGCCTGGTCCTTGACCAATTGCATCAGCGGTTGATGGGCCGCCAGGTGCTGCGCGCCGACGGCGCCACCGGGCAGCACGATCAGGTCGAAGTTCTGGGCCAGCACATCCACCAACATGCCGTCGGCGGTCATCCGGGTGCCGCGGGCGCAGGTGAGCATGCGCCGCCCTTCGATACTGGCCACCAGCACTTCGACTTGAGCGCGGCGCAGCACATCGATCAGGGTCACGCTTTGCAGGTCGTCGACACCCTCGGCGAGGGGAATCAGGGCTCTAAAGGTCATGGGCTGTGTCCGCGGTAGGGTCTTTAAAGCTTAGTCAGCTTTAAAGCCCTCCGCGTTCGGACGCTGCCGTTACTTGATGTAGATCTGCGCGCTCATGCTGTTGCCCGGCGCATTCAGCGAGGTGTTGCTGAAGGTGAAGGTGCCTTCCTGCTTGCCGGCCAGGTCGAAGGTATAGATGTAGCCGACGGTGATCCCGGAGTTGCCACACGGCACCAGGCTCGAGCCTTCTTCGCAGACCGCCGCGCGCGCGCCGTTGACCTCGAAGCCGTCCAAAGCTACTCGGGGCTGGCGGCCGTAGCCGATTTCCAGCACGTACACCTTGATGTTCGGCCCCTGGTGATCGCAGGCGGTCTTGTCGCGCCCGTCCGACACATCCTCCAGGCCGCAGGACGACGACTCGACCTTGAGGATTTCCACCTGGCTCAAGGGCGGTGCGGAACGCGCCATGGCCGGTGCTGTCCCCAACCACAGGCTGCTGGCCACTACCGCCAAGGTCATCGCTTTTATCATGCTGTGCATAAGTCCCCCCAAAACGTCGGCGCAGTATGCCCCAGTCGCCACTCGGGCAAAACATCGCCGACGATCGCAGCCATAGCCTTACGCTGCTGGTATGATGCGCGGCTTTTTCCGACCCGCACAAAATCCCCGGACGCTTTTTTATGGTCTGTGCTTTGCTGTCTGGGTCGATACATTCACGGCGCCCAGCGCGCCACGGGGAGCAGACATGCTGGAAAGGCTGTTTCAACTCAAGGCACACAACACCAACGTGCGGACCGAGATTCTTGCGGGCCTCACGACCTTCCTGGCCATGGCCTACATTCTCTTCGTCAACCCGAGCATCCTCGGCGAGACCGGCATGGACAAGGGTGCGGTGTTCGTCGCCACCTGCCTGGCCGCCGCCATCGGCTCGACCGTGATGGGCCTGATCGCCAACTACCCGATCGCCCTGGCTCCGGGCATGGGCCTGAACGCCTTCTTCACCTACACCGTGGTCCTGCACATGGGCCATACCTGGCAAGTGGCGCTGGGCGCGGTGTTCATTTCGGCGGTGCTGTTCTTCCTGCTGTCGATCTTCAAGATCCGCGAATGGATCATCAACAGCATCCCGTTGCCGCTGCGCTCGGCGATCGCCGCCGGTATCGGCCTGTTCCTGGCGCTGATCGCCCTGCACAACGCCGGCATCGTGGTCGGCAACCCGGCGACCATGGTCGGCCTCGGTGATCTGAAGCAACCGGCACCGATCCTCGCGACCCTGGGCTTCGCCCTGATCGTCGCCCTGGAAGCCCTGAAGGTCCGCGGCGCGGTACTGATCGGCATCCTGTCGGTGACCATCGTCTCCATCGCCCTGGGCTTCACCCCGTTTGGCGGCGTGACCTCGATGCCGCCTTCGCTGGCCCCGACCTTCCTGCAACTGGACATCAAGGGCGCGCTGGACATCGGCCTGGTCAGCGTGATCTTCGCCTTCCTGTTCGTCGACCTGTTCGACAACTCCGGCACCCTGATCGGCGTCGCCAAGCGCGCCGGCCTGATGGGCAAGGACGGCCACATGCCGAAAATGGGCCGGGCCCTGATCGCCGACAGCACCGCGGCCATGGCCGGTTCCCTGCTGGGCACCTCGACCACCACCAGCTACATCGAGTCCGCAGCCGGCGTCAGCGCCGGTGGCCGCACCGGCCTGACCGCCATCGTCGTAGCGATCCTGTTCCTCCTGGCACTGTTCTTCTCGCCACTGGCGGCCAGCGTCCCGGCCTTCGCCACCGCGCCTGCGCTGCTGTTCGTCGCGGTGCTGATGACTTCGGGCCTGGCGGAAATAGACTGGGACGACATCACCGTCGCCGCGCCGGTGGTGGTCACCGCCTTGGCCATGCCATTCACCTACTCCATCGCCAACGGCATCGCCTTCGGCTTCATTGCCTGGACCGCGATCAAACTGCTGTCGGGCCGCGCCCGTGAGCTGAACGCGCCGCTGGTGATCCTGTCGGTACTGTTTGTGATCAAGTTGGGTTGGTTCAACGCATGACTTTCGATTCCCAGGCTTACGCCACCCAGCTCGCCGACAAGGTCGCGCGCCTGCGTGAACTGCTGGCGCCGTTCGATGCCCCCGAGCCCCAGGTCTTCGACTCGCCGCTGCAGAACTTTCGCCTGCGCGCGGAGTTTCGCCTGTGGCGCGAAGCCGGCGAGCGTCATTACGCGATGTTTTCCCAGGAAGACAAACGCACGCCGATCCTGATCGAGGAATTCCCGATCGCCAGCCAGCGCATCAATCAGCTGATGCCGCAACTCAAGGCCGCCTGGCAAGCCAGCAGCGCCTTGAGCCACAAGCTGTTCCAGGTCGAGTTCCTCACCACCCTGGCCGGCGACGCGATGATCACCCTGTGTTATCACCGCCCGCTGGACGAACACTGGCACGCCGCGGCGAACAAGCTGGCGACCGAGCTGAACGTCAGCGTCATCGGCCGCTCCAAGGGCAAGCGCGAAGTGATCGGCCACGATTACGTGGTGGAAAAACTCGAAGTCGGCGGGCGCACCTTCAGTTACCGCCAACCGGAAGGCGCCTTCACCCAGCCCAACGGCACGGTCAACCAGAAGATGCTCAACTGGGCCTACGACGCCCTGGGCGATCGCCCGGACGACCTGCTGGAGCTGTACTGCGGCAACGGCAACTTCACCCTGCCCCTGGCCACCCGGGTGCGCAAGGTGCTGGCCACCGAGATCAGCAAGACCTCGGTCAACGCGGCCCTGAGCAACCTCGGCGAAAACGCGGTGGAGAACGTCACCCTGGTGCGTCTGTCCGCCGAAGAGCTGACCGAGGCGCTGAACGAAGTGCGTCCGTTCCGCCGCCTGCAGGGCGTGGACCTGAAGAGCTACGAATTCGGCAGCGTATTCGTCGACCCGCCGCGCGCCGGCATGGACCCGGACACCTGCGAGCTGACCCGGCGCTTCGACAACATCCTGTACATCTCGTGCAACCCGGAGACGCTGGCGGCCAACATCGCCCAGTTGCACGACACCCACCGCATCACCCGCTGTGCGATGTTCGACCAGTTCCCGTGGACCCACCACATGGAATCCGGGGTCTTGCTGACCCGGCGTTGATAGCCTGTCGCGGACCACAAAAAAGCCGTCCCTGCGACGGCTTTTTTGTGGCCACTGCCTAGCATGCCAACGCCTGCGCCTTTCTTATTGATGAACCGTCGCCTGGGGTGATTGAGATCGGTTCCGCAAGCTCCGGCAACCCTGGCCAGGTGGCAAGCCCTTCTTGCAGTACCGGCTTTTATTGCTGGCAGCGGCATGAATATGTTCGATCAGCGAACACTTAATGACAGGACCCACCGTCCCCCATCCAGCCGCAATTGACCAAATTAACTAGTTAGTACAATTTAGCGACAGCCGCTGGCCGCTCAAGCCGCGCCCACAATAACAACGGAGAATTCCCCTCATGCGCCCTATCGTTCTGGTGCTCAACGGCCCGAACCTGAACCTGCTTGGCACCCGCGAACCCGCTACTTACGGTCACGAGACCCTGGCCGACATTTCCGCCCTGTGCGGGCGTGCCGCCGAGGAGTTCGGCCTGACCGTGGAGTTTCGCCAGACCAACCACGAAGGCGAACTGCTGGACTGGATTCACGGCGCCCGTGGCCGTTGCGCCGGGATCCTGATCAACCCGGCGGCCTGGACCCACACCTCGGTGGCGATCCGCGATGCCCTGGTGGCCAGCGAGCTGCCGGTGATCGAAGTGCACCTGTCGAACGTCCACGCCCGCGAACCGTTTCGCCATCACTCCTTTGTCTCGGGCATCGCCCTGGCGGTAATGTGCGGCTTCGGCAGCCATGGCTATCGCCTGGCACTGGCGCATTTCAGCCAGCGTTTTCAAGGAGCCCAGGCATGACCCAACAGAACAAAGTACTGGCCGGACTGATCGGCGCCGGCATCCAGGCCTCGCGCACCCCGGCACTGCATGAACACGAAGGCGACGCCCAGGGCGTGCGCTACCTGTACCGACTGATCGACCTGGACCAGCTGCAACTCGACAGCAACGCCCTGCCCGACCTGCTGCTGGCTGCCGAGCGCATGAACTTCACCGGGTTGAACATCACCTTTCCCTGCAAGCAGAGCATCATCCCGCTGCTCGATGAGCTGTCGCCGGAAGCCCGCGGCATCGGCGCGGTGAACACCGTGGTGCTCAAGGACGGCAAGCGCGTCGGCCACAACACCGATTGCCTGGGTTTTGCCGAAGGTTTCCGCCGCGGCTTGCAGGGCGTGGCCCTGGAGCGTGTGGTGCAGATGGGTGCCGGCGGCGCCGGGGCGGCGGTGGCCCATGCGCTGCTCAGCGAAGGCGTGCAGCAGCTGAGCATCTTCGATGTGGAAAGCGCCCGCGCCCAGAGCCTGGCGGACAACCTCAACCAGCATTTCGGCTCCGGCCGGGCCAAGGCCGGCGTCGACCTGCCCGCCACCCTGGCCGCCGCCGACGGCCTGGTGAACACCACGCCGATGGGCATGGCCAAGCTGCCGGGCATGCCGGTGCCGGTCGAGTTGCTGCGCCCTGGGTTGTGGGTCGCGGAGATCGTCTACTTTCCCCTGGAAACCGAACTGCTGCGCAACGCCCGCGCCCTCGGTTGCCGCACCCTGGACGGCGGCAACATGGCGGTGTTTCAGGCGGTGAAGGCGTTCGAGCTGTTCAGCGGCATAACGCCAAATGCCCAGCGCATGCTCGCGCATTTCCAGAGCATGAATGGCTGACAATGCATGAGCGGCTCAGGGCGGGGCTGTGGTCGGCTCCGCTCTCGACCGATGCCTGCCGCACGGTCAGGCACCTCGTTGCACTCCTCCCCTTGCGACTACGCACGTTCCTGACGACCGACTGGCCGCAGCCGGCCGTGCATCACGCCGTGCGCCAGCAACCCCGCCAGCAAGCCCCAGAACGCGCCGCCCAAACCGAACAAGGTGATATTGGCAGCGGTCGCCAGGAAGGTGATCAAGGCGGTTTCCCGGCCACTCGGCTCGACCAGCGCGGTGGCGAGGCTGCCGCCGATCGCACCCAACAGGGCCAGGCCCGCCAGGGTGGTGATAAAGGTCGCCGGCAGGACCACGAACAGCGCCGCCAGGGTGCTGCCGAAAATCCCCACCAGCAGATAGAACACCCCACAAGCGAGCCCGGCCAGATAACGCTTGGCGGGCTCCTCATGCGCCTCCTTGCCCGTACAGATGGCGGCGGTAATCGCAGCGACATTGAATGCATGGGAACCGAACGGCGCCATCAACAAGGAGCCCAGCCCCGTCGTCGTGAGAATCGGATTGGCGCTGGTCTTGAACCCATCGTTGCGCAGCACCAGCATGCCGGGCATGTACTGGCCGGTCAGGGTGATCAGGAACAACGGCAGGGCCACGCTCAGCAGCGCATTCAGCGAGAACACCGGCAAGGTCAGCACCGGAAGGGCCGGCTTGAGTTCAAGGCTGGCGAAACTGACCTGCCCCAACCCGAGCAACAGCACGATGCCGATCAGCAATACCCCGACAATCGCATAACGCGCGGTAAAGCGGCGTAGCAGCACATAGCTGAGCAGCAGCGCGCCCACCAGCAGCGGATCGACCCCGGCCCCGTCGAAAGCGCCGATCCCGAAGCGCAGCAAAATGCCCGCCAGCAGACCCGCTGCGATTCCCGGCGGGATCAGCTTCACCACCCGCTCGAAATAGCCCGATATCCCCAGCACGACGAAGCCGACAGCCGACAACATGAAGGCGCCGATCATTTCCGGGTAAGGCGTGCTCGGCAGTACCGCAATCAGGAAGGCCGCGCCCGGGGTCGACCAGGCGGTAATGATCGGCTCGCGGTAGCGATAGCTCAGCCAGGCGCCGGTCAGGCCGACGCCGATCGAGATCGACCAGATCCACGAAGCGGTCTGCTCGGGGCTCAGCCCCGCTGCCTTGGCTCCCTGGAAAACCAGAATGAAGGTGCCCCCGTAATTGACGATGACCGAAATCAACGCGGCAACGCTCGGATGCAGCAGGTCAGCGATTCTGATGCTGGCGGTTTTCATCGGTGGGCCCCTCTGGATGTGTTGGCGAGGCGAGGGAGTATCGGCAGGCAATGGTCTATATAAAATATCCACTTTCCATCAATATCCCAGACCACTTTTCCAGCTTGTCGCGCAGTCCCACGACCCACAGGCCCCCCGATGAAAACCCGTAAAACCGCCTATCCCATCTGGAACCGTCTGCAACTGGCCAAGGACGGCCACTTGTCCTTGCGCGAGCAATTGCTGCTGTTCCTGCGCAAAGGCATCGCCGATGGCAGCGTCAAGGCCGGCATCCGCCTGCCAGCCTCACGTGTGTTGGCGGCCCAGCTGGGGCTGTCCCGCATGACCGTGACCGAGGCCTATGGGCAGTTGATCGCCGAGGGATTCCTGGAGGCCCGGACAGGTTCGGGCACCTTTGTCATGGCCCGCATCGCCGAACCAACGGCCTCGCCGCCCGCCCGGACAGAGGCCGTCATCGGCTCCACCCGGGCCCGGGCGTTGACGGGGAACGACTCGATGTCCATGGTCCCCGCCGCCTGGCCGCTGACTCCGGGCCTGCCGGCGCTGGACGCCTTTCCCTATGCCCTGTGGGGGCGCCTGGAGGGTCGGTTCTGGCGACGCCGGCCACTTCCCGACCTGTCCTACGGCGACCCACAGGGTTTCCTGCCATTACGCGAAGCCCTGGCGGCTTACCTGGGCGCGGCACGCGGAGTGGTCTGCCAGGCCCGTCACATCGTGATTACCCCCGGCGCCCAAGCGGCGGTGTCGATTGCGACACTGGCGCTCACCGACCAGAGGGATCGCGTCTGGGTCGAGAACCCCGGCTACGATGCGGCCTACCGCAGCGTGTTGCTGGCTGGCGTGCAGGCGGTGGGCGTTCCCGTGGATAAAGAAGGGCTGGATGTGCAGGCCGGCCGCCGGCTCGCGCCAGACGCCAGGCTCGCGCTGGTATCGCCTTCGCACCAGTATCCCCTGGGGGTCGGCATGAGCCTGGCGCGACGCCTGGCCTTACTGCAATGGGCCCACGACGCCAATGCCTTCATCCTCGAAGACGATTACGACAGCGAGTTTCGCTACGGCGGCGCGCCAACACCGGCGCTCAAGGCCCTGGACGGCAATCAGGGGCGGGTGATCTATGTGGGGACCTTGAGCAAGCTGCTGGCGCCGGGTCTGCGCCTGGGGTTCCTGGTCGCCCCCGAGGCGGTGGTGGACCTGTTGCGCGACGTGCGCAATGGCAGCGGCCACCGCGTACCTTTGTCACTCCAGGCGACGGCGGCGGAGTTCATCGGCAATGGCCACCTCGGTAGCCATATCCGGCGTAGCCAGGCAGTTTATGCACAACGTCGCGCAGCCTTGCTGGCGGCCATTCACGACGCCGGCAGCGAGCGTATGACGGTAGCCAGCAGCGCTACCGGGTTGCATCTGCTCGCCGAACTGCCCTATGGGCTCGACGACCAGGCTATCGCTGCCGCCGCCCATGCCCGAAAAATCGGCGTCGCGCCGCTGTCAGGTTTTTTCGTTGGCGCCCAGGGTCGGCCACGTCCTGGCTTGTTGATGGGCTTTGGCAATACCCGGGCGGAGTCGATGCAGGATGCGGTTGCAACCCTGTGCCGTCTGATCGACCGGCAACGGGGTTCAACCCTCTAGGCGATCAGGCCTGCAAGTAACGCAGCACCGACTCGCAGATCATCTCGCGGTGACGCTGCTTGATCGCCTCGTCGGGCAGGTCGATCTGGAAGATCTCGCCGAAGGTGTGGCGGTTGGAGACGCGGTAGAAGCAGAACGAACTGATCAGCAAGTGCACATCCAGAGCGTCCAGGCCGGCGCGGAACACGCCCTCGTCGACCCCGCGCTGCAGGATCTCGCCCAGGGCATGGAGGATGGTGTTGTTCATCGCCTTGATCGCCTCGGAACGCTTCACGTACTCGGCGTTGTGGATGTTCTCGATGCTGACGATGCGCACGAAATCGACGTTGCGATCATGGTGATCGAAGGTGAACTCCACCAGCCGGCGAATCGCATCGCGCGGCGCCAGCTCCGCCAGGTGCAGGCGGCTCTCGGTGCTGCGGATATCGCCGTAGAGCTTCTCCAGCACCTCGACGTACAGCTGCTCCTTGCTGCCGAAGTAGTAATAGATCATGCGCTTGGAGGTGTGGATGCGCTCGGCGATGGCATCCACCCGAGCGCCGGACAGGCCCTGCTGCACGAACTCCACAATGGCTTCTTGCAGAATGTTCTCGCGGGTCTTTTCCGGGTTGTTCTTGCGACTCTTGCGCGGCTCGTTCACGGACTGCTCGGGCGCTACGGAGAGTTCTGTGGTCATTGTCATTCTGGGGCTCACGGCCATCGCTGCACACGCGGGCGATTATGGGCCGCGTCGCGCAGCGAAGGAAAGCAGGACGGCGGCCCTTTGCCGCCGCCGTTACGAAACTCCTACAACTTGACCTGTCGCACCCCGCCACTGCGCGACTTGGCCATGGCCGCCAGGCGCACCGCGACGTTCGCCGCGCCATAACCGACGTAGCCATTCTTGCGCTGGATGATCTCGAAGAAGAAGCGCCCCTCGAACGGTTCGGTGTAGACGTGGAACAGCTCGCCGCCCTGGGCGTCGCGGTCATAGAGCACGTTGTAGTAGGCCAGCTCGCTGAGGAACTCGTCGTCGAAATCGAAGCGCGCCGCCAGGTCGTCGTAGTAGTTCAGCGGGATGTCCAGCAGCGGCACACCCGCCTCCTTGGCCCGGCTGACTTCGGCAAAGATATCGTCGCAATCGAAGGCGATGTGATGCACGCCCGAGCCGCCATAACTGGACAGCGCATGGGAGATCGCGGTCTTGCGGTTCTCGGAAATGTTCAGCGGCAGACGGATGGTGCTGCAACGGCTGCGCAGCGCCCGGCTCTTCACCAGCCCGTAGGGATCGGGCAGCACCACTTCGTCGTCGGCGGTGAAATCCAGCAGGCTCTTGTAGAACAGCACCCAGCTGTCGAGGTTATCGGCCGGCAGCGCCATGGCCATGTGGTCGATGCGCTTGAGGCCGCCCTTGGCCACGACCCCGGGGAGCATATTGAAATCGGTGTCGTACAGGTTCCCGCCCTGCTCCTGATCCACCAGGTAGATCAGGCTGCCATCCAGCTCGCGCACGGCGGCCAGTTCCAGTTCGTTGGGGCCCACCAGCCCGCGGTACGGCTGGCCCTTGTAGGCCACCGCGCGCTCCAGCGCCTTGGCGCTGTCCTTGACCCGGATCGCCGTGGCGCACACCGAGGGGCCGTGGGCTTCGAAGAAGCTGTGGGCAAAGGAATAAGGTTCGGAGTTGAGGATCAGGTTGATATCGCCCTGGCGCATCAGGCTGACGTTCTTCGAGCGATGCTGGCCGGCCTTGGCAAACCCCAGGCGTTCCAGCCAGCCGCCGAGCTTGGCGCCCAGTGCTTCGTCCACGGCGAACTCGAGAAACTCGGTGCCGCCGTATTCACTGGCCGGCGGCGGCGCGAACAGCGTATCGATATTGGCCACTGGCGTGGCTTCCTGCGCCAGGCGCTGGCGGGTCTTCTCCTCGAGGTACAGCAGCGAACGCAGGCCGTCCGCGGCATTGGCCCGCGGTGGCGCGGCGCGGAAACCGTCGTTGAAGATCTCCAGGGACAAAGGCCCGGTGTAGCCGCTCTTGATGATCGGCGCGAGGAACCCCGGCAGGTCGAAATCGCCCTGCCCCGGGAAGCAGCGAAAATGCCGGCTCCACTCCAGCACGTCCATGGCCAGGATCGGCGCGTCGGCCATCTGCACGAAGAAGATCTTGTCCCCCGGGATCTCGGCGATCGCCGCCGGGTCGCCCTTGAGCGACAGGGTGTGGAAGCTGTCGAGCAGCACACCGAGGCTTGGATGGTCGGCCTCGCGAACGATGTCCCAGACCTGTTGATAAGTATTGACGTGCCGGCCCCAGGCCAGGGCTTCGTAGCCGATCCGCAGGCCACGGCTGCCGGCGCGCTCGGCCAGCAGGCGCAGGTCGTCCACCAGGATCTGCCGGTCGCCGACACTGTCGGCCGCGGCATTGCTGCACACCAGCACCAGGTCGGTGCCCAGTTCCTGCATCAGGTCGAACTTGCGCTCGGCACGTTCCAGGTTGCGTTGCAGGCGGTCGCGGCGGCAGCCTTCGAAGTCGCGAAAGGGTTGGAACAGGGTGATGGCGATGCCCAGGTCCGCGCACATCTGGCGGATTTCCCGGGGGCTGCCGTCGTAGTAGAGCAGGTCGTTCTCGAAAATCTCAACGCCGTCGAAACCGGCGGCGGCAATGGCTTCGAGCTTTTCCGGCAGGGTACCGCTCAAGGAGACGGTGGCAATGGAACGCTGCATGTTTCAACTCCCGGTAATGACCACAGATCGGGCGCCGTGCCTGTAGCCGCTGCCGCAGGTCCTCCAGCGCACTGAAGATCCCGTGCCCGCTTCGCGGACGATCGCAGCCTGCGGCAGCGGCTACAGGTGCACGTTTGTTATTGGATGGGGCGGATTATTGAGCCGGGCATTACAGACAGCAATTCAAAGTGTACGAACCAGTTAGTTTTTCGTGCGATTATCGAACAAAATGGCCGTTGGCGAATTGACGACTTTTCGTCCACTGCGCACCATCGACAGCACATTGAGCCGGCACCGAACTGCCGGCTTCAATCGCCAAAGACCCAGAACACACCATAAAAATTTCAAAAATCGGGTACACCCTCATGCTTGCACTCAACGCCACACCTCTCTGCCCGGTCCTCCGGCTTTCACCTGGCCAGACTTCCAACAGCCGCCTTCAGACGGACACACTACGGCCCCTGGGCTGAACCGTGCTTGCACGCTGACCCGACCGCTTTCAATCGTCGCGCCCGGTGCGCGTCGAGCAAAGCACTCAGCCGATCGATCATCGAGTTCACCCGCGGCCCGGCCGCCCAGCCGACGATCGATCACGCGCCCTTGAGTCCCGACGAGTTGTCCCTCGTCAGTCATTGAACGGATGGCACACATGATTCCTTCTCAAAGCTCCCGCATGGCCCCGAGCCTCGGCACCGCCTCCGGCGGCATCGGCGACAAGATCCGCGGCGCCATGGCGGTCGGCAAGACCCGCTGGGGCATGCTCGCCCTGGTGTTCTTCGCCACCACCCTGAACTACATCGACCGCGCCGCCCTGGGTGTGATGCAGCCGATCCTGGCCAAGGAAATGAGCTGGACGGCGATGGACTACGCCAACATCAACTTCTGGTTCCAGGTCGGCTACGCCGTCGGTTTCGTCCTGCAAGGACGGTTGATCGACCGGGTCGGCGTCAAGCGCGTGTTCTTCTTCGCCGTGCTGCTGTGGAGCCTGGCCACCGGCGCCCACGGCCTGGCCACCTCGGCCGCGGGCTTCATGGTCTGCCGCTTCATCCTCGGATTGACCGAGGCCGCCAACTACCCGGCCTGCGTGAAGACCACGCGCCTGTGGTTCCCGGCCGGCGAACGCGCGGTGGCCACCGGCATCTTCAACGCCGGGACCAACGTCGGCGCCATGTTCACCCCGATGCTGCTGCCGTTGATCCTGCACGCCTGGGGCTGGCAGGCGGCGTTCCTGTGCATGGCCGCGCTGGGCGGTATCTGGCTGCTGTTCTGGGGCCTGAAGTACTTCAACCCGGAAGATCACCCGAGCGTCAAACAGTCCGAGCTTGAGTACATCCAGAAAGAAGTCGAACCGGAACAGACCCGCGTGCCTTTCTCGCGCATCCTGCGCATGCGCGGCACCTGGGCCTTCGCCCTGGCCTACTCGATCACCGCGCCGGTGTTCTGGTTCTACCTGTACTGGCTGCCGCCGTTCCTCAACCAGCAGTACAACCTGGGTATCAACGTGACCCAGATGGGTATCCCGCTGATCATCATCTACCTGACCGCCGACTTCGGCAGCGTCGGCGGCGGCATCCTCTCGTCGTTCCTGATCGGCCGCGGCGTCAACCCGATCAAGGCGCGCCTGATGTCCATGCTGCTGTTCGCCTGCTGCATCGTCGGTGTGATCATGGCCGCTGGCGCCAGCAATCTGTGGCTGGCGGTGTTCGCCATCTCCCTGGCCATCGGCGCGCACCAGGCCTGGACCGCCAACATCTGGAGCCTGGTGATGGACTACACGCCCAAGCACATGATGAGCACGGTGTTCGGTTTCGGCGGCATGTGCGCGGCCATCGGCGGCATGTTCATGACCCAGCTGGTGGGCCATATCCTGACCGTCACCAACAATAACTACACCGTGCTGTTCACCCTGATCCCGGCGATGTACTTCATCGCCCTGACCTGGATGTACTTCATGGCTCCGCGCAAGATTCCGAAAGTGGAAGACTGACACTTTCCTCTCGCAGGCCCGGTTCCGGGCCTGCTTTTTTTCTCCCTCCGCCCTCTTCTCTCGGTCGATGCCGCCCAACGCCGGCAACTGACGCCCCGTTACGAATGCCGCTCAGCGCTGGCGTTGTTGCCAGGCAGCCGCCAGGCCGCTGAGGCAGATCACCGCGATGCCCAGCTGGGTGATCGGCTGCGGCGTATGGCTGAACAACAACCAACCCAGCAGCCCGGCGAAGACGATCTGGCAATAGCCGAAGGGCGCCAGCAGCGCCGGTGCCGCGTGGCGGAATGCCTGGGTCAGGAACAGGTGGGCGGTCATGCCGCAGGCCCCCAGCGCCAGCATCAGCACGCCATGGATAACGCTCGGCACCTGCCAGAAGAACGGCACCAGCGCACTCATCACCAGGGTGTTGCACAGGCCGGCGAAGAAGTTGCTGGTGGTCGGGCTGTCGTGCTCGGCGAGCTTGCGGGTCAGCAGTTGGTAAAAGCAGAAGAACAGCGCCGAGCAGAAAGGCAGCAGCACCGCCGGGGTGAACAGGTCGCCGCCCGGGTGAACGATGATCAGCACCCCGACAAAACCGCAGATCACCGCCAGCCACTGGCCCTTCGTGACCCGCTCGCCCAGCAGCGGCACCGACAGCGCGGTGACCAGCACCGGAGCCAGGAAGTTGACCGCGGTGGCTTCGGCCAGCGGGATAAACAGCAGCGCCGAGGTGAACAGCAGGCTGGTGCTGAGCAGGCACAAGGCCCGCGCCAGCTGCAGCAACGGCCGCTTGGTGCGCAACACCCGCAGGCCCGATTGCGGCAGGAAGATCCCGGCCATCAGCAGGGTATGAACCAGGTAGCGGGCCCAGACCACCATCACGATCGGATAGAACCCCGAAAGGTATTTCGACAAGGCGTCGTGACTGGCGAACAGGAAGGTCGCCACGACGACCAGCAGGATGCCCTTGAAGGGCTGGTTGACACCGGAAAGGGGTGTGCTGAGGGTCATCCGCGGGGTCTCTCAAGATAGGGTTTGTTTGTAGAAACAGCTTCGCGGGCAAGCCTCGCTCCTACGGTCAACACCGTCTGTAGGAGCAGGGGGGACGCCCAGTTCTTGCCCGCGATAGGGCCATCAGGGCGATCAACTAAAGCCGGGCCAACAACGCCCGGGTCTTGTCCAACGCCATCTGCGCCCGCTCCAGGGCGCCGACGCCCTGCTCGAGCAATTTCACCGTGGGAATCTCCAGGCTCAACGGCAGGTTGGCCGGCAGGCAATGCAAGAGCCCCGCCAGGTCGCAATCGCCATCCCCGGGGAAACGCCGTTCGTTGCGGGCCTGGCGCAGGATCTCCTGCATATCGTCCGGGCGCGTGCCGGCCACGTCGCACAGCTGGGCATAACGCAGCCGTGACGGCGCGACCTTTGCCAGGTCCTCCAAGCGCGAGGCCGAGCGATCGAAGTGGAAGGCGTCCACCAGCACCGCGGCGTTGTCGCGACCGGCGTTCTCCACCACCCGCACCGCCTGTTGCAGATCGCGCGCATCGGTCCAGGGCATGAACTCCAGGTGCGGGTGCAAGCCGTAGATCGACGCCAGGTCGCAAAGTTCGGCGAAGCGCTCGGTCATGCGCGCCTCGTCGGGGTCGTTGCCGGCCACCAGCAGTTCGCTGGCGCCGAACTCGGCGCCGACCGCCAACACCGCTTCGAAATCCGCGACCCGGGTTTGCGGCTTGAGCCGCAGGATCTCCACATCCAGCACGCAAATGCCGGTGTCGCGCAGGCGGCTGAGGGTCTGCCGGCGCAGCTCGGGATCGGCCACCAGGGCAAAGTGATGCTCCTGCGGCGTCGCCGGGACCAGGCGCAAACCGACGTGGCTGTAACCGGCGCGGGCCGCCACCTCGACCATCTGCGGCGGCGAGATCTCCAGCACCGTGAGGCTGGCCAGGGAAAGAATGCGTTCGCTCATGTTCATCCCTCGATCAGCGCCGGGGCGCAGGCGCGACCGGTCGCCGCCGCTTCGCGGATCGCCTCGATCAGCGCCAGGGTCCGCGCCGCATCGGCCACGCTGACCAGCGGCTCGACCTCGCGCCGCGCCACTTTGACGAAATGCTGCAACTGCAGGCGCAGGGCTTCGGCGGCGGTGAAAGGTTCCTCGACCGCCAGCAACGGCTGATGCCACCCGGCCCCGGCCTCGGCGTAATGCCAGCGCTTGAGTTGCGGAATGCTCAGGGCGCCAGCGGTGCCGGCCAGCAGGTAGCACGGCTGGTCGGCCTGGCGCGGGTACACCGGGTTCTCGCCGGAATCCAGCTCCCAGCTCCAGGGCGCCGCCACTGCGTCGGAACCGATCAGGCTGCCCAGGGCGCCGTTGGCGAATTGCAGCAGGACGGCGGCGCAATCCTCGTTGGCGAAACCACGCACCGCATTGCTGGTGACGGCCTGCACCTGATGCACCTCACCGCACAGGTGGCGCAGCAGGTCGAGGTCGTGAATCAGATTGGTCAGTAGCATCCCGGCACCGGGCTCACGGCGCCAGGGAATCTCGAAATAGCTGTCGGGCTTCTGCAATTGCCAGAGCGCGGTGACCGTGGTCAGCCGGCCCAATGCCCCGCCCTGCACCAGCGCATGGGCGCGGACGATCAGCGGGTTGTGGCGCCGGTGATGGCCCACCAGCACCGACACGCCGCTGTTTTTCACGGCGGCCACCAGTTCACGCGCTTCATCCAGGTGCACGCCGACCGGTTTCTCCAGCAACACCGGCACCCCGGCCGCCAGGCAATCCAGGGCGGTGCTGACATGCAGGTTGTTCGGGTTGGCGACTATCACCGCGTCGGGGCAGGCCTGGTCGAGCATCTGTCGATAGTCGGGGTAATGCGCCACCTGCCACTGCGCGGCGATCCCGGCGGCTTGCGGGCCGGGATCGGCCACGGCGCAGAGTGTGGCTTCGGTCAGGGTCTTGAGGTGCTGGTAATGCTGCTGGCCCATGTTGCCGGCGCCGATCAGGGCAATGCGCAAAGGCGAGTCCAAGGCGGGATCCTCTTGTGATTGTTATCGGAACGCGAGATTTCAAATATTTAGAACTCGGTTCCACTTTCACACAAGAGCAAAACAAAATAGTGTCCGATCAGCGAACAGCTTTAAGACTTGAGATCGTGAAGGCCCTGCGTATCGCAGCCTACGCCAGCGGCTACAGGAAAACGCACAGCCCCTGTAGCCGCTGCCGAGCAGCGCGAGGCTGCGAACGGCTCCGCAGGAGACGCAAAGCCTGCCATCGCAGTGTGCCTGGCTAGACTCGGCAGGTAGTTTCACGGCCGCTGCGCGGCCGATCGCAGCCTTCGGCAGCGGCTACAGGAAATTCTGCAGATTCAGCTGAAAAGCTCGGAAGCCTGGCTGGCAGCCGAAAGCTCATCGGCAAACTTCAACAGCAGCGGCGCCAGTTCATGCAGGCGCGCCAGCGGCATGCGCGCGCTCGGGCCGGCGATGCTCAGCACCCCGACCACCCGGCCGTCGACCGGATGACGCACCACCGCGGCCACCGCCGAGGTGCCCACCGCCGAACTTTCCTCGACCCAGGCGTAACCCTGCTCCCGGGCCAGGCGCAGGCGTTCGAGCAGCTCGATATTCGAGCGCGGCGCGTTCGGGCCCAGGTCCGCGGGGATCTCGGCGGCCTGGCGCTCCACCAGCGACAAGGCCTCGGCATCGCTCAGGCAGGCCAGCCAGGCGTGCCCGGAAGCGGTGTAGAACAGCGGCGCCTCGCGCCCCATGTCGGGGTCGTAGCGCAACCCGGAACGGGCGCCCTGGGACTTGGCGATCCAGGTCTGGCGCTCGTCCTCGATCACCCCGAGGCGCACCAGTTCGCCGGTTTCCTGGGCCAGCCGGTCGAGCACCGGCTGGACGATATCCGCGCCGCTGCTGGACAGGTAGCGAAAGCCCATCGCCACCAGCTTGGTCGACAGGTGATAACGCAGGCTGTCCGGGTTCTGGCGCACGTAGCCCAGGCGGATCAGCTCCGCCAACAGCCGGTGGGTGGCGCTTTTGGGGATGTCCAGCTGCTCGGCCAGGGTCTGCATCGGCAGGCCGCGGGGGTCGCTGGTAAGACTTTCCAGAACGCTGAAGACGCGCTCGATTTGACTGCCGGCCATGGTCGGGTCCAGACGAAATTTGGCCGATTCTAGTGACAACCGGCGCAATGGGAAACACACCGCGGCATCGTTCGATAACCGCCCATAAAAACCTCGGCACGGCGCAGATGATCCTGCCCTCGCCTTGCTGCCGACTATTCGACTCCGTATATTTTTTGGAATCAAGTTCCAAAAACAATAACTGTTCGTTTAGCGGAGTTGCTTCTTCCATGCCTGCCACCGCCTCCCTGCACCACCCCGATATCGATTGCGACGTGCTGGTCGTCGGCTCCGGCGCCGCCGGCCTCTCGGCGGCCGTGACCGCGGCCTGGCATGGCCTGAAAGTCATAGTGGTGGAGAAAGACCCGGTGTTCGGCGGCGCCACCGCCTGGTCCGGCGGCTGGGCCTGGGTGCCGTGCAACCCGCTGGCGCGACGGGCCGGCATAGTCGAGGACGTGGAACTGCCACGCACCTACCTGAAACACGAACTGGGCGAACGCTACCAGCCAGCAATGATCGACGCCTTCCTCGAAGCCGGCCCGCGCATGGTGTCGTTCTTCGAGCGCCATACCGCGCTGCAATTCGCCGACGGCAACGCCATCGCCGATATCCACGGCGACACCCCGGGCGCCGGCACCGGCGGACGCTCGGTGATCGCCGCGCCCTACGATGGGCGCGAGGTCGGCACGCTGCTCAAGCGCCTGCGCAAGACCCTGCGCGAAACCTCGTTCATGGGCATGCCGATCATGGCCGGCGCCGACCTTGCGGCCTTCCTCAACCTGAGCCGTTCGCTGTCGGCCGCCTGGCACGTGAGCAAGCGCTTCGGCCGCCACCTGCGCGACCTCGTCACTCACCGCCGCGCCCTGCAACTGGTCAATGGCGTGGCGCTGGTGGCGCGCCTGGCCAAATCGGCGCAGGACCTGGGCGTGCTGCTCTGGGAATCGGCGCCGGTCACCGAACTGCTGCGCGACGGCGACGCGGTGACCGGGGCGATTGTCAGCAGCGCCACCCGGGGGCCCATTCGTATCCGCGCCCGCAAGGCGGTGGTGCTGGCGGCCGGCGGTTTCCCCAACGACATCGAACGGCGCAAGGCGCTGTTCCCACGCACGCCCACCGGCCACGAGCATCTGGCCCTGCCGCCCTTGGCGGTCTCGGGCGATGGCTTTCGCCTGGGGGAAAGCGTCGGTGCCCGGGTCGATACCGACATGGCATCCCCCGTGGCCTGGGCCCCGGTCTCCGCGGTGCCCTACAAGGACGGCAGCCGCGGGCACTTCCCGCACATCATCGAGCGCGGCAAACCGGGGATCATCGGCGTCCTGCGCAACGGCCAGCGCTTCGTCAACGAAGCCGACGGTTACTACGACTATGTGCGGGCGATGGTCGCGGCGGCGCCCGAGGGTGAAGAAGTGGCGTCGTGGCTGATCTGCAGCCACGGCTTCCAGCGCCGCTATGGCCTGGGCATCTCCCGGCCCTTCCCGGTGCCGCTGGCGCCCTTTATCCGCAGCGGCTACCTGAAGCGTGGCGAGAGCATCGAGGAACTGGCCCAGGCCTGCGGCATCGATGCGGACGGCCTGTGCGCCACCCTGGCGGAATACAACCGGCATGCCCGACAAGGCCAGGACCCGCAGTTCGGTCGGGGTTCGACGCCCTACAACCGCAAGCAGGGCGACCCGCGCCAGCAACCCAACCCGTGCGTGGCGCCCATCGAACAGGGGCCGTTCTACGCGGTGAAGGTCCAACCGGGATGCTTCGGCACCTTCGCCGGGCTCAAGGTCAACCCCCACGCCCAGGTGCTCGACGACCAGGGCCAGGCCATCGCCGGCCTGTACGCCGCCGGCAGCGACATGGCCAGCATCATGGGCGGCCACTACCCCGCCGGCGGTATCAATCTCGGCCCGGCGCTGACCTTCGGCTACATCGCCGGTCGGCATATCGCCGGGGCCAGCGCTTACGAATAAGGCTGCAATCAAGCTTGAAAAGGGCGTGGTTCCTGAGATCGCAGGAAGGTCCTGCGGACCTTATCGCAGGCTGCGCCAGCGGCTACAGGAAGCATGGAATCCCTGTAGCCGCTGCCGAGCCCCGCGAGGCTGCGATCGGCTCCGCAGCAGACGCAAACTTGAGATCGCAGGAAGGCCCTGCGGGCCTTATCGCAGGCTGCGCCAGCGGCTACAGGAAGCACGGAATCCCTGTAGCCGCTGCCGAGCCCCGCGAGGCTGCGATCGGCTCCGCAGGAGACGCAAACTTGAGATCGCTGGAAGACCCTGCGGGCCTTATCGCAGGCTGCGCCAGCGGCTACAGGAAGCATGAATCCCTGTAGCCGCTGCCGAGCCCCGCGAGGCTGCGATCGGCTCCGCAGCAGACGCAAACCGGCCGATGCGGCAGACCAGACCGCCCCGGAAGAGCGGTCGCGGATGGCCGATCAGAAATCGAAAAACACCGTCTCCCCTTCCCCCTGGATGCGGATATCGAAGCGATACGCCCGCTGCCCGTCCACTTCGCAGGGGTGCGCCAGCAGGGTGTCGCGCCGTTGCGGCTGCTCAATCAGGTTCAGTACCGGGCAGGCGGCGTTGGCTTCCGGCTCGTCGGCGAAATACAGGCGGGTGTGCAGGTGGATGTTGATCCCTCGGGCGAACAGCGCCACGTTGATGTGCGGCGCCATCGGCACCCCGGCGGCATTCTTCACCACGCCCGGCTTGACCGTGTGCAGCGTCCACTCGCCGGCATCGAAGGTGGTGGCCGTGCGCCCGAAGCTGTTGAAGGCTTTCTCCGAATCGAACACGGGGTCGTAGACACCCTCGTGGTTGGCTTGCCAGAACTCGAGGAACGAGTCGCGCACCAGATGGCCGTTACCGTCATACACATGGCCGATCAGCAGGATCTTTTCCCCCTGGGCATCGGGCCCGGCCATCCGGTTCCAGATCTCGTCGCTGCGGGTCGGGTTGCCCGCAGCGGCCAGCGCCAGGCCGATGTGCACGTAAGGTCCGGCCGTTTGCGAGGGGGTTTCAGGCAGCAATTGGATAGGCATGGCAGGCTCCTCAGCAATTCTCGAAGTGGGTCTTGCGCTGGCCGCGCAACACGATGTCGAAGCGATAGGCCAGGCAGTCCATCGGGTTGGCGCTGCTCATGTCCAGGCGCGCGATCAGGCTCTGCACCGCTTCCGGGTTGGCGATCGATTTAACGATCGGGCACAGCGGGATCAGCGGGTCGCCCTCGAAATACAGCTGGGTGATCAACCGCGTGGCGATCGACGGCCCGCTGATGGAGAAGTGGATATGCGCCGGGCGCCAGTCGTTCGGGCCGTTGCGCCACGGGTAAGGGCCGGGCTTGATGGTGCGGAAACTGTAGTAGCCATCACGGTCGGTCAAGGCCCGGCCGACGCCGCCGAAATTCGGGTCCAGGGGCGCCAGGTAGCGGTCGTTCTTGTGCCGGTAGCGGCCGCCGGCGTTGGCTTGCCACATCTCCACCAGGGTGTGGGGAATCGGCTGGCCGTACTGATCGCAAACCCGACCGGCGACGATGATTCGCTCGCCCACCGGCAAGCCGCCGTTATTGAAGTTGAGCAGCAGGTCGTTATCGAAACGTCCGGTCTTCAGATGGGAGAAATCGGGGCCGCTGGTTTCGCTCAGCGATTGCGGGATGCTCACCAGCGCCTGGCGCGGCGAACGGGCCACGGAGGTCTTGTAGTCGGGAGTCAGGGCCTTGGGATGCCAATTGCGGTCACGGATAACGAAACGACTGCTGTCTGCATCAGACATGTCGGTCTCCTGTTGTTTGATTTATGGAGCGCAGCCCGCGCAGTTTCAAACAACGGCAACCCGACGACTATTGAAAAGGCCCTTCAAGAACATAACCAAAAGGTTATGGATAACGCCCCTCGCGATAGGCCTGCCCGACTTCCCGCAGCACCTCGACGCACCATTGCGCCGCCAGCGACAGCGGCAGGCTGGCATTGCTGGAGATGCCCACCGAGCCACCCGGCTCGCGCTGCCCGAGGTCGATCTCGCGCAGCTCGCCATTGGCCAGGTCTAGGCGTACCGCGTCCAGCGGGGCGATCCACAGCGCATCGCTGGACAGCGCATAGCGCCGGCTCAAGGCCACCGAGAGGGTTTCCAGGCGCTGGCGCGACTGGCTGATGCCGCACTGCACGAACAGGCTGTCGGCGAACTTGCGGATGGTGGTGCCGGCCAGCGGCAACACCAGCGGGTACTGCTCCAGCGCATGCCGATCCAGCGGCCCGTGCAGCAACGGATGATCGGGGCGCGCCACCAGGGTCATGGACTCGCTGTACAGATGCTCGAAGCTCAGGCCCTGGATCTGCGGGCTGTCCGTCATGCGCCCGACCACCAGGTCGACGTCGCCGACCCGCAGCTGCGACAGCAGGTAGGCGCTGGGGCCGGTGACCACACTCACCACCAGCGCCGAATGCCGCTCGTGCAGGCGCCGCACCACTTCCGGCAGCAGCAGGCTTTCGGCGGTCGAGAGCACACCCAGGCGTACCACGCCGGCGGCATATTCGCCGCCGCGCAAGGTGTTCACTCCCTCGCGCAGGGCCTGCACCGAGGGCCCGGCGTAACGCAGAAAAGCCATGCCGGCCTCGGTCAGGCTGAGCCCGGCCTTGCTCCGGGCGAACAGCCGGGTGTCGAGCAGTTCTTCCAGTTCCTTGAGGGTTTTCGACATCGCCGGCTGGCTCACCGCGAGCACATCCGCCGCCCGCGCCAGGCTGCCCTGGCGAGACATTTCAAGAAAACATACGAGGTGACGGAATTTGATGCGGGTATCGATGTTCAAAGGAGGCCCCGGCTGTGTCGCGACAGAATCGATGCGGCTGCGGGCAATGGTAGCGTGCATGCAAAAGGCTGACGATCGGACTGGCGTCGGCCCTGCTCACCAGCAACACTGATCAGCACATTAAAACGAGGATTCACCCATGCTTTGGAAGAAAGGACGGCGCAGCGACAACGTGGTGGATGCTCGCGATGACAGTGGCGGCGGTGGCGGCGGTCTGCGCTTTGGCGGCGGCAAGGGCCTGAGCCTGACCGCCATCATCCTGATCGTCGGCATCGGCTGGGTCACCGGCCAGGACCCGTTGCAGATCCTCGGACAACTCGTCGGGCAGATGGATCAGTCCTCGGCACCCGCCACCACCCAGCAGACCCGCCAGGCGCCGCCAGCCAATGACGAGCAGGCGGAATTCGTCCGTTCCATCCTCGGCGACACCGAAGACACCTGGGGCCAGATCTTCCAGCAGGCCGGACGCGCCTACCAGCAACCCAAGCTCATCCTGTTCCGCGGCCGGGTGAATTCCGCCTGCGGCTCGGCGACTTCCGCCACCGGCCCGTTCTATTGCCCGGCCGACCAGCAGGTGTACCTGGACATGGACTTCTTCCGCGAGATGGACCAGCGCTTCTCGGCCGCCGGCGACTTCGCCCAGGCCTACGTGATCGCCCACGAAATCGGCCACCACGTACAGACCCTGCTCGGCGTCTCGGCGAAGATCCAGGCGGCCCGCCAACAGGGCCGGCAGATGGAAGGCGACGGCGGCCTGCTGGTGCGCCAGGAATTGCAAGCCGACTGCCTGGCGGGCGTCTGGGCCAACCATGCGCAGAAGCGCCTGAACTGGCTGGAGCCGGGGGATATCGAAGAAGCCCTGAACGCCGCCAACGCCATCGGCGACGACCGCCTGCAACAGCAAGGCCAGGGCCGCGTGGTACCGGACTCCTTTACCCACGGCAGCTCGGCGCAACGGGTACGCTGGTTCAAGGCCGGCTTCACTCAGGGCCAGATCGGCCAATGCGACACCTTCGCGGCGAAGAGTCTGTAATGCGCCGGGGACTGGTGCTGCTCACGTTATGGATGATCTGCGCCGGCGCGCAGGCAGCGGAAAGTGGCGTCAAGACGATCAGCCCCGCGCGGTTGAACCTGGAAGGCGGCGAACTGGCCGTCGGCCTGAGCCAGGACTGGCAACAGCCGCGGCCTGAGATCCAGCGGGCACTGATCATCGTCCATGGGCGCCTGCGCAATGCCCAGACCTACCTGCACAGCGCCGAACAGGCCGCCAGCCAGGCCGGGCAAAGCGCGACCACCCTGGTGATCGCGCCGCAGTTTCTCAATCAGAGCGATATCGAGCGTCACCAGCTGCCCGGTTCGCTGCTGCGCTGGCAGGGCAATGACTGGATGGCCGGCGAGCCATCCAGCGGGCCCAAGGCACAAAGCTCTTATGCGGTGCTGGACGCGATCATCACGCGGCTGAGCGATCGCCAGCGGTTTCCGTCCCTGACCGAGATCGTCATCGCCGGCCACTCCGGTGGCGCCCAAGTGGTGCAGCGCTTTGCCCTGCTCGGCCAGTATCATCCGGGCCTGGTGGATGACGGCATCAAGCTGCGCTATGTCATCGCCAACCCGTCGTCCTATGCCTACTTCGACGAGCAGCGCCCGATGAAAGTCGACGCCAATGCGTGCCCCGGTTTCAACCACTGGAAGTACGGCCTGCTCAAGCTGCCGGCCTACGCCGCCGGCCAGACCGCACAGCAACTGGAACAGCGCTACGTCAAACGCGATATCACCTACCTGCTGGGCAAACAGGACACCGACCCGCACCACCCGGCGCTGGACACCAGTTGCGCCGCCGAGGCCCAGGGCGCCTACCGCTTGATTCGCGGGCACAACTATTTCGACTACCTGAAACAGCGCCATCCGCAGGGATTGCAACAGCAGTTGCTCGAAGTGCCCGGGGTCGGGCATGACGGCGACAAGATGTTCACCTCGCCCGAGGGGCAGAAGGCGTTGTTCGGCCAGTAGATGTAGTGGTGTCAGGAAGGACGCTATCGCGGGCAAGCCTCGCTCCTACAGGTTCGTTGTCGTACCCGGCAGAGGGCTACACCGCAGATCCGTAGGAGCGAGGCTTGCCCGCGATGCTTTTTAAGCCAACACCATCCGCCGTAGAACGCTGCAATCCTCGGCATGCCAGTCGGCCAGCTCCGGCCACGGGTTATCCGGCAGGTTCACCAGCACCGTGTGGGTGCCCGCCGCGCGACCGCAGTCGAGATCGAAGCGGTAGTCGCCGACCATCACCATCTCGGCCGGCGCCACCTCCCAGGCCGCGGCCAGTTTCAGCAAGCCGCCCGGGTGTGGTTTGGGCGGTGCCTCGTCGCGCCCCAGCACGTCCTCGACGGCAAAGCAGTCGGCCAGGCCGATGGCCTCCAGGGTGACATGGGCCAGCTCCCGCGCATTGCGGGTCAGGATGCCCAGGCGATAGCCCCGTGCCGCCAGCTCCCGCACCAGTTCCACCGCCCCCGGCGCCGGGCGCGAACCCAGGGCCAGGTCGCGCTCGTGCTCCAGCAGCCAGGCGTGTTTCGCCGCGGCTTCGGCGGCGGGCAAGGCCGCGAGGTGGGTCAGGATGTCGTGCTCCGGTGGAATCCCCAGCGCTTCGCGGATGGCCGCGAAATCATGCACGGCCACCGTCAGGGTGCCGTCCATGTCGAACACCCAATGACGCACCCCGGCCAGGCTCATGCCCAGTCCTTGCGATGGCGGATCAGGCCTTCCTGGGTCACCGAGGCGACCAGCTGGCCGGCGCGGTTGAACACGCTGCCACGGGAAAAACCGCGGGAATTGCCGGCCCAGGGGCTGTCCATGGCATACAGCAACCAGTCGTCGGCGCGCAGGTCGGCATGGAACCACAGGGCGTGGTCGAGGCTGGCGACCTGCATGTCCTTCTGCCACACCGACTTGCCGTGGGGCAGCATCGAGGTGGTCAGCAGGCCGAAGTCCGAGGCGTAGGCCAGCAGGTATTTATGCAGCGCGGGAATGTCCGGCAGCTCGCCGTCGGCACGGAACCAGACGTATTTGATCGGGTCCGCCGGCTGCGGGTTGTAGGGGTCTTTTTCGGTCACCGGGCGCACTTCGATGGGCTTGGGGCACAGCAGTTTTTCGCGCATGTGCTCAGGGATCAGGTGCGCGCGCTGCTGGGTGATCTCCAGCTCCGACGGCAGGTTTTCCGGGCCGACCACCTGGGGCATCGTGTCCTGGTGCTCGAAGCCTTCCTCGTCGTACTGGAACGAGGCGCTGCAGGTGAAGATCGGGTTGCCCTTCTGGATCGCCGTCACCCGGCGAGTGCTGAAACTGCCGCCATCGCGCACCCGGTCGACCTGGTACACCACCGGCAACGCCGCATCGCCCGGACGCAGGAAATAACCATGCAGCGAATGCACATGGCGGGCCTCTTCGACAGTCTGGCTGGCCGCGGACAGGGACTGGCCCAATACCTGGCCGCCGAACAACTGGCGGAAGCCCAGGTCCTGGCTGCGACCGCGAAACAGGTTTTCCTCGATCGGTTCCAGGGTCAACAGGTCGACCAGATCATCCAACACGTGGCTCATTCAGACTCTCCTCACACAGAGCAATGCCGCGCAGTCTTGGCTGTCGCGGTCGATTCAATCGGGTTCACACACATGGGCACACTCCAGATGCCCCCGACCTGCTATCCATGCAAGGTTTCCAACCATTGTTCGCGGTTGATGCGATACAGCACATGATGACGCAGCGGATGCTCGCTGCCGAGCTTTGGGTGATCGAAATCGTCGTGCGCAGCGTGTTGCATGCCGATGGCCTGCATGACTTTCTGCGACGGCAGGTTGCTGGTGGTGGTGAAGGCAACGATCTCCTTCAGGGCCAGGCGATCGAAGCCACAGCGCAGCGCGGTCCAGGCCGCTTCGCTGGCGTAGCCCAGGCCCCAGTGCTCGCGCGCCAGGCGCCAGCCGATTTCCACCGCCGGGGTGAACGGCGCTTCGAAGCCCACCACACCCAGCCCGGTAAAACCGATAAAGGCCCCGGTATCCTTGCGCTCCAGCGCCCAGGTGCCAAAACCGTGCTCGGCGAAATGCCCACGGATCCGCCCGATCAGCGCGGCGCTTTCCAGGCGGCTCAAGGGGGCCGGAAAGTAACGCATCACTTGCGGGTCGGCACACATCGCCGCAAACGCCGGCAAATCCTCGTCGCGCCACTGGCGCAACAGCAGTCGAGCACTTTCGAGTTGCAGTATCGGCTCCATCGTCCCCTCCATTTCCATGCGTGCCAGTCTACATCGCTGGTAGGATCCTTTTCGGATTCCTACATGAAATTGCCATGCCACTGCCGCTGATCTACCACGACGACTACAGCCCCGAGTTCCCGGCGGAGCACCGTTTCCCCATGGACAAGTTTCGCCTGCTGCGCGACCACCTGGTGGACAGCGGCCTGACCCGCGATGCCGACCTGATGCGCCCGGAGCTGTGCCCGAAGGAGATTCTCGCCCTGGCCCACGATCCTGGGTATATCGAACGTTATATGGCCGGCGAGTTGTCGCGGGAAGACCAGCGGCGCCTTGGCCTGCCCTGGAACGAAGCCCTCGCCCGGCGCACCGTGCGCGCTGTCGGCGGCTCGCTGCTGGCCGCCGAACAGGCCCTGGAGCATGGCCTGGCCTGTCACCTGGCCGGCGGTACCCATCACGCCCACTACGACCACCCGGCGGGCTTCTGCATCTTCAACGACCTGGCGGTGATCAGCCATTACCTGCTCGAAGCCGGTCGGGTCGGCCGGGTGCTGATCTTCGACTGCGATGTGCATCAGGGCGACGGCACCGCGCGGATTCTCGAACATACCCCGGACGCCGTGACCGTCTCGCTGCACTGCGAAAAAAACTTCCCGGCGCGTAAGGCCACCAGCGACTGGGACATCCCCCTGCCGATGGGCATGGGCGACGCCGATTACCTGAAGGTGGTCGACGATGCCCTCAATTACCTGCTGCCGCTGTACCAGCCGGACCTGGTGCTGTACGACGCCGGGGTGGATGTGCACAAGGACGATGCCCTGGGTTACCTGAAGCTGACCGACCAGGGCGTCGCCGCCCGCGACGAACAGGTGATGCGCCATTGCCTGGGCCGCGACATCCCGGTGCTCGGGGTGATCGGCGGCGGCTACAGCAAGGACCGCCAGGCCCTGGCCCGCCGCCACGGCATCCTCCACCACAGTGCTCAACGGGTGTGGACGTCATCAGGTTGTCACTGAACGCTGGGCGCCTTACCCACAATGGCTGTGGAGCCGCTTGTGGATAACCTGAGTGCAAGCGGCTACAGACCATGCTGGCTGTGCCTTACAGACAGGTGATCATTTTCTGATCAGGCCCGATAAGCACAGCTGAATGCTGCGAAATGGGAGCGCCAACAGTGATAGCGCAGGAGGTCCTTCGGACCTTTCGCAGCCTGCGGCAGCGGCTACAAAAGCTGCATCAGGCGGTCATGAAAGTGTGGATGCCTTACCCCCAATCTCTGTGGAGCCGCTTGTGGATAACCTGAGTGCAAGCGGCTGCAGGTCAGGCTGACCGTGCCCTACAGACAGGCGATCATTTTTTGATCAGGCCTGGTAAGCACCTCTGAATACTGCGAAGCGGGAGCGTTGATAGTGATGCCGCTGGAGGTCCTGCGGACCTTTCGCAGCCTGCGGCAGCGGCTACAAAAGTTTCATCAGGTGGTCATGAAAGTGTGGATGCCTTACCCCCAATCTCTGTGGAGCCGCTTGTGGATAACCTGAGTGCAAGCGGCTGCAGGCCATGTTGGCTGTGCTCTACAGACAGGCGATCATTTTTTGATCAGACTCTATAAGCACCACTGAGCGCGGCAAAACGGGAGCATAAATAGTGATGCCGCTGGAGGTCCTGCGGACCTTTCGCAGCCTGCGGCAGCGGCTACAAAAGCTTCATCAGGTGGTCATGAAAGTGTGGGCGCCTTACCCCCAATCTCTGTGGAGCTGCTTGTGGATAACCTGAGTGCAAGCGGCTACAGGCCATGCCGTACAAGCCCTGCAGAGCACTGAACATTTTTTGATCACCCCTTGCATAAGCCACTGCGGGGCGCATGGAGCATTGGCGGCGGGCCTGCCTCGGGTAGAATGCCTGGCTTATTCCGCCACGCCGCCGCCCGCCATGACTTTATCCAGCACCACCCTGCCCCATCACGTCGCCATTATCGGTGGCGGCCCCGCCGGCTTGATGGCGGCCGAGGTGCTGAGCCTGGCAGGCATCCGCGTCGATCTCTATGACGGCATGCCGTCGGTGGGCCGCAAGTTTTTGCTGGCCGGGGTCGGCGGCATGAACATCACGCATTCCGAGGCCTACCCGGTCTTTCTCTCGCGTTATGCCGAACGGGCTCCGCAGATGGCCCCGCTGTTGCGCGAGTTCGGCAGCGAGGCGCTGTGCCAATGGATTCACGGCCTGGGCATCGAGACTTTCGTCGGCAGCTCGGGCCGGGTGTTCCCCACCGATATGAAAGCCGCGCCGCTGCTGCGCGCCTGGCTCAAGCGCCTGCGCGATGCCGGCGTGGTTATCCACACTCGCCATCGCTGGCTCGGCTGGAATGTCGATGGCAGCCTGCGCATCCACAGCCCGGAAGGTGAAAAGTCGGTCCAGGCCGACGCCCTGCTGCTGGCGCTGGGCGGCGGCAGCTGGGCACGCCTGGGTTCGGATGGGGCCTGGATGCTGCCGCTGGAACAGCACGGCGTGCAACTGGCGCCCCTGCAACCGAGCAACTGCGGGTTCGAAGTGCAGGACTGGAGCGATCTGCTGCGCAGCAAGTTCGCCGGCGCCCCGCTGAAGAATGTGGCCATTGGCCTGAACGACGATATCCCCCGCCTCGGCGAATGCGTGATCACCACCACCGGGGTCGAGGGCAGCCTGATCTATGCGCTGTCGGCGCCGATTCGGGACGCGATCAACCGCCACGGCTCGGCCACCGTGCATATCGACCTGCTGCCGGGCAAACCCCATGACCGGATCCAGGCCGCGCTGAGCAAGCCACGGGGCTCGCGCTCCATGGCCAAGCACCTGCACAGCCAGCTGGGCATCGACGGGGTGAAAGCCGCACTCTTGCGCGAACTGACCACTGCCGATTGCTTCGCCGACCCGGCGCTGCTGGCCAAGGCGATCAAGGCCCTGCCGTTGACCCTGGTGAGGACCCGGCCGCTGGACGAAGCCATCAGCAGCGCCGGCGGCGTGACGTTCGAGGCCATGGACCAGCGCTTGATGCTCAAGCAATTGCCCGGCGTGTTCTGCGCCGGAGAAATGCTCGACTGGGAGGCGCCCACCGGCGGCTACCTGCTCACCGCGTGTTTCGCCAGCGGGCGGGCGGCGGGGTTGGGGATGATCGAGTGGTTGCGGGAAAAGGCTTGAGGCCTTTCGTGTAGCCGCTGGCGCAGCCTGCGATCGGTCTGGGCGGCATTGCGACGTAACGGCGTAAAACCAAACGCCCCGGTTTTCCAGGAAAACCGGGGCGTTCGTTTTTGCGAGGACTTCGTCCTCGATCGCAGGCTACGCCAGCGGCTACAGAAGCGAGCGGTGTTGAACGCTCGCCAAGGCTTACGGCTTGCGCTTGCGCGGCCCGGTGTTGAACGCCGGCACCTTGCGCACCGGTTTCACCGCCGGGGCTTCGGCCACTTCGCCGCTGTCCACCCACTTGCCCAGGTTGCGCTTGCCGCCACCGCCGGAAGCCTTGGGCTTCTTCGGCTTTTTCGGCTTCTTGATCACCTGGCCGCTGGCGTCGGTTTCCGGCACCCGGTGATCCGGAATGAAGTCCGGCTCGTCATGGCGCTTGAGGGTCTGGCGGGTCAGCATCTCGATGGCCGACAGCAGGTTCACTTCATCGGCGCACACCAGCGAGATCGCCTCACCGGTGGAGCCGGCGCGGCCGGTACGGCCGATGCGGTGGATGTAATCCTCGGCGACGATCGGCAGGTCGAAGTTGACCACCAGCGGCAGGTCCTCGATGTCCAGGCCACGGGCCGCCACATCGGTGGCCACCAGGATCTGGATCTCGCTGGCCTTGAAGCGGTCCAGCGCACGCTGGCGGGTGGCCTGGGGTTTGTCGCCATGGATGCCGTCGGCATTCACGCCCTGGCCCTGCAGCCTTTCCACCAGCGCGTCCACGCCATTGCGGGTCTTGGCGAATACCAGCACCTGCTTCCAGCGATTCTTGCGCAGCAGGTGGCTGAACAGCTCCGGCTTGCGCTTCTTGTCCACCGTCACCACCCATTGCTTGACGGTGTTGGCGGCAACGTTGCGCGGGCTGACTTCAATGCTCAGCGGATCGTTGAGCATCTGCCCGGCCAACAGGCGGATGGCGTCGGAGAAGGTCGCGGAGAACAGCAGGGTCTGGCGCTTTTTCGGCAATGCCGCGTAGATGTCCTTCAGCTCTTCGGAGAAACCCAGGTCGAGCATGCGGTCGGCTTCGTCCAGCACCAGGGTCTGCAACTGGCTGAACTTCACCGCGTTCTGCCGGTACAGGTCGAGCAGGCGCCCCGGGGTCGCCACCAGCAGGTCGATGCCTTTGCGCAGCTTCATCATCTGCGGGTTGATGCTGACGCCGCCGTACACCGCGTAGGTGCTCAGCGGCAGGTGCTCGGCGTACTGGCGCACGCTCTCGTGCACCTGTTCGGCCAGCTCGCGGGTCGGCACCAGGATCAGCGCGCGTACCGAGTTGCTGGCCACTTTCGGCCCTTCCAGGGTCAGCGATTGCAGGAGCGGCAAGGCGAAGCCGGCGGTCTTGCCGGTGCCGGTCTGGGCCGCGGCCATCAGGTCGCGACCGCCCAGCACCGCCGGAATGGCTTGCGCCTGCACCGGTGTCGGGGTCTGGTAGCCAAGCGTTTCGAGGGCGCGCAGCAAGGGTTCGATCAGGCCAAGAGTGGCGAATGTCATGGGGATACCGTAGGGAAAAAAGTCAGCGCAGGTGTGCAATGGGCGGCAGTTTACCCTAATTCAGGCGGGTTTCTTTCGGGCTGACGAGTTGCCCTGCCTCCCGCCGTTACGGGGCCCCGGGCGGTGAGCAGCGATAATCTTTGTAGACGCGCCTTGAGCTGCCGGGAGAGGATTCACCTCTTTCATCCCCATCGCCCCGTCGAAGATCCAGGAGCCTGACCCGTATGGACACCCCCAACCCCTTCCAGACACCGGCCGCCGAGTTGCAGACTCCGGCTGCATCGACCGCGCCATTGCGCCTGTACAGCATCAACGCCGTCGGCCTTGCCACCTTCCTCGGCACTTCCCTGGCGGGGTCCTACATCATCGCTGCCAACCTCAAGGCGCTCGGCCGCGAAAGCGAAGTGAAGAAGGCCTGGTATGTCGGTATCGGCCTGCTCGTCCTGATGATGGTGTTGAGCGCGGTGTTGCCGGAAAGCGTTCCAGCCGTGGTCTTCGTACTGCCACCGCTTTTTGCGATGAACACCTACGCGCGCCAGCTCTTCGGTCCGGTCGTCATCGAACACAAACTCAGCAAGGGGCCTTTCTTCTCCTTGTGGCGCGTCGCCGGGATCAGCCTGCTGTTCATGCTGGCCTTCGTCGTGGCGCTGATACCGCTGGTGATGCTGTTCAACCCGGCCTGAGTACGACAGGCTGGAACAAAAACGCCGGGCAATGCCCGGCGTTTTCGATCGTGCGCCAACCGGCCACTTCAAGCGGTGGCTTCTTCCTGTATCGCGGCGGCTTTTGGCTTGCGCCATTGCGGCAGGCCGATCAACACCACGGCACTGATGATCACCACCATCGCCAGCGCCTCCTCCAGGCCGATGGTCTCGCCGACAAACACGATCCCCAGCAGCACCGCCACCGCAGGGTTGACGTAGGCATAGCTGGTGGCCGCCGCCGGGCGCACGTGCTTGAGCAGGTACATGTAGGCGTTGAAGGCGATGATCGAGCCGAAGCCGGTCAGGTACGCCAGGGCCGCCCAGCCTTCGATCGGCGGAACGGCGGCCAGTTGTTCACCGCTCCACCAACTGCCGATCAACAGCACCGCGCCACCCACCAGCATCTCGACGGCACTGGCCATCGCCCCTTGCGGCAACGGCAGGTGTTTGCTCCACACCGAACCGAAGGCCCAGGCCGCCGCCGCGAACACCAGCAAGGCCGCGCCGGTCGGGCTCGACTGCAGGTTGGAACCGAGGTTGAGCATGGCAATGCCGATCAGCCCGAGGACGATCCCGGCCCATTCCAGGCGGGTGTTGCGCGCGCCCCAGAAGTAACCGCACAGCAGGGTGAACAGCGGCACCGTGGCCACCGCCAGGGCCGCCACTCCGGACGCCACGCCCATGTGTTCGGCGACGGTGACCGCGCCATTGCCGCAGCTCAGCAGCAGGATGCCGATCACCCCTGCCGCCCGCCATTGCGCCCAGGTCGGCGCCGGTGCCCCGCGCCAGCGCAGGAAGCCGTACATCAGGCTGCCGGCGATGACAAAGCGGATGCCGGCGAGCATCAGCGGCGGCCAGTATTCGACACCGATACGGATCACCAGGTAGGTCGACCCCCAGATCACGTACAGCGCAAAAAAAGCGGCAATCAAAGGCAAGGGAAAACGGCGTAGACCAGGCATGGGAAGCTCGAAGACAGGCAAGGGAGAGGGCTTATTCTAGAAAGCCGGCCGGCGGAACTTAAGTTACAAAACCTGTTTAAAGCGCCAGTACACTTTTCAAAACACGGAGATTGTGGCTATAACCCATGCTTTCGAAAGTCGCTGTATTTGGAAGCCTTATCATGGACAAATATGACCGCATGCTCCTCGCCGCCCTGCTGGAAAATGGCCGGGCGAGCTACGCCGAGCTGGCGCGCAAGGTGAACCTCTCCGCTCCGGCCGTGGCCGAGCGGGTGGCCAAACTCGAAGCCAGCGGAGTGATCACCGGCTACCAGGCCAAGGTCGACCTGGCCAAGCTCGGGCTGCCGATCCAGTGCGTGATCGAACTGCGCATGGCCCAGCACGGCAATCAGAAGGCCTACGACGAACTGAGCCGGATCCCGCAACTCACCGAATGCCAGCGGGTCACGGGCGATCCGTGCGTGATCATGCGCGCCGCCGTCGGCTCGATGCCGGAGCTGGAAGAGCTGATCAACCGCGTTGCCCAGTTCGGTTTCAGCAAGACCTCGATCGTGCTCTCCAGCGCCATCGAACAGCGCGTGCCGCTGGGGCATCTGGAAAGCAACGGCAAATAAGCCAATCCACGCCGCCTGTAGCCGCCTGTAGCCGCTGCCGAGCCCCAGCGAGGCTGCGATCGGCTCCGCAGGAGACGCGCTCTTGAGGGCCTTGGAAGGCTCTTCGAGCCTTATCGCAGCCTCGCCAAGGCTCGGCAGCGGCTACAGATGGCTACAGGCGGCCACAGGGATTACGGATCAGGCGCCGCGATGACGCTTGAGGTGTTCGCCGATCTTGGCGGCCGGCACTTTCTGCAATTTGCACAGGAAGTCGTGGGACAGCTCGCGCAGCCCGTGTTTCTGCCGCAGCTCCAGCGCCAGGTGCGCGGTGAGGTTGGCGGCCATTTCCGCGTCGGCCATGGCCCGGTGAGCCTGGCCGGTATGGGGCAGGCTGGCGAACGTGGTGAGGGTGCCGAGCTTGTGGTTGGGCGCCGCCGGCATCAGGCGCCGGGCCAGCAACAGGGAACAGGCGAAGTTCTGCAAGCGAGTGCGCTTGATCCGGCCCAGCTCGTAGTCCCAGAACTTCTGGTCGAACGCGGCGTTGTGCGCCAGCAGCGGCGTGGTGCCGACGAACTCGTTGACCTCGTTCATCACCTGCTCGGCCGGCGGCGCGCTGCGCAGCATGGTGTTGCTGATGCCGGTCAGCTGTTCGATGAAGGCCGGCACCCGCACGCCGGCATTCATCAGGCTCTGGTAACGCTCGACGATGCGCCCCTGCTCAAGGATCACCACGGCGATTTCCGTGGCCCGGCAACTGCTGCTCGGGGAGATCCCGGTGGTTTCAAAGTCGATGACTGCGATGCGTTCCAAACCTGTCCAGCTCCATCCAAAAAATAGTCAGCTCAGCTTTTGAGCAGTAGCGCGCCTTCGATCGGCACGTAGCGCGTGGCCGCGCGAATCAGCGAATTGGCGGTGAGTCCCGGTACGCCATAGGCAACCGCTTCGACGCCGTGCTTGCTGATGATGCGCTCCAGCAACAGGTCGAAATCGCCATCACCGGAGGCCAGCACCACTTCGTCGACATGGTCGGCGGCGTCCATGATGTCGATGGTGATACCCACGTCCCAGTCGCCCTTGGCAGAGCCATCGCTGCGCTGGATATAGGGTTTGAGTTTTACCGTGAAGCCCAGGTTGCGCAGGATCTGCTGGAACTGCTGCTGCTTGCTGTCGCCCCGATCGATCGCATAGGCATAGGCCTCGACTATCTGCCCGCGTTGGCTGATGTCGGCCCACAGGGCGGCATAGTTGAAGTGGCAGCCATAGGCCTGGCGCACGGTGTAATAGAGATTCTGGACATCGGCGAACACAGCGATTTTTTTCACCGCTTATCCTCATGGCGCTCACGCGCGCGAACTGGGCCGGGACTCAAACCCTGAAAAGTCGCCCAGTATGCCAGCCAGAAGGAAGGTTCCGCGAATAATCGGTCCGGGACGCAGTGGCGTTCCGGACCGATGGCGGATCAGACGAAGGAATCGTCGTCGGAAAAGAACGAGCTGTCGTCGTTGCCGTAGTCGGCATCGCTGAAGCCGCCCTGGTCGTTGTTGCCCCAGGAGTCGTTGTTGGCCATGCGCTGCTCGTCATTGCCCCAGCCACCCGCATTGTCGCTGGCGGGTGCCGGTTCTTCCTTGATCACTTCGACGATTTCCTGCGGCTGCTGGTTGCCGTGGAACAGGCTGCTGAGGCCTTGCGCCAGCATCACGCCACCCGCCACGCCGGCGGCGGTCTTCAGCGCGCCGCCGAGGAAGCTGCTGCCAGCCGCGGCCGGAGCCTGCTGGGGCGCTGCATAGTTTTGCTGGGGATAGCTCTGTTGCGGGTAATTCTGCTGCGGCGCGCCGAAGTTCTGCTGCGGCTGCGGGCTGAACGCCGGCCGCGCCGGCTCGCGCCAGCCACCGCCGGACGAGGCCGGAGCACTTTGCGTCGGCGTCGGTGCCGGCTGCGGATCGCGGGAACCGCCACCGAAGATGCTCGAAAGGAACCCGCCACCGCTGCTGGGCGCCGGTGCCGCGGCCTGGGACCTGGCCTGCTGCAGCTCGGCCTGCAATTGCTGGACCTGCTGGGTGAGTTGCTTGTTCTGCTCGTCGAGGCTCTTGATTGCCGCCTCTTGCACCAGAATCGCCTGGGTCATGAAATACCCGGCGGCAGGCTGCCGGGCCAGATGCTCCTTGATCCGCGTCTCGGCCTGGGCGTCGCGCGGGGCTGAATCCTTCTCGGCTTGCTGCAACCGTGAAAACAGTCCATCGATCAGGGTTTGCTCTTCGCTGTTCATGGCGACCTCTTTAGATTGCCGGTAAAAAACTGGGCCTTGCCTGTCATGCACAAGGTGCAACCAGTAATGGGGTTGCCCAGCGGGCTTTCAATAGCCTTTACCTAACGTTTACGTTTGCTCGCCCGGGGGCTGCATCGGTTAAAGTGTCCAACCGCTTTTTGTGATCTGCGATAACCACTGATGAATCCGTTAACCGTTCTGCGCGACTCCCTGTACTTCTGCCAGCGCAACCTGGGGCGCATCGTCCAGCTGTGCCTGCCGCTGGTGGTCCTCGAAGCGCTGCTGCAGCAGGCGGTGGACAGCTCGCTGGGCCCCGAGGCCTTTCCCGGCTATAGCGTGGTCGTCGGCCTGCTGATCTACCCACTGTACACCGGGGTGCTGATCCTGTTCCTCGATGCCCGCAGCCGTGGCGAATCGCCACTGGCCCGCGACCTGCTCGCCGCGACTGTCAGCCTGTGGCCGCGTTTTGCCCTGCTGACCGCCATCAACACCCTGCTGATCCTGCTGGGTCTGTCGCTATATTTCCTGCCCGGGCTGTGGCTGATGGTGACCCTGGCCTTCGCCGAATACCTGCTGGTGCTCAAGGGTCTGCAACCACTGGCCGCGATCAAGGAAAGCTTCCGCCTGACCCGCGGGCACTTCCTGCGGATCCTGGTCTGCATCCTGGCCGTGATGGCCCCGCTGTGGGTGCTCAAGGGGGCCAGCCTGGCGGCGTATCCCGAGCCGGGTCCGATGCTGTCGCTGCTGATCGAAAGCGCCCACAGCTTCCTGCAATTGTTCACCAGCGTGGTGGTGTTCCGGCTGTTCATGCTGATCGGTGACTCGCCCGAACAGGCGTGACGCCAAGGTCCGGCCGCTCTACCCCTTGGGCCGCGGCCCCGCTCTCGGTTATGCTCGGGCTCAATCTTGCAACGCCATAAGCCGAGCCGATGCCCCGTCCACTTCGCCTCATCCTCCTGGGCCTGCTGATCAGCGCAGGCCTGTTGTCAGCCCTGGTCTACAGCCTGACCTGGCGCCCCGACGCCAAGGAGCCGCTGCCAGTCGCCTGCACGGGCAAGGTGCCCAGCCTGGTGCCGGGCCAGGCGCTGAAGGTGATGACCTGGAACGTGCAGTACCTGGCGGGCAAGCGCTATGTGTTCTGGAACGACCAGGCCCGGGGGCCGGACGAGCGCCCGACCCCGGAGGACATGGCCTTCAGCCTGGACGAGGTGGCCCGGGTGATTCGCGACGAGCAGCCGGACATCGTGCTGGTGCAGGAACTGGACGACGGCGCCAAGGCCAGCGATTACCAGGACCAGCTCAAGCTGCTGCAGGAACGCCTGACCGACCTGTATCCCTGCAGTACCCGGGCCTTCGACTGGAAGGCCGATTTCGTACCCTCCCCGCACATCTTCGGCAGCGTTGGCCGGCAACTGGCGACCTTGAGCCGCTATAACATCGAACACGCCGAACGCCTGCAATTGCCGGTGCCCGAAGCCAACTTCATCAGCCGCCAGTTCCAGCCGAAAAACGCCGTGCTGGTCAGCTACCTGCCGTTAAGCGATGGCGGACAGATGGCGGTGCTCAACACCCACCTGGACCGCGCGACGAAGCCCGACGACACCCTGCAAGCCCAGGTGAACGCGGTAACCAGGATCCTCGACCGCTTCGAAGCCCGCGGCACGCCCTGGCTGATCGGCGGCGACTTCAATCTGCTGCCCCTGGGCCAGTACCAGCGGCTCGCCCCCGAGCAACGCACGCCCTACTCCGCCGACAGCGCGTTGCACAGCCTCTGGGACAAGTACCCGATGATCCCCACCAACAACGAAGCCAGCGGCATCGACCGCGCCCTGTGGCTGACCCACTACCCCAACGACCCGGCCCTGAACAGCCCGGATCGCACCGTCGACTACCTGTTCCACAGCCCACGGATCAAACGGGTCGAGGCCCAGGTACGGCAGGACGACACCCTGCGCATCTCCGACCACCTGCCGCTGATCGCCCGCTTCCTGCTGCCCGCCGCGCAGTAACCTGTAGCCGCTGCCGCAGGCTGCGATCGACCTGGGCGGCATTCCGACAACGCGGGCGCAGGATCTTGAGACCGCTGAAGGCCTTCGGCCTTATCGCAGCCTGCGGCAGCGGCTACACGGTAGGTTACTTGCGCGGTTTGGCGCGGGCCGTGGCCTCGGCCACCAGCGGGTCATCCGGCCAGTAGTGTTTCGGGTAGCGGCCCTTGAGGTCCTTCTTCACCTCGGCGTAGGTGCTGCGCCAGAAGTTCGCCAGGTCCTGGGTGACCTGCACCGGCCGCCGTGCCGGGGACAGCAGGTGCAGCTTGACCACCTGCCGGCCACCGGCGATCCGTGGTGTTTCCGCCAGGCCGAACAGCTCCTGCAAACGCACCGCGAGAATCGGTGGCTGCTCGCTGTAGTCGAGGCGGATCGACGAGCCGGACGGCACCGTCAGGTGGTGCGGCGCCAGCTCGTCCAGGCGCTGCGGAAATGGCCATGGCAGCAGGTTGTGGACAATGCTGGCCAGCTCCAGGTTGGCGAAGTGGCTGAGGCGCGAAACCTTGCCCAGGTACGGCAACAGCCAGCTCTCCAGGCTCTTGAGCAAGGCCGCGTCGCTGACATCCGGCCACTGGCTTTCGCCCGTGGCCTCTAGATCGAGCTGGCGCAACAAGGCCACCCGCGCCTGCCACTGGCGCAGTTCCGGGGTCCAGGGCAACAGCTCCAGGCCCTTGCGCCGCACCAGATTGACCAGGGCCTGGCACCGCGCCGCCTCGTCCAGCCCGGTCAGCGGCTCACGGCTGAGCACCAGTTCGCCGACCTTGCGCTGGCGCTCGGCACGCAACACGCCTTCGCGCTCGTCCCAATCAAGCTGGTCGACGCTGCGCACCTGCTCGGCCAGGACCGAGTCGAACAGCGCCGGATCGAAATCCGCCGCCAGGTAGATGCGCTCTTCCCGCTGCCCCTGGCGACTGCCCAGGTCGGCGATCACCAGCCAGGGTTGCTTCATCAGGCTGTCGGTTTCGCTGAACAATGCCGCGCGGCCGTTGGCCAGCCGGTACTCGGCACCGCCAGGACGGCGTTGCTGGGCGACCCGATCCGGATAGGCCAGCGCCAGCAAGGCGCCCAGCCAGCGCGGATGGTCCGGGTCCGCCACCGCCTGGCTCGGCTGCCCACGCAGATAACCGCGGTACTGCCGGGCCAGTTGCCGAGCCCGCTGTACGCCGCCCTGGGCGCCGCGGGCCGCGCGCTCTTCGCCGGACAGCAGCACCAGACGGCTATGCAGGTCGGCACCGCCGCCGCGCAGGATGTCGCGCTCGCCGAGCAAGGCGGCGACGTCGCAGGCCATGTTCGCCAGCCCCAGGGCCTGGCCGCGCAACAGCAGATGGGCAATACGCGGATGGGCCGGCAACTCGGCCATCGCCTGGCCATGGGCTGTCAGCTTCCAGTCCTCGCCGGCTTTGGCGGTCAGGGCGCCGAGGCGCTCGAGCAGATCCTGGGCCTGGGCATAAGCCGCGCCGGGCGGCACATCCAGCCACACCAGTTGCGCTGGCGTCACGCCCCAGCGCGCCAGTTGCAGGGCCAGGCCCGCCAGGTCCGCCTGGAGGATTTCCGCACTGCCATAGGCCGCCAGCTGTTCGTGCTGGTCCTGGGACCACAGGCGATAACACACGCCCGGTTCCAGGCGCCCGGCCCGACCGGCGCGCTGGGTGGCGCTGGCCCGGGAAATACGCTGGGTGTCGAGACGGGTCATGCCACTGCCCGGGTCGAAACGCGGCACCCGCGCCAGACCGGCATCGACCACCACGCGCACGCCGTCGATGGTCAGGCTGGTCTCGGCGATATTGGTCGCCAGCACCACTTTGCGCTTGCCCGGCGGAGCCGGTTCGATGGCCGCGCGCTGCGCCGCCAGGTCCAGCTCGCCGTGCAGCGGACAGAGCAGGATCTCCGAGCGCTCGCCCACGGCATCGGCCAACTGCTGATGCACCCGGCGGATCTCGGCCTGCCCCGGCAGGAACACCAGGACGCTGCCGCTTTCATCGTTCAACGCTTCAAGGATGGTCTGCACCAGCCGCGGCTCGATGAACTCGCACGGCTGGAAAGGCCGCCCCCAGCGCACATCGACCGGGAACATGCGGCCTTCGCTGCGCAGGATCGGCGCGTCGTCCAGCAGCCCGGCCAGGCGCTCGCCTTCCAGGGTCGCCGACATCAGGAGGATTTTCAGCGGCTGCTCGTCACGGAACAGATCACGGCCATTGAGGCTCAAGGCCAGGGCCAGGTCGGCGTCGAGGCTGCGCTCGTGGAATTCGTCGAAAATCAGCAGGCCGACGCCTTCCAGCGCCGGATCGTCCTGCAGGCGGCGGGTCAGGATCCCCTCGGTGACCACCTCGATGCGGGTGTTCGGGCCGACCTTGCTGTCGAGGCGAATACGGTAGCCCACGGTTTCGCCGACCTTTTCCCCCAGTTCGCTGGCCAGCCGTTCGGCCGCCGCCCGCGCCGCCAGGCGCCGTGGTTCGAGCATGAGAATGCGTTGTCCGGCCAGCCAGGGTTCGTTCAACAGGGCCAAAGGCACGCGGGTGGTCTTACCGGCGCCGGGCGGTGCTTCGAGCACGGCCTCGTGGCGTGTCGCCAGGGCTTCACGCAGGGCAGGTAAAACTTCATCAATTGGCAAAGAATTCATACTGGCTCCCAAACAGAGGCGCGAGTATAACGGCGAACTGCCTGGCGTTAATCACGGTCTGAATTCATACCGGCAACGCTTCAGCCTTGCTCTTTCGTGTCTGTTCAGGAGATTTACATGCGTATTCCTTTCCGCATCATCGGCGGCGTCCTGGTTGCCACCCTGCTGACTCAGCTCACCGCCTGCGGCTCGATCTTCTTCCCCGACCGGCGCGGCCAGATCGACGGCAAGATCGACCCGCTGGTAGCCGTGCTCGACGCCGTGGGCCTACTGTTTTATGTGATCCCGGGGCTGATCGCCTTTGGCGTCGACTTCGCCACCGGCGCCATCTACCTGGAACCGGGCAAGACCGCGCAGATCGACCCGCACAAGCTGCAGCAAGCCATAGGCGCCGACGGCCAGGTCGATAACCACAAGTTGCAGGCTATCCTCGAAAGCGAGCTGGGCCGCAGCTTCCCGCTGGACGATCCACGCCTGATCCAGCACAAGGGCAGCGCGCAGCAGCTGGCCCTGTACGGTCTGCAACCGGCAGCCTGACCCTCGCGTTTCTTGAAGGAACAAGCCTTGTATGAGCAGTAACCCGGAACACGCGCGCCTGTTGCGCCTGGCGACCCGCGCCTCGCTGGCGGTGGCCAGTATCCTGATCGTGGCCAAGGCCATCGCCTGGTGGCTGAGCGGCTCGGTCAGCCTGCTGGCAGGCCTCACCGACTCGCTGCTCGATGGCGCCGCGTCGTTCCTCAACCTGCTGGCCGTGCATTACGCCCTGCGCCCGGCCGACGCCGATCACCGCTACGGCCATGGCAAGGCCGAGTCCTTGTCGGGCATGGCCCAGGCGCTGTTCATCGCGGTGAGCGCGGTGCTGATCGGGGTACAGGCCGTCGAGCGCCTGCAGAACCCGGAACCGCTGGGCGCTCCGTGGGTCGGTATCGGCGTGATGCTGCTGTCCCTGGCGCTGACTGTTGCATTGCTGATGGTGCAACACCGGGTGATCCGCGAAACCGGCTCCACGGCGGTGCGTGCCGATTCGCTGCACTATCGCTCCGACCTGCTGCTCAACGGCAGCATCCTGCTGGCGCTGGTGCTGGCCAGTTTCGGCTGGCAGCAACTGGACGCCTGGTTCGGCCTGGCGATTGCCGTCTACATCCTGTGGAGCGCGATCCAGATCGCCCGCGAAAGCGTAGCGGTGCTGATGGACGAGGAGCTGCCGCCCGAGGTCAGCCAGCACATGCTGGAACTGGTGTGCGCGGTGCCCGGGGTACTCGGCGCTCATGATCTGCGCACGCGGATTTCCGGCAACCACTGGTTCGTGCAACTACACCTGGAATTACCCGGGGAGCTGACCCTGTCGGTGGCCCACGGCATCAGCGATCAGGCCGCCGAGGCGATTCATGCGGCCTATCCGCGGGCCGAGGTGCTGGTGCACGCCGACCCGCAGGAAGTGGTGCAGGCCGTCCGGGCTCAGTAAGTCACCTGATAGCCGCGCGAGCTCAGGCAACCACCCTGGGCCTGGCGGTAGGTCTGGACCACTTCCGGCGCCGGTGGATAGGTCATTGCCGCCGGATCGAAGCCACTCTGCTGCACCGCCCAGCGATAACAGTCGTAGCGATCCTGATTGATCTGCTGCGGGCTCTGCCCCCTGACCGGGTAGGCCAGCACGTTGTAATCATTGCCGGCCTGCGGTGGCGGGCTGGCCGCAGGCGGCTCGACCACCACGTACTGCTGGGTACTGGCCTCGTAGCTGTAGTAGGCACCAGCGGCCAGGAAGAACAGCGCGCTGCCGATCCACACTTCCCGCGCGTAGTCCGGCAGGTAGGCCACACGGATCCCGTAGGGTGGGTGCACCACCACATACCGTGGGCCTTGCGGGCGGTACCAATAGCCACCGGAGAAGTAATAGTCCCGGCCGCGATAAGGAACGCGGTAATGCCGGTCCGGGAAGCGATCGATCACATAACCCGGCCGATATTGCGGACCTGGCCCCCAGCCATTGCCACGCCCCTCCGGACGGCCCGGCCAGCGATAGTCGTAAGGACGCGAGCCCGGTCCGCCGGCCTGCCAATGCGGGTTGTAGTCGTTACGGCGCGGGATGTCCTGATAATAACCCTGGCGCGGTTCCTGGGTCTGGCGGACGGTATCGGGGCGGCCCTGGATCGGCAGGTTGGCGGATGGCTGTGCCAGTCGTCCCCGCCCTTGATCATTCGACCCGTGGTTCTGCCAGCGCCCGTTCTCGACGTTGCGCTCGAACTGCTGGCTGTTGTCGCCGCGAATGATTTCAGTCTGCTGGCGCGACTGATGGCTTTCGCCTCGCCCCTGGCCGTTGCCCGGATAGCCGTCGTCACTGCGCTGGCCGCCATTGGACCAGCCACGGCCGTCATTGCGGTCATCGGCGAGCCCCTGCGCACTGACGCCCACACAGAGCAAACCAACACCTGCCAAACGCCAGATGCGCGATTTCATGCTATTCCTCATTACGGATAGGGGCCTGTAGATAAGACTGGAAAAGCCCAGGCCGGTTCTGCCACAGGTTATCAGTCGCAACACTTATTTATTGAGGGTGCCACGGGATATTTCCTGGCGCGCAGGCAATAAAAAAGAGGGACCCGTCGGCCCCCCTTTGAGAATTTCGTCCGTGCTCGGCGCTTATGACGCCGGCTCACCTCACGCCGTCTTCTGGACAGTGTGTAGCCCGGGGGCCGGCTCAACCCTGTGGGATTGGCGGCCGCGGCAGGCCTGATTCGGCGGGCCGCAGTGGACTCTATGTCCGGGCAGTGATTCTGGTGATAAGAATAGGCCTGGGCCGCCGGCAGAGGATTGCGAAGATTGCTCTGACAAACATGACTTGCGCAATTTTTAACTCAAGACAGATAATATCGCGCAATAGTTATGACAAAGGCCTGATCCATGAGCAAACTCGACCGATACGATCTCAGCATTTTGGCGGAATTGCAGCGCGACGCCCGCATCTCCAATCAGGAACTGGCCGAACGTATCGGCCTGTCGCCTTCGCCGTGTTCGCGTCGGGTCAAGCAACTGGAAGACGACGGCTACATTTCCCGCCAGGTCGCCCTGCTGGACCGCAAGATGCTCGGCCTGAGCCTGACCGCCTACGTGCTGATCGGCATGGACCGCCACACCCCCGAGCGTTTCGAGAACTTCGAGGCGGCGATCCGCAGCCTGCCGCAGGTCCTCGAATGCAGCCTGGTGACCGGGATGGACGCCGACTACCAGCTCAAGGTGGTGGTGCCGGACATGGACCACTACCAGAAACTGCTGCTGGGCCATCTGACCCGCATCGAAGGCGTGACCAGCGTGCGCTCCAGCTTCGTGCTCAACCAGGTGCTCAACAGCACCGAATTGCCGCTGACCCACCTGCGCAACTGAGTCTGTATCTGTAGGAGCAAGGGGGACGCCCAGTTCTTGCTCGCGATAGGGGCGTTCGGCCGCAGCCGATGTGTAGTCAGGAACATTTATCGCGAGCAAGCTTCGCTCCTACAGAAGATCCCGATGGTGTGACGACGAAGCGCACCCGGATCAATGCCCGGCCGCGGCCCCTTGGCGTATACTCGCCCGCGCCTTTTAGCCTTGCCTGTGCTGGAGATATTCGATGGATCCTGCAGTATTCGAAGAGTGGATGATGACCGGCCTGGTAACCATCCTGATCATTTTCATGGCCTTCATCGTCTGGGATCTGGCGAAGAAGTCCAAGGCCGGACGCTTCGGCTCGTTCATCCTGTTCTTCGTCCTGGGCCTGGGCGTGGCCGCGTTCATCATCAAGAGCGTGGTGATCGGCCTGATCGAATCCGGCGCCTTATAAACGCGCCGGAACCTCCTTCCACTGGCCCTGATCGAGCCCCTCGATCGTCCAGTCGCCGATCCTGACCCGCACCAGGCGCAATGTCGGCAAACCCACGGCAGCCGTCATGCGCCGCACCTGGCGATTGCGCCCTTCACGAATGATCAACTCCAGCCAGCTGGTGGGCACGCTCTTGCGAAAGCGCACCGGCGGGTTGCGCGGCCACAGCTGCGGCTCCTCCAGCTGCCGGGCTTCGGCCGGCAGGGTCATGCCGTCATTCAATTCCACGCCATCTCGCAGACGCTGCAATTGCTCAGCCGTGGGCTCGCCTTCCACCTGCACCCAATAGGTCTTGGCCAGCTTGTGCTTGGGATCGGCGATGCGCGCCTGCAGCTGGCCGTCGTTGGTCAGCAGCAGCAAGCCTTCGCTGTCGCGGTCGAGGCGGCCAGCCGGGTAGATGCCGGGTATCGCGATGAAGTCCTTGAGGGTCGCCCGCCCTTCGCCGTCGCTGAACTGGGTCAGCACATCGAAGGGTTTGTTGAACAGGATCAGCTTCGGCTCGGCCGGTGGCGCTTTGGCAACACGGCGCGGCGCGGAGGAAGACGAAGGACTCTTCACGCCAGGGCGGCGGGAAGCGGGACGCGGAGGACGAGACATGGCGGACAGAACATCTAACGGTCAGGGCCGACCATGCTAGTGGCCCGACCGTTAAATGACCATCCCGCGATCAGCGGAACGGCGGCTCGTCGAAGCTGCGCAGCTTGCGCGAGTGCAGCGAATTGAGCTCGGTACGCAGCAGGTCCACCGCGGCGATACCGATCTTCAGGTGCTGGCTGACCGCGCGCTCATAAAAGGCGTTGGCCGAACCCGGCAGCTTGATTTCGCTGTGCAGCGGCTTGTCCGAGACGCAGAGCAACGTGCCGTACGGCACCCGCAGGCGATAACCCTGGGCGGCGATGGTGCCGCTTTCCATGTCCACCGCCACGGCGCGGGACAGGTTGATCAGCGGACGCTCCTGGGCCCAGCGCAACTCCCAGTTGCGGTCGTCGTAGGTCAGCACGGTACCGGTACGCAGGCGTTTTTTCAGGTCGTCGCCCTTCTCGCCGGTGACGTTGGCGGCGGCCTGCTGCAAGGCCAGCTGCACTTCGGCCAGGGCCGGAATCGGGATATTCGGCGGCACCACGCGATCGAGAATGCCGTCGCGACGCATGTAGGCGTGGGCCAGCACGTAGTCGCCGATGGTCTGCGACTGCCGCAGGCCGCCGCAGTGGCCGATCATCAGCCAGCAATGCGGACGCAATACCGCCAGGTGGTCGGTGATGTTCTTGGCATTGGACGGGCCGACGCCGATGTTCACCAGGGTCACGCCGTGGCCGTCGCTGGCCAGCAGGTGATAAGCCGGCATCTGGTAGCGGTGCCAGACCACCCCGGCGGCGATCGATGAGGCCTCGCCGTGGTCCATGCCCTTCTCGATGATCACATTGCCCGGCAGGACCATGCGCACGAACCGCGGATCGCTGCGCAGCTGTTCAAGACCGTGGGTGATGAACTGGTCGACATAACGGTGGTAGTTGGTCAGCAGGATCCATGGCTGCACATGGCGCCAGTCGCTGCCGGTGTAGTGCACCAGGCGGCGCAGGGAGAAATCCACCCGTGCGGCATCGAACAGCGCCAGGGGCAGCGGATTGGTGTTTTCCCAATCGTACAGCCCGTCGGCGATGCCATCGGTGGCGGCGGACAGGTCGGTGCTGGGGAACACCCGCGCCAGCACCGCGGCAGTAACGCCGGAACCAGCCAGTTCATCGCCCTGCTCGACCACGTACGGATACGGGATGTTCTGCTCGCTGACGCCCACTTCCACGGTCACGGTGAAGTCGTGCATCAGTGGCACCAACTGCTCCAGCAGGTACTTACGGAAGGCGGCGGGATGGGTGACCGTGACGCTGTAGGTGCCCGGCAACTGGACCTTGGCGTAGGCCCGGGTGGTCTGCGGGACTTCGCCCTGGCAGTGATAGGTCAGGCGCAATTGCGGGTAACGAAACAGGGCGCGCTGTTCGGCGTCGGGTTCGACGCGGTCCTTGAGGTAACGCTTGAGCGCCTGGCTCAGCGACGTGGTGGCCCGCTCATGCAAAGCAGCAAGCCGGTCCACGGCTTGCTCGGCGGTTTGAACGACAATAAAAGCTTCGGTCACGGTAAGCATCCTGTGTTCTGATCTTGCAGGCCTTCATCTTGCCTGCAACGCCGTCTCACGGGAACAGTGGAATATCTGCCAGGAACGAGCCTGCTCGCGAAAGACCTTTCAAGCCCCAAGGAATCGGTGGCCCGGAATATTTATCGCGAGCAAGCTCGCTCCTACACCTGGCGGCGTCAGAAGCCTGCCGGGGTCGAGCGCGCGACTATCGCCTCGACATCCAGCCCCCGCGACAAGGTGCCGTAGACCCTTCCTCCCGAACCCAGGCGACTGGCAATAAAGGCATCGCTGACCACCGCGTTGCCGGCTTCCAGCAACAGCTTGGCCTGCAGGCCCAGGGCGATGTCCTCGGTCAGTTGGCGAGCGCGGTACTGAATGTCGTCGGTGTCCTGGAAGGCGCCTTTCAGGTTGGCGATATGCGCGGCCAGGCGCCTGTCGCCATGGCCGTCGCCCAGCTCGGCGAACAAGGCATCGAGCACACCCGGCTCCTTGGACAAGGCGCGCAGCACATCCAGGCACTGCACGTTGCCGGAGCCTTCCCAAGTCGAGTTGACCGGCGCTTCGCGGTACAGCCGCGGCAGGATGCTCTCCTCGACATAACCGGCGCCGCCCATGCACTCGGCGGCCTCGTTGATCATCGCCGGGGCCCGCTTGCAGATCCAGTATTTGCCCACCGCGGTCACCAGTCGCGAGAACATTGCTTCTTGCGGGTCATCCAGATTGTCCAGCGCGCGACCCATACGCAGGCTCAAGGCCAACGCCGCCTCGCTTTCCAGCGCCAGGTCGGCCAGCACGTTCTGCATCAAGGGCTGCTCGCTGAGCACCCGCCCGCCCACCAGCCGATGGGCGCAGTGATGGCTGGCCTGGGTCAGGGCCTGGCGCATCAGCGAGCTGGAACCGACCATGCAATCGAAGCGAGTCATGGCCACCATCTCGATGATGGTCGGCACACCGCGCCCCTCTTCCCCGACCATCCACGCCAGAGCCCCGCGGAACTCCACTTCGCTGGAGGCATTGGAGCAGTTGCCGAGCTTGTTTTTCAGGCGCTGGATATAGAACTGGTTGCGGCTGTCGTCCGGACGGTGGCGAGGCAACAGGAAGCAGGTCAGGCCTTTTTCGGTCTGGGCCAGGGTCAGGAAGGCGTCGCACATCGGCGCCGAGCAGAACCACTTGTGGCCCACCAGTTCATAGGCCTGCCCCGGCCCCGTAGCGCCCACCGGATATGCCTTGGTGGTGTTGGCGCGCACATCGGTGCCGCCCTGTTTCTCGGTCATCGCCATGCCGATGGTGACGCCGGCCTTGTGGGCCATGCCGACATTGCGCGGGTCATATTCGGTGGCGAGCACTTTCGGCAGCCATTGCTCGGCGAGGTCCGGCTGCAGCTTCAGCGCCGGCACACAGGCGAAGGTCATGGTCAGCGGACAACCGCTGCCGGCTTCGGCCTGGCTGTGCAGATAGGACATGGCGGCGCGGGCGACATGCGCCCCAGACTGCGGATGAGCCCAGGGCAAGGACGTCAGGCCATGCTCGATGGCGGTACGCATCAGCTCGTGATACGCCGGATGAAACTCCACCAGGTCGAGGCGATGCCCATACCGGTCATGGCTGGTGAACACCGGTTTGTTCTGGTTGGCCAGGAACCCCGCTTCCATCAGCGGCCCACCGGCCAGGGCACCATAGGCGTCAATCCGCGATTCGGCCCAGCCGGCGCCAAAACGCCGTGCCCACTCCTGCAACGGCAGATCGATTCGATAGAGGTTGGTACCGTCCAGGGAAGGTGGCTGGTTGGTGACTTCGTGGGTCTCGGCGAACTGGTGCAGGTTCATCTCGGGGGCTCCTTGAGGGGTGTGCCAGAACCTCAGTTAAGCACCCCCTCCCCGACGAACAAAGTGGCATACCCGCCTAAATACCGGCGCTTTCGCCCTGTTCCGGAGCCAGCACACGACGCGCCAGAACGCTTTGCAACTCTTCGAATTTCACCGGCCAGGAGAGGTAATCGAGCAGGCAGCGCTCAGCCTCCAGGCCATGTGCCGAGGCCGACACCAGCAGCACCGGCAACCCGGCGCAACCCGGCATGCCATGCACCTGGTCGCACAGTTTGAGCGCCTCGGCCTGCTCGATCTGGCAATCGAGCAGCACCGCATCCACCGACTCTCGGCGCAGCAACGCCAACGCCCCGCGAGCATTCTCCGCCGTGCGCACCTGATACCCCAGCTTGAGCAGCATGCCGCGGATCACCAGCTGATTGATGCTGTTGTCGTCCACCAGCAGCACGCTGCAATCCTGCGGCAGGCGCCGGACGGAGCGGACCCGCAAGGCCGGCTGGGACGCCATCGGCTGTTCGCCGTCCAGATCAAAGGTCACCTCCAGGCGGAAACAGCTGCCGCGCCCCGGCTCCGATTCATGGGTCAGATGGCCACCCAACAGATCCACCAGTTGCCGACAGATCGCCAGCCCCACGCCCAGCCCGCCATATTCGCGGGTCATCGAACCATCGAGCTGGAAGAAACGCTGATACAGCGAAGCCTCATCGAGATTGACGAAACCGATGCCGGTGTCGATCACCGCGAAGGTCATCGCCAGCCGTCCCGGCGCCGTCGGCTTGCCGGTCACTCGCAGGACCAGGCCGCCCACCCGGGTGAACTTGATGGCATTGTCCAACAGGCACTCCAGGCACTGGCTCAACTTGCCGCGATCGCCTAAAAGCCGGTCAGGCAGCCCGGCGGCCAGGTCGACATCGAAGCCCAATCCCTTGGCCGAGGCATTGGCGCAAAACTGGCCCCGCAAGGCATCGAGCAGCGAACGCAGGCTGAAGGTCTCACGCTGGGCGCTGAGCTTGCCGGCCTGCAGCTCGGTCAGGGTCAGGATGCCGTTGACCATGCGCATCATGTCCCGGGCCGAACCGGCGGCGGTCTGCTGGTACTGCTCCAGCTCCGGGTCGAGATCGACGGTCTGCATCAGCTCCAGCGAACCGATCACGCCATTCATCGGCGTGCGCAGTTCGTGGGTCAGGGTGGCGAGGAATTCATCCTTGAGCCGGTTGCTGTGGGCCAGCTGCTGGTTGAGCACTTCGAGCTTCTGCCCGGCATCGAACAGGGTCTGGGCCTGCTGTTCGCGCATCGAATTGATGCGGTCGGCCAGGGCCAGTGACAACAGCGCCACTTCGATGGCCGAACCGATCTGGCTGGAATACATGGTCAGGAACATATTCGGCAGATAGCCCAGCACCATCAGGGTATTGATGATCCCGCCCACCAGGAACGCCGACCAGGCGATGATGAAGTAACGCGCCACACGCATGCCGCGGCACCAGGCAACGATGCCGGAGACGAAGATCACCACGGTAAAGATCAGCGCCAGGGCCGTGGCCAGGCGCAACGCCAGGGCGTAGCTGGTCATCAGCGACAGGGCCACCACCACGGCACTGCACAGGATCAGCACCAGCAGCAGGCGATCGACCCATCGGCTGTGGCGGGCGGTCTGCAGGAAGCTGCGGGCGAACAGGCTGCCGAACAGGGCCGCCGCGCCAATGAAGAATGGCGTCGCCGCGTTGGCCCACCACGGGTTGTCCGGCCAGAAGTACTCCACCGCGGCGCCGTTCACCGACACCTGGTACAGCCCGAACGAGGCGATGTAGAGGATGTAATAGAGGTAACTGGTGTCGCGCACGCTCAGGTAAATGAACAGGTTGTAGACCAGCATCCCCAGCAGCACGCCGTAGATCAGGCCGAGCACATACAGGCGCACCGGCTGCGCTTCCAGGTACGCCGTGCTGGACCAGAGCGTCACCGGCGCCTGGACCGAGCCCTGGCTCTGCAGGCGCAGGAACAGGGTCTTTTGCTCGTAGGGCGCAAAACTCAGGTCGAACAGGTAATTGTTCTGGCGGATCTGCCGGCTGTCGAACGGCAAGGCATCGCCGGTACGCTGGGCCAGGCGGTAGCCACCGGCCTCATCGGGCAGATACAGCTCCAGATGATCGAGCGGCGGATAGGCCAGTTCCAGCAGCCAGGTGTGTCGTATGGAGGGGTTGGCGGGACGGTAGCCGAGGTCGATTTTCAGCCAGAATGCCGAGCGGGAGTAACCGGCGTTGAGGGTGGGCTTGTCATGGGCTTTGAAACTGCCGGCCATGGCCGGTGAACTGACATCCGCGATCGTTGCCTGACCACTCGCGTCTTCAAACACTTGCATCACCCGACCCAAGGGCAGGCTCTGGGTGAACTCGTCGAACTCGACCGCGCCAGCCAGCATCGGCAAGCTCAACAGCAACATCAGCAAATAGCGCATAAAGCCCCAGCGTGGCCTGTCCGGTGGTGTCAGGAAGCCCCCCATTTCCCTTTGAGTAGACGTGAAACCGGCATGACCTGTTATTGGTTTGGATCCACTCTAGCATAGCCGTTGGTGGCCAAAGAACACCATGAAAAGTTTTAGTTTAAAGGCTCTAGAACGGGCGTTTCAGCGCTATCCGTTGATCTAGAGCTGTTGCCTCGGTCAACTTGTCGGCAAGGTGGAAAATCCAGCCCCGGCCGACACGCGAGGAGCCGTGCAAAAAAGACGTTTGGTGGTAAGCTCGCGCACCATGAATATCTACAGCTCTCGTCCCGTTGTCCTCTGTCTCTCCGGCCACGACCCCAGTGGTGGCGCCGGCCTGCAGGCAGATATCGAAGCCCTGCTCGCCCAGGGTTGCCATGCAGCTCCCGCTGTGACCGCGCTGACCGTGCAGGATACGGTCAACGTCAGCGACTTCCGTGTACTGGATCGCGAGTGGGTGTTAGCCCAGGCCAACGCCGTGCTCAACGACTCCGTGGTCGCCGCGGTCAAGTTGGGCATGCTTGGCTCACTGGAAATGGTCGACACCGTGGTCGAGCTGTTGCAGGCGCACCCGCATCTGCCGATGGTCTGCGACCCGGTGTTGCGCGCTGGCGGCGGTGGTCGCCTGGGCAAGGACGAGGTCGGCTACGCCATGCGTGAACGCCTGCTGCCACTGGCGACCATCGCCACCCCGAATCTTCCGGAAGCGCGAATCCTCGCCGAGTTGCCCGAAGGCAGCGCGGATCAGTGCGCCGAAAAGCTCCTGCCGTTCGTCAAGCACCTGCTGATCACCGGCGGTCATGGTGACGAGCATGAAGTGCATAATCGCCTGTACAGCCGCGATGGCAGTCGTCACACCTACACCTGCCAGCGGCTGCCGGGCAGCTATCACGGTTCCGGTTGCACCCTGGCCAGCGCCCTGGCTGGACGCTTGGCCCAGGGCGAAAGCCTGGCCAGCGCCGTGAAGTCGGCCCTCGATTACACCTGGCGCACCCTGCGCGACGCCGAGCAACTGGGCCAAGGCCAGTTCGTACCGCGCCGTCTGCCGCTGGACTTCTGCTCGTAAGCCATGAGGCCCGCTCGATGAAACTACGTGGTCTGTATGCCATTACCGACAGCCAATTGTTGGCCGGCAAATTCCTGCAGTACGTGGAGGCGGCGCTCGACGGTGGCGTGACCCTCCTGCAATACCGCGACAAGAGCAGCGACGAAGCCCGCCGCCTGCGCGAAGCCGAAGCCCTGCACAGCTTGTGCGAGCGCTACAAGACCCAACTGATCATCAACGACGATGCCGAACTGGCTGCGCGCATCGGCGTCGGCGTGCACCTGGGCCAGACCGACGGCCCGCTGACTCCGGCCCGCGCCCTGCTCGGCCGCCAGGCGATCATCGGCTCGACCTGCCACGCCCAACTGGAACTGGCCGAGCAAGCCGCCAAAGAAGGCGCCAGTTATGTCGCCTTCGGTCGCTTCTTCAATTCCAACACCAAGCCCGGCGCACCGGCGGCCAACCTGGAGCTGCTGGACCAGGCCCGCCCCCGGCTGCACCTGCCGATCTGCGCGATCGGCGGCGTCACCCTGGAGAACGCCGCGCCGCTGGTCGCCCATGGTGTCGACCTGCTGGCCGTGGTCCATGGCCTGTTCGGCGCCGATAGCGCCCAGGAAGTGACCCGCCGTGCCCGCGCCTTCAACGCCCTCTTCTAACCGCTGATTTCCGAGAGCCCGATCATGTCTCGTTCCGAAACCCTGTTTGCCAATGCCCAGAAACACATCCCCGGTGGCGTGAACTCGCCCGTGCGTGCGTTCAAGAGCGTGGGTGGCACGCCGTTGTTCTTCAAGCACGCCGAAGGCGCCTACGTCACCGACGAAGACGACAAGCGTTATGTGGACTACGTCGGTTCCTGGGGCCCGATGATCCTCGGCCACAGCCATCCGGACGTGCTGGACGCGGTGCGCAAACAGCTGGAACACGGCCTGTCCTACGGCGCCCCGACCGCCATGGAAACCGAAATGGCCGACCTGGTCTGCTCCATCGTGCCGTCCATGGAAATGGTGCGCATGGTCAGCTCCGGCACCGAAGCGACCATGAGCGCGATCCGCCTGGCCCGTGGTTTCACCGGCCGCGACAGCATCATCAAGTTCGAAGGCTGCTACCACGGCCACTCCGACAGCCTGCTGGTCAAGGCCGGCTCCGGCGCGCTGACCCAGGGCGTGCCTAGCTCGGCCGGCGTACCGGCGGCCTTCGCCAAACACACCTTGACCTTGCCGTTCAACGACATCGACGCGGTCGAGAAGATGCTCGCCGAAGTCGGCCAGGAAGTAGCCTGCATCATCGTCGAGCCCGTAGCCGGCAACATGAACTGCGTGCCACCGGCGCCGGGTTTCCTCGAAGGCCTGCGCAGCCTGTGCGACAAGCACGGCGTGGTGCTGATCTTCGATGAAGTGATGACCGGCTTCCGCGTCGCCCTCGGCGGCGCCCAGGCGCACTACGGCGTTACCCCGGACCTGTCCACCTTTGGCAAGATCATCGGCGGCGGCATGCCGGTGGGCTGCTTCGGCGGCAAGCGCAAGATCATGGAACACATCGCGCCGCTGGGCCCGGTCTACCAGGCCGGCACCCTGTCGGGCAACCCGCTGGCCATGGCCGCCGGCCTGACCACCCTGCGCCTGATCAGCCGCCCGGGCTTCCATGCCGAGCTGAGCGACTACACCAGCCGCCTGCTCGACGGCCTGCAGCAACGCGCTGACGCCGCCGGTATCCCGTTCGTGACCACCCAGGCGGGCGGCATGTTCGGCCTGTACTTCAGCGGCGCCGACGACATCGTCACTTTCGACGACGTGATGGCCAGTGATGCCAACCTGTTCAAACGCTTCTTCCACCTGATGCTCGAAGGCGGTGTCTACCTGGCCCCGAGCGCCTTCGAAGCCGGCTTCACCTCGATCGCCCACGGCGACGCCGAGCTGAAACTGACCCTGGACGCGGCCGAACGCGCTTTCGCCGCCCTGAAGTAACCCTCCCCGTAAAACCGGCTCCAGCACTTCCTGGCGCCGGTTTTACGCGGCATTCGCGCCCCAACTCCCGAAACAGCCCCGAAAGCGGCGGATATCGCGCCCGCGCAGCAGAAAAACGAGTAAAGACTTTGTAAGGTTGGCCCTGCTTATTTCATAATGCGCGCTTATTGGATCCCTCGATGGGTCCGCGCGCCCTTCAGAGGTAAGTCGATTCCCATGAACCGCACCGGCCGCGCCCTTGCACTGGGCTGCCTGTTGCTCCTTCAGCCCCTGCTCGCGCACGCACAAGCAGGCGGCAACTCGTTGTTGATCCCAGCGATGGGTCGCTGCACCCTCAATACTCAGTCACAGGATCTGTCCGAGGCCCTGGCGGTCTGCCAGAAGGCGGCTGACGAAGGGGATGCGCAAGCGCAATACGAGTTGGGCGAGTTCTACTACGAAGGTAAAAATACCCCGCGCGATCTCAATCAGGCCCTGAGCTACTTTGAAAAGGCCTCGCTGCAAGGCCACGCCCAGGCGCAATTCAAGCTCGGCACCATGTTCTTCCGCGGCGAAGGCGTACCGGCCAACAACGTCCAGGCTTATATCGTGCTGAAGATGGCGGCGGTCAATGGCGCCGAAGAGGCACTGGACACGGCCGACGAAGTGGCCGAGCACATGCAGCGCGATGAGCTGGAAGTCGCCACCCAGGTGCTGGGGCAGATTTTCCGCAAATACCTGATGGAACTGCAGAGCGCCGACGGGCGTTCGCCCTTCTCACCCCTGCCTTGATGACATCGCGAGCAAGCTTGCTCGCGATAGCACACTCGATACAGCCCTTACTTCTCAGGCATCGGCATCGGAAACGGCATGACGTTGCTCACGCCACGCGCCTCGCTGATCTTCGGCGTGCCCAGGCGCTCGACCTCGTCGATACGCACGATCGAATGCATCGGCACAAAGCTGCGCACCACACCTTCGAACTGGGCCTTGAGCTTCTCTTCGCTCGGATCGACGACCACTTGCGTGCGCTCGCCAAAGACGAACTCTTCCACCTCCAGGAAACCCCACAGATCACTTTGATAGATCTGCTTGGCGTACATTTCGAACACCTGTCCCTGGTTGAGGAAAATCACCTTGTAGATTGGAGCTTCACGTTTGGTCATGGTGGGCGGGTAACACATCGGGGATATAAAAGAGGGCGCGAACTATAGCATAGCCACCGGACGCGCAGCGGTAGGAACCTAAGGCCATGTTCCCTATAATGCGCGGTTCTTTGAATCACGTGATGACCCCTTCCATGGCCAAGAAGCTTTACATAGAAACCCACGGTTGCCAGATGAACGAGTACGACAGCTCGCGCATGGTCGATCTGCTGGGTGAACACCAGGCCCTGGAAGTCACCGCCCGCGCCGAAGACGCGGACGTCATCCTGCTCAACACCTGCTCGATCCGCGAACGGGCCCAGGACCGGGTGTATTCCCAACTGGGTCGCTGGCGCGAGCTGAAGCTGGCCAACCCGGACATGGTCATCGCCGTCGGCGGTTGCGTGGCGAGCCAGGAAGGCGCGGCGATCCGTGACCGGGCACCGTACGTCGACGTGGTCTTCGGCCCGCAGACCCTGCACCGCTTGCCGGAAATGATCGATGCCGCCCGCAGCAGCAAGCTGCCGCAGGTCGACGTCTCGTTCCCGGAAATCGAAAAATTCGACCACCTGCCAGAGCCGCGCATCGACGGCCCGAGTGCCTATGTCTCGGTGATGGAAGGCTGCAGCAAGTACTGCACCTTCTGCGTGGTGCCCTACACCCGTGGCGAGGAAGTCAGCCGGCCGTTCGACGACGTGATCTCCGAAATCATCCACCTGGCGGAAAACGGCGTGCGCGAAGTCACCCTGCTGGGGCAGAACGTCAACGGCTACAAGGGCCAGACCCATGACGGCCGCCTGGCCGACCTCGCCGAACTGATCCGCGTGGTCGCGGCGGTCGATGGCATCGAGCGCATCCGCTACACCACCTCCCATCCGCTGGAGTTCTCCGACAGCCTGATCCAGGCCCACGCCGAGGTTCCGGAACTGGTGAAACACCTGCACTTGCCGGTGCAATCGGGCTCCGACCGGATTCTCGCAGCCATGAAGCGCAACCATACGGCGCTGGAATACAAGTCCAAGCTGCGCAAACTGCGCGCCGCCGTGCCGGGTATCTGCATCAGCTCGGACTTCATCGTCGGTTTCCCCGGTGAGACCGAAAAAGACTTCGAACAAACCATGAAGCTGATCGAAGACGTCGGCTTCGACTTCTCCTACTCGTTCGTCTACAGCCAGCGCCCGGGCACCCCGGCGGCCGATCTGGCGGACGACACCCCGGAAGAGCTGAAAAAGGAACGCCTGAACGCGCTGCAACACCGGCTGAACCAGCAAGGATTCGAAATCAGCCGACAGATGGTCGGCTCGATCCAGCGCATCCTGGTTACCGATTACTCGAAGAAAGACCCGGGCGAACTGCAGGGGCGGACCGAGAACAACCGTATCGTCAACTTCCGCTGCGACAATCCAACCCTGATCGGCCAGTTTGCCGACGTGCATATCGACTCGGCCCAGCCTCACTCGCTGCGCGGATCGCTGCTGCAATAACCTCCTGCCGATGCTGGCTGACCAGCGGTAGCGGCCTCGGGCACGCCATCGCTGGAAAGCCGGCTCCCAAGGAAAATGTGGCGAAAGACATTGCTTTGTATAAGAGCTTTCGCACCCAGGCCACTGGCGTTATCCTTGAATTCATCCTTTATTGCCGTTGGGCGGCTAAAAAACGACCTTGAACGCACCCATAGAACCACATCGTTTTATCCTCGAGCCCTTTGAGGCTCGCCGCTTCGCCAATCTGTGCGGGCAATTCGACGAGCATTTGCGCTTGATCGAGCAGCGCCTGACCATCGAGATCCGCAACCGCGGCAATCAGTTCGAGCTGATCGGCGAACCCAAGCACACCACCTCCGCGGAAAACCTCCTGCGCCGCCTGTACCGGGAAACCAAGGGTACCGAGCTGTCGCCGGACATGGTGCACCTGTTCCTCCAGGAATCCGCCGTCGAAGAGCTGAACAACCACCCTGTCGCCGAAGCGGCCGTGGCCCTGCGCACCAAAAAAGGCATGATTCGCCCACGCGGTTTGAATCAGCAGCGCTACGTCAAGGAAATCCTCGGCAACGACATCAACTTCGGCATCGGCCCGGCCGGTACCGGCAAGACCTACCTGGCCGTGGCTTGTGCGGTAGACGCACTGGAGCGCGAGCAGGTACGGCGCATCCTGCTGGTGCGCCCGGCGGTCGAGGCCGGCGAGAAACTCGGCTTCCTGCCTGGCGACCTGGCCCAGAAGATCGACCCGTACCTGCGCCCGTTGTATGACGCCCTGTATGAAATGCTCGGCTTCGAACATGTCGCCAAGCTGATCGAGCGCCAGGTCATCGAGATTGCGCCGCTGGCCTACATGCGCGGCCGTACGCTGAACAACAGCTTCATCATCCTCGACGAAAGCCAGAACACCACCGTCGAGCAGATGAAGATGTTCCTGACCCGGATCGGCTTCGGTTCCACCGCGGTGATCACGGGCGACATCACCCAGGTCGACCTGCCCAAGGGCACCAAGTCCGGCCTGGCCCATGTGATCAACGTCCTCAAGGATGTGCCGGGCATCAGCTTCACCCACTTCATGCCCAAGGACGTGGTGCGCCATCCGCTTGTGCAACGCATCGTCGAAGCCTACGAGCGTTTCGAACAGCGCGTGGCCGACGAGTCCGCCCAGCCCGCCGCGGAAAAAGGCAATCGCCACGATGCTTGAGCTTGATCTGCAACTGGCAAGCGACAAGCCTGCTCCCAGCGAAGCCCTGTTCCGCCAATGGTGTGAGCTGGCCCTGCGCCAGCGCACCGCCGACTCGGAACTGACCATCCGTCTGGTGGACGAGCCTGAAGGCCGCGAACTGAACCGCACCTGGCGGCAGAAGGACTATGCCACCAACGTCCTGTCGTTCCCCGCCGATGTGCCGGACGAGCTGCTGGACATTCCATTGCTCGGCGACCTGGTGATCTGCGTCGAAGTGGTCGAGCGCGAAGCCGCCGAACAAGGCAAGGACCTCCAGGCCCACTGGGCCCATCTGGTGATTCACGGCTGCTTGCATCTATTGGGTTACGACCACATAGATGACGACGAAGCCGAAGAAATGGAAGCACTGGAACGAACGTTGCTTGCAGAACTGGGTCATCCCGACCCTTATGCGGACGACGAAACCGAAGAACATCCATCTGTAACAACCAAGGATTTAGAGTAATCGCTATGAGCGAAGACCGATCGAGCAGCGGGCAAAAGTCGTGGCTGGGAAAACTGACCCAGGCTTTTGCCCATGAGCCGAAAAACCGCCAGGAGCTGCTGGAGCTGCTGCGCGAAGCCCATCAGAACAAGTTGCTGGACAGCGAAGCGCTGGCCATCGTCGAAGGCGCCATCCAGGTCGCTGACCTGCAGGTACGGGACATCATGGTTCCGCGCTCGCAGATGATCAGCATCAAGGCAACCCAGACTCCCCGCGAATTCCTGCCGTCCGTCCTCGATTCCGCGCACTCGCGGTATCCGGTGATTGGCGAAAGCCATGACGACGTCATGGGCGTTCTGCTGGCCAAGGACCTGCTGCCGCTGATCCTCAAGGAGAACGGCGACAGCTTCAACATCAAGGACCTGCTGCGTCCAGCGACCTTCGTGCCCGAGTCCAAGCGCCTGAACGTGCTGCTGCGCGAGTTCCGCGCCAACCACAACCACATGGCCATCGTCATCGACGAATACGGCGGCGTGGCGGGGCTGGTGACCATCGAGGACGTGCTGGAACAGATCGTCGGCGATATCGAAGACGAGCACGACGTCGAGGAAGACAGCTACATCAAGCCCCTGCCGAGCGGCGATTTCCTGATCAAGGCGCTGACGCCGATCGAGAACTTCAACGAGTTCTTCGACAGCGAGTTCTCCGACGACGAATTCGACACCGTCGGCGGCCTGGTGATGAGCGCGTTCGGGCACCTGCCTAAACGCAACGAAATCACCGAAATCGGTGCCTATCGCTTCCGTATCCTGAATGCCGACAGTCGTCGGATTCATCTGCTGCGACTAACGCCTATCCCCCGTTAAGGATCGACATGCTGCGCTTAACCCGCCCCGGCTGGCCCGGTAACCTGCTGGCCATGGCGGCTGGCGCAATCACCACCCTGGCCCTGGCGCCATACGACATCTGGCCGCTGGCACTGCTGGCGGTCGGCTTCTTTTATGCCGGCCTGCGCGAGCTGAGCCCGCGTCAGGCGCTGTGGCGCGGCTGGTGTTTCGGCTTCGGCCTGTTTGCCGCCGGCACGAGCTGGATCTACGTCAGCATCCATACCTACGGTGGCGCCTCGGTGCTGCTGGCCAGTTTGCTGATGCTGGCCTTCATTGCCGCCATCGCCTTCTTTTTCGCCCTGCCGGCCTGGATCTGGGCGCGCTGGCTGCGGCGCAATGAGGCCCCCCTCGCCGACGCCCTGGCCTTCGCCGCCCTCTGGGTGGGCCAGGAAGCCTTCCGCGGCTGGTTCCTGACGGGCTTCCCCTGGCTCTACTCCGGCTACAGCCAGCTCGACGGCCCTCTGGCCGGCCTGGCCCCGCTGGGTGGCATGTGGCTGATCTCCTTTACCCTGGCGCTGACCGCCGCCCTGCTCTACAACCTGCCGGGCCTGATCCGCGCCGGGCGCAAGGGGTTTATCGCCGCCGGCCTAGTGCTGCTGGTCGCCCCCTGGGTGATCGGCATCGCGCTCAAGGGGCACGCCTGGACCAGCCCGTCGGGCGAGCCGCTGACCGTAGCGGCGATCCAGGGCAATATCGAACAGAGCCTGAAGTGGGACCCCGCACAGCTCAACTCCCAACTGGCGCTGTACCGCGACATGAGCTTCGGCTCCAAGCGCGTGGATCTGCTGGTGTGGCCGGAAACCGCGGTGCCGGTGCTCAAGGAGTCGGCCGAAGGTTATCTGAACATGATGGGCAACTTTGCCGCCGACCGGCATTCGGCGCTGATCACCGGCGTACCGATCCGCCAGGAAGTGCACCACCAGAAACGCTACTTCAACGGCATTACCGTGGTCGGCGAAGGCGATGGCGAATACCTCAAGCAGAAGCTCGTGCCCTTCGGTGAGTACGTGCCCCTGCAAGACCTGCTGCGCGGCCTGATCGCGTTCTTCGACCTGCCCATGTCGGACTTCGCCCGCGGCCCTGCCGACCAGCCTTTGCTGCAAGCCAAGGGCTACCAGATCGCGCCGTTCATCTGCTATGAGGTGGTGTATCCGGAATTCGCCGCCGGCCTGTCAGCCCGCAGCGACCTGCTGCTGACCATCAGCAACGACACCTGGTTCGGCACTTCGATCGGCCCGTTGCAACACTTGCAGATGGCCCAGATGCGCGCCCTGGAAGCCGGCCGCTGGATGATCCGCGCTACCAACAACGGGGTGACCGGCCTGATCGATCCGTTCGGCAAGATCACCGTGCAGATTCCGCAGTTCGAACGCGGGATCCTGTACGGCGAAGTGGTGCCGATGCACAACCTGACGCCTTACCTGCAGTGGCGCTCCTGGCCACTGATCATCCTGAGCGTCCTGCTATTCGGCTGGGCCCTGCTGGCCAGCCGGATCGCCAAGACCGTCTGACCTCATCGCGAGCCTGCTCGCTCCTGCCGGGGATTTGCGATTCCTGTGGGGGCGGACTGGCTCGAGATGAACCTAGTCCTCTCCACGATAAAACAGCTTGTAGCCCACCAGCCCCACCGCCTCGTTCAGTAACTGGCCGCTCTGCCAGATCGACTTGAACTCCGGCATCCAGCCGCCCAGCGGCCTGGCGTTATCCACCCCGAGGAATCCCACGGGGGCCGGCACCACGGTGAATCCTGCCTGCTCGAAACTCCAGACAGCCCGCTGCATATGCCAGGCCTGGGTGACCAGCACTATGCGTTTGACACCTTGCGGCTCCAGCACTTGTGCGGTGAATTGGGCGTTTTCCCAGGTCGTGCGGCTACGCCCTTCCTGCCAGCGCACCTTCACGTCGAAATCGTTCAGCAACGACTCGGCCATCAGCGCCGCTTCCGTAGGCGGCGTGCCGTAGTGCAGGCCTCCGCTGGTCAGGATCGGCAACCCGGAAGCCTTGGCCAGGCGCGCCGCGTAACGCTGACGCTCGAGCCCGACCCCGGTCGGCTGGTCGGATCCCCAGGCCGGATCGCCACGCTCCCGCCCCGAGCCCAGCACCACGATCGCATCGGCCTGTTCGGCCAGGGTCGACCACTGGCTTTGCGTCAGCGCCGGCTCACTCTCCAGGGCACCCGCGCCCCACTCCACCATCACAGGCAGGCTCATCAGCCAGAACCCGCCCAGGCCGAGGGCAAAACACGCACCGGCCAATCGCGGCCTCGAGCGACGAAACCACCAGGCGAACAGAAGCAGCAGCAACAGAAGGCCGGGCGGCAGGAGTAGTTGTTTGACGAAATAACGAAAAGGCATCGAGCATCTCCAAAGATGCTCGAAGCCTAAGTGGGTAAAAGCAAAGCAACAACAGATACGAAACAGATTTTGCGCACAAGGTACGCGGCGTTGACGCTGCGCAGATGCCCGAACGGGCTGCGCAGACTCACTTGAAGTGCAGGGATCGGACCTTTACCGCATCCCGGGCGGGCACCTTGTCTTTCAACCAGATGACCTTGGCCGAATGTGGAGTCACTTCGTGCCTCAGGCATTCGAGCACGCTCAATTGCGTCTCACGTTCGCTACGATCCAGATAGGCTTTGATCACCTCGAGCTCGGCATGACTCAGGCCCCGCAACTCCAACTCCGCAGGACGCTCATTACGCAAGCTTCCTGCTGTTCTCGCTGTATCCAGGGCCAAAGCCAGACGATCTATCAATCGTTCGTACAACTCGGGTTTTGTAACTTTCCGCTGCGACTCAACCATCCACTCACCTCATGAAAGTAAGACTCACTCCCCTTTTTGAGCTTAGCCGCACTGCCGAAACCGGCCGGGTGCCGCGACCAACGGCCCACGGCGCGTAATCAGGGTTTCCCTCGGTAGAGCGCGGTCATGTATGCTACGGCGCTTCCTGTAACTCCACTTCCAGCTCGACTGGGTAGCGAAAACGCCACATTTGGCGTCATCACCGCCCAACGTTGCATTGAAGAGGATTAGGCCACCCCTATTCAGTTCAAAAGTAGCCATGCACGAACACTATCAGCCCCGTGAAATCGAAGCCGCCGCCCAGTCGTTCTGGGATGAGCAAAAGTCCTTTGAAGTCAGTGAACAGCCAGGCAAGGAGACTTACTACTGCCTGTCGATGTTCCCTTACCCCAGCGGCAAGCTACACATGGGGCATGTGCGTAACTACACCATCGGCGACGTGATCTCCCGCTACCAGCGCATGCAAGGCAAGAACGTGCTGCAACCCATGGGTTGGGACGCCTTCGGCATGCCGGCGGAAAACGCCGCGATGAAGAACAACGTCGCACCGGCCAAGTGGACCTACGAAAACATCGCCTACATGAAGTCCCAGCTGCGCAGCCTGGGCCTGGCGGTGGACTGGTCCCGCGAAGTCACTACCTGCAAGCCGGACTACTACCGCTGGGAACAGTGGCTGTTCACTCGCCTGTTCGAAAAAGGCGTGATCTACCGCAAGAACGGCACCGTGAACTGGGACCCGATCGACCAGACCGTCCTGGCCAACGAACAGGTGATCGACGGTCGCGGCTGGCGCTCCGGCGCGCTGATCGAAAAACGCGAAATCCCGATGTACTACTTCAAGATCACCGCCTACGCGGATGAGCTGCTGGAGAGTCTCGACGAGCTGCCGGGCTGGCCCGAGCAGGTCAAGACCATGCAACGCAACTGGATCGGCAAATCCCGTGGCATGGAAGTGCAATTCCCCTACGACCAGGCCTCCATCGGCGAAGCGGGCGCACTGAAAGTCTTCACCACCCGCCCTGACACCCTGATGGGCGCGACCTACGTTGCCGTGGCCGCCGAGCACCCGCTGGCCACCCTGGCGGCGCAGAACGATCCGGCGCTGCAAGCCTTTATCGCCGAGTGCAAGGGCGGCAGCGTCGCTGAAGCCGACATTGCCACTCAAGAGAAGAAAGGCCTGCCGACTTCGCTGTTCGTCGAACACCCGCTGACCGGTGAAAAACTCCCGGTATGGGTCGCCAACTACGTGCTGATGCACTATGGCGATGGCGCGGTAATGGCTGTTCCGGCGCACGATGAGCGCGATTACGAATTCGCCACCAAGTACAACCTGCCGATCAAGAACGTGGTGCGCACCAGCGCTGGCGACGAAACGCCTGCGCCTTGGCAGGACGCCTACGGCGAGCACGGCGAACTGATCAACTCCGGCGAGTTCAACGGCCTGGATTTTGCCGGCGCCTTCGACGCCATCGAAGTGGCCCTGCTGAAGAAAAACCTTGGCCAATCCCGTACCCAGTTCCGCTTGCGCGACTGGGGCATCAGCCGCCAGCGCTACTGGGGCTGCCCGATCCCGATCATCCACTGCGACAGCTGCGGCGATGTACCGGTACCGGAAGACCAACTGCCGGTAGTACTGCCGGAAGACGTGGTGCCGGACGGCGCCGGCTCGCCACTGGCGCGCATGCCCGAGTTCTACGAGTGCAGCTGCCCGAAATGCGGCAAGCCTGCCAAGCGTGAAACCGACACCATGGACACCTTCGTCGAGTCCTCGTGGTACTACGCCCGCTACGCCTCGCCAAAATACGAGGGTGGCCTGGTCGACCCGGCCGCGGCCAACCACTGGCTGCCGGTGGACCAGTACATCGGCGGTATCGAACACGCGATCCTGCACCTGCTCTACGCCCGCTTCTTCCACAAGCTGATGCGCGACGAGGGCCTGGTCAGCTCCAACGAGCCGTTCAAGAACCTGCTGACGCAAGGCATGGTGGTCGCCGAGACCTACTATCGCCGCGAAGCCAACGGTGCCTACACCTGGTACAACCCGGCCGATGTCGAGCTGGAGCGTGACAGCAAGGCCAAGATCGTCGGCGCCAAACTGATCAGCGACGGCCTGCCGGTGGAAATCGGCGGTACCGAGAAAATGGCCAAGTCGAAGAACAACGGCGTCGACCCTCAGTCGATGATCGAGCAGTACGGCGCGGACACCTGCCGCCTGTTCATGATGTTCGCTTCGCCACCTGACATGAGCCTGGAATGGTCCGACTCCGGCGTCGAGGGTGCCCATCGCTTCCTCAAGCGCGTCTGGCGCCTGGCCCAGTCTCACGTAGCCCAGGGCCTGCCGGGCGCACTGGAACTGGGTGCGCTGAACGACGAACAGAAAGTCATTCGTCGCGCCATCCACCTGGCGATCAAGCAAGCCAGCCAGGACGTCGGCCAGAACCACAAATTCAACACCGCCATCGCTCAGGTCATGACGCTGATGAACGTGTTGGAAAAAGCACCGCAAGCCACCCCGCAGGACCGTGCCCTGTTGCAGGAAGGCCTGGAAACCGTGGCCCTGCTGCTGGCGCCGATCACCCCGCACATCAGCCACGAGCTGTGGAGCCAGCTGGGTCGCAGCGGCGCCATCATCGACGCCGGCTGGCCGGTGCTGGATGAGAACGCGCTGGTTCAGGACAGCCTGCAACTGGTCATTCAAGTGAATGGCAAACTGCGTGGCCAGATCGAAATGCCAGCCAGCGCCAGCCGTGAAGAGATCGAAGCCGCCGCTCGAAGCAACGAGAACGTGCTGCGCTTCACCGAAGGCCTGACGATTCGTAAAGTGATCGTCGTGCCTGGCAAGCTGGTCAATATCGTCGCTAGCTAATTGGATCAGGCGTCAGCCCAAGGCTGACGCCGAATAAAACCTCCAGGGCCGCCCTGTCGGCCCACATGGTTTCAAGGGGAGCAACAAGATGATCAAACGCAACCTCCTGGTGATCGGCCTGGCCGTACTGCTGAGCGCCTGCGGCTTTCAGCTGCGCGGTACCGGCACCACCGAACTGGCGATCAAGGAACTCGACCTGAGCGCCCGCAACGCTTACGGCGAAACCGTGACCCAACTGCGCCAGGTCCTGCAGAGCAGTGGCGTCAAGGTCTATGCCGGCGCGCCTTACAAGCTGGTGCTGACCCGCGAACAGGAATCCCAGCGCAGCCTCAGCTACGCCGGTGCCGGTCGTTCGGCCGAGTATGAAATGACCACCGTGCTGAACTACGAAATCCAGGGCCAGAACAACCTGTCCCTGCTCAGCGACAAACTGCAAGTGCAGAAGGTCTACATCCACGACGGCAACAACCTGGTGGGTTCCGACCAGGAGTCGCTGGAAGTGCGCAAGGAAATGCGTCGCGACCTGGTGCAGAACATGATGCTGCGCCTGCAACTGCTGACCCCGACCCAGCTGGATCAACTGCAGCAGACCGCGGATGCTCGTGCCAAGGCCGAGGCCGAGGCGCTGGAAGCCGCGCAGAAGGCTGAGGCGGAAACCCCGCAACAGTCGCCCATGCAGTTGCCGAACCAGTAAGTCTCGTGGGGCGCGCAAGCGCCCCGCTTGCCCTTCCTTATGAAACTCGCCCCCGCTCAACTCGGCAAACACCTGCAAGGCACGCTCGCACCGATCTACGTCATCAGTGGCGATGATCCGTTGCTGTGCCAGGAAGCCGCCGATGCCATTCGCAGCGCCGCCCGCCAGCAGGGCTTCGATGAACGCCAGGTATTCAGCGCCGACGCCAATTTCGATTGGGGCACCCTGCTGCAAGCCGGTGCGAGCATGTCGCTGTTCGCCGAAAAACGCCTGCTGGAACTGCGCCTGCCTTCGGGCAAGCCCGGCGACAAAGGCGCAGCGGCCTTCATCGAATACTGTTCACGGCCGGCCGAAGACACCCTGCTGCTGATCAGCCTGCCCAAGCTCGATGGCAGCGCGCAAAAGACCAAGTGGGGCAAGGCCCTGATTGATGGCGAGCAGACCCAGTTCATCCAGATCTGGCCGGTGGATGCCAGCCAGTTGCCGCAGTGGATTCGCCAACGCCTGTCCCAGGCCGGGCTTTCCGCCAGCCAGGACGCCGTGGAACTCATCGCGGCCAGGGTAGAAGGCAACCTGCTGGCCGCGGCCCAGGAAATCGAAAAGCTCAAGCTGATGGCCGAGGGTGGCCAGATCACGGTGGAAACCGTGCAAGCGGCAGTCGCCGACAGTGCGCGCTTCGACGTTTTCGGGCTGGTGGACGCGATCCTCAACGGTGAGGCGGCGCATGCCCTGCGCATGCTCGAAGGCCTGCGCGGCGAAGGTGTCGAGCCTCCGGTGATTCTCTGGGCACTGTCCCGGGAACTGCGGTCGCTGGCCAATATGTCGCTGCAGTACAGCCAGGGCACTCCGCTGGATAAAGTGTTCAGCCAGGCCCGCCCGCCCGTCTGGGACAAACGCAAGCCGCTGATGAGCAAGGCCCTGCAGCGCTATTCCGCGCCACGCTGGGCGCAATTGCTGCTCGATGCCCAGCGCATCGATGCGCAGATCAAGGGGCAGGCTGCTGGCTCGCCCTGGAGCAGCCTGAGCCGCCTGTCGCTGCTGATGGCCGGACAACGCCTGCCTCTCCCCGCCGAATAACCTGACACTTTGTAGGAGCGAGCTTGCTCGCGATCAGCGCCAGCCGGTACCGCGGTTTCCTGGCCGATCGCTATCGCGAGCAGGCTCGCTCCTACAGGTTCGGGAGATCCAACGAAAGACACTGAAAAATCCTACACATCACAGGGCTGGACAGCGGGGTAAAGCTGGCCGATCATCTGCCGCGCAAACCCACCTCAAGCGAGAACCCAAAATGAGCAAGCCATCCAAGCATGGCCCCAACAAGGCCAAATCCATCATCGCCCAGCCCCTGTTCCGCAGTCGTCAGGAACGACCCGCCAAGGGCAAAGGCAGCTACCGCCGCGAAGCCTTCCAGTCTAAAAGCTGGGAGGCTTCTTACTTTCTGGCTGCATAAAGCAGAGAACCCCGCCGGCGTGATAAGGTCTGTATCTGATTCGTATTCTCTGGACCTGTGCATGCCCTTCTGTCTTTCCCGTCGTTGGCACCTGCGCCAACTGATCGCTGCCTCCAGCCTTGCCCTGCTCGTCGCCTGCGCGGAAAAACCCACCGCCGCCGATGCCCAGCCACTCCAAAGCATTCAAGCCGCCCCTCTCGCCGCGCCTGCAACCGTCGCTCCGCTGGCCGTCGACAACCTGGACATCCAGCCAACCCAGACCTTTGCCCAGTGGCAGGCAGGTTTCCGTGTCGAAGCCCTGAACGCAGGGATCCGCGCCGATCTTTTCGACCGGGCGTTCGCCGGTATCACCCCGGACATGGGCGTGATCAAGGCCGACCGCAGCCAGCCGGAATTCACCCGGCCGGTGTGGGAGTACCTCGACGGCGCCCTGTCGCCGTTGCGTGTGCGCAAAGGCCAGGCGCTGATCAATCAGTACGCCGACATCCTGCAGCAGATCGAACAGCGTTATGGCGTCGATCGCCAGGCGCTGGTAGCGGTCTGGGGCATGGAAAGCAATTTCGGTGAGTTCCAGGGCAACAAATCGGTCATCCGCTCCCTCGCGACCCTGGCCTACGAAGGCCGTCGCCCGGCCTTTGCCAACAGCCAGCTGCTGGCCGCCCTGCAGATTCTCCAGCACGGCGATATTCAACCCGAGAAGATGCTCGGCTCCTGGGCCGGCGCAATGGGGCAGACCCAGTTCATCCCAACCACCTACAACACCCACGCCGTGGACTTCGACGGCGATGGCCGCCGCGACATCTGGAACAGCCCGGCCGACGCCCTGGCCTCGACTGCGCACTATCTGCAAAGCTCCGGCTGGCAGAAAGGCCAGCCATGGGGTTTCGAAGTGGAGTTGGCGAGCGGCTTCGACTATGCGCTGGCGGACGGTGCGATCCGTAAACCGGTATCCGAGTGGCTGCGCCTGGGCATGAAGCTGCCCAACGGCGCCAGCGTTCCGCCAGGCTCCGAGCAGCTTTCGGCGGCCTTGCTACTGCCAGCGGGTTATCGCGGACCGGCGTTCCTGATCCTCGACAACTTCCGCGCCGTTCTGAAGTACAACAACTCTTCGTCCTATGCCCTGGCGGTGAACCTGCTGTCGCAACGCTTCAACGGTTCAGGCTTGATCAACGGCGTCTGGCCGAAAGACGACATGCCCCTCAGCCGCTCCGAGCGCATCGAGTTGCAGAGCCTGCTCAGCGCCAACAATTACGATGCTGGCAACCCGGACGGCATTATCGGCGCCAATACCCGCAAGGCGATTCGCAGCGCGCAGCAATCGCTGGGCTGGCCTGCCGATGGCTATCCGACCCACAAGCTGCTGGAGAGCCTGCGCTCGCGTTGAGCCGGCCTGCGCGCCAATCACCAGGGTCATCGTCTTGGACACGCTCGCTCCCACAAGGGGAGCGGGCACGGGCTGATCAGCCGAACACCACGTCCTGTTCCAGGATCAACTGCTTCTCCCCCGCATCCAGCCTGACCATCGCCCCCAACGGCAGGGTCAGGTTCGGATCGCAGTGGCCACTGCGCCACCCAGCCAGCACCGGGATGCGCAGGGGTTCGAAGGTCTGCTTGAGCAGCCCGGCAAGCGCCTGGGGCTCCACGCCCGCCACATCCCCCACCAGCACACCACGAAGCCTGTCGAGCGTGCCGGCCAGGCGCAGGTGCGTCAGCAGACGGTCGATCCGGTACAGCGGCTCGTTGATGTCTTCGATGAACAGAATGATGCCGTCAGCATTGATCTCGTACGGCGTGCCCATGGTCGCAGCGATCAACGACAGATTGCCCCCCAGCAGTTGGCCGCAGGCGATGCCGGGCTCGATGGTGGTCAAGGGATAAGCCGCCGGATGCGCCAGCAGGCTGCCAGCCTTCAGTTGCCCCCTGAGCAGGCTGAACAGCGAAGACTCGGTCGGTGGCTGTTTTTCGCCCAGCAGGTCGGCATTGAGCATCGGCCCGTGAAAGGTCACGAACCCCGCATGACGATTGATGGCCAGATGCAGCGCGGTGATGTCGCTGTAGCCGACAAACGGCTTGGCATGGCGGCGTAACAGGTCGTAGTCGATCCGGTCGAGCAAGCGTGGGCTGCCGTAGCCACCCCGCAGGCACAGGATCGCATCGACATCGTCATCGGCGAAAGCGGCGTGCAGGTCGTTCAGGCGGACCTCGTCGCTACCGGCCAGATAGCCGTCCTTCTGCTGGATCCCGGGGTAGATCCGCAGCGAATAACCTCGAGCGCGCATCCAGCGGGCGGCTTGCTCGGTATCCAGGGCCGCGGGCCCGGCAGGTGCAATCAAGCCGATCAGCCCTTGCGAAGGCAGCGCCGGCACCGGCCGTTGCGCACAAAGGACGTCAGTCGGTTGGAGGGTCATCCAATGGTTCTCCCTGTGTGGATTCTCTAGTGCACAGTAGCCATGAAAGCGGGCAAACAGAAGTGCCGAAACGCCACGGCGCTTGCAGGAAAAGTCTATGAAGGGAGAGAGATGCGGGCGTAACGGAAGATGACGCCCGCAAGGAAAGACCTTGCGGGCGCATTACATCAGGAGACCAGGCCTTCTTTGGCCAGCTTCGCCTGCTCGTCGGCGTGGTAGGAGGAACGTACCAGCGGGCCCGAGGCGACGTTCTTGAAGCCCATCTTGTAACCTTCCTCGGCGAACCAGGCGAAGGTGTCCGGGTGCACGAAACGCTGCACCGGCAAGTGGCTGCGGGACGGTTGCAGGTACTGGCCGAGGGTCAGCATGTCGATGTCGTGCTCGCGCATGCGCTTCATGACTTCGATGACTTCGTCGTCGGTCTCGCCCAGGCCCAGCATCAGGCCGGATTTGGTCGGTACGTGCGGCACCAGCTGCTTGAACTTCTGCAGCAGGGTCAGCGACCACTGATAGTCCGAACCCGGACGCGCGGCCTTGTACAGGCGCGGTACGGTTTCCAGGTTGTGGTTGAACACATCCGGCGGCTCGGCGGCGGTGATTTCCAACGCGACGTCCATGCGGCCACGGTAGTCCGGGACCAGGGTTTCCAGCTGCACGTTCGGCGACAGCTTGCGGATTTCGCGGATGCAGTCGGCAAAGTGCTGGGCACCGCCGTCGCGCAGGTCGTCGCGGTCGACCGAAGTAATCACCACGTACTTCAGGCGCAGGTCGGCGATCGCTACCGCCAGGTTCATCGGCTCATCGACGTCCAGAGGCTTCGGACGGCCGTGACCGACGTCGCAGAATGGGCAGCGACGGGTGCAGATGTCGCCCATGATCATGAAAGTCGCGGTACCGCCGGAGAAGCACTCACCCAGGTTCGGGCAGGAGGCTTCTTCGCAGACGCTGTGCAATTTGTGCTTGCGCAGCAATTGCTTGATCCGGTCGACTTCCGGGGACACCGGAATTCGCACGCGAATCCAGTCCGGTTTCTTCGGCAGTTCGGTGGTCGGGATGATCTTCACCGGGATACGTGCGACTTTCTCGGCACCGCGCAATTTAACGCCGGTTTCAACTTTCGCACGGGCCGGGCGCTCGGAAACATCCAGCGTCGGGATCAGGGTTTGCACAGTGTCTTGCGCAGTAGTCATATCAGTCGATTCCGCCCGTTAGGGTCGTCTGCTCAGCATAGTCGAGGTGTTTGACGAGCTGCGCACGCAGCCGGGCACTTACCTCGGCAAATTCAATCGGTCCTGCGTGGTCGCTCAGCTGGGTCATTGCCAGCCCGGCATAGCCACAGGGGTTAATCCGTCGAAACGGCTGCAGATCCATGTCCACGTTCAAGGCCAGGCCATGAAAGGAACAACCATGGCGGATCCGCAGGCCCAGGGAGGCGATTTTCGCGCCATCGACGTAAACGCCGGGGGCATCCGGCTTGGCCGCCGCAGCCACGCCGTAGCCGGCCAGCAGCTCGACCAGGCACTGCTCCATCCGGCTGACCAGGTCTCGCACGCCAAAACCCAAACGGCGCACGTCCAGCAGCAGATAAGCCACCAGTTGGCCAGGACCGTGATAGGTCACCTGGCCACCCCGGTCGACCTGCACTACCGGGATATCCCCGGGAAGCAACAGGTGTTCGGCCTTGCCCGCCTGGCCCTGGGTAAAGACCGGTGGATGTTGCACCAGCCAGACTTCATCGGGAGCGTCGGTGCCGCGTTCGTTGGTAAAGCGTTGCATGGCCTGCCAGACCGGCTCGTAGGCCATCTGGCCGAGCTCGCGAAAGCCCAGCGTTTGTGGCATCACAGCACCATGTGCACGAAACCGGTGGCCCGCAACTCGCTGTTGATGTCGTACAGCTGTTCTTGACCGGTGGCGATGATGTGCAGCTGGATGGTCGTGTACTTGCCGTTGGTGCTCTGGCGCTCGGCCAGGGTCTTGTGGTCAACGGTCGCGTGTTTTTCAAGGATCGCGATGATCTTGTCCTTGAAACCCACGCCGGTGTCGCCGATCACCTTAATCGGGTAATCCGCGCAGGGGAATTCGATCTTTGGCGCCTTTACTTCGGTGTCTGTCATGGCGTAACGGCCTCGTAAGCCGTGGCGACGGACGCGGCCCCCGCTCTACTTCAGAGCGAGGGCCACGCGGGTCGACAATATCAGTTGAACAAGCCGTAGAAGAATAGGCGGATGCTATCCCACATGCGGCGGAAGATACCACCTTCGTCGACCGCGTCCAGAGCGATCAGGTCGGCACTGTGCACCACCTTGTCGTCCAGTTTCACTTCGACTTTACCAATCACGTCGCCCTTGGCGATAGGCGCGATCAATTGTGGATTCATGGTCATGCTGGCCGCGAGCTTCTTCAGCTGGCCTTTTGGCATGGTCATGCTCAGGTCCTGGGCCAGACCGGCCTTGACCTGGGAGGCAGTGCCTTTCCAGACAGGCGCCTGAGCCAGCTCGGTGCCCTTCTGGTAGAAGGTCTGGGTTTCGAAGAAGCGGAAACCATAGGTCAGCAGCTTCTGGGTTTCGGCTGCACGAGCCTGCTCGCTGTTGGTACCGAACACCACGGCGATCAGGCGCATGCCGTCACGCACGGCCGAGGACACCATGCAGTAGCCGGCTTCGTCGGTGTGGCCGGTTTTCAGGCCATCGACGGTCTTGTCACGCCACAGCAACAGGTTGCGGTTAGGTTGCTTGATGCCGTTCCAGAAGAACTCTTTCTGCGAGTAGATCGCGTAGTGAGCCGGATCTTCGTGAATGATGGCGCGAGCCAGGACCGCCATGTCGTGCGCCGACGAGTAGTGCTCGGGGTTCGGCAGGCCGGTCGGGTTCATGAAGTGGCTATTGGTCATGCCCAGGTCGCCGGCGGTCTTGTTCATCATGTCGGCAAAGGCGTCTTCGCTGCCGGCGATGTGCTCGGCAACCGCGACGCTGGCGTCGTTACCCGACTGAATGATGATGCCGTGCAGCAGGTCGCTGACAGTGACCTGCGAACCGACCTTGATGAACATCCGCGAACCGCCGGTACGCCAGGCGTTCTCGCTGACGGTCACCGGGTCGTTCTCACCGATCTGGCCGCGACGGATTTCCAGGGTCGCGATGTAGGCCGTCATCAGCTTGGTCAGGCTGGCTGGCGGCAGACGCTGGTCACCGTTGTTCTCCACCAGCACGTTACCGCTGCTGGCCTCCATGAGCACATAGGACTTGGCGGCCAGCTGCGGTGGCGACGGCATCACTTCTACCGCCCAGGCGGCAGGCGTGATGATCAGCGGGACAAGCAGACACAGGCGTTTGGCAAAGGTGGTGATGTTCATCCGTCTCTCGAAATTGCTAATGGAAACTTGTCCTCGCGGACAAAACTATTCAGACAGCCTTCTAAAGGGCTGTCGCGTGTTCAGTTGTTCACTCACGACCCTTGCCGGGCTTTTGTTGTACGACGAGCCAACAACCTGGGTTCCCCCCCAAATACCGCGGGTGAACCATGAATCAGAATCCGATTACTCGGCGGTTACCAGGCTCGGCTGCCCCAGATTGGCCAGCCGGACACTGTTCTGCACTTGCTGGATCTCACCCTGCGAGCCGATCGGCCCCAGGCGTACCCGGTGCAGGGTCTGTTGATTGCGCACGATCGAGCTGATGAACACCGGAGCGCTCACCATCCCGCTCAGCTTCGAGCGCAGGAGCTCGGCAGCGTCCGGGTTGGCGAAGGCGCCCACCTGCAGATACTGGCCAGAGGCTTGCGCAGAAGCGTTTTTTTTTGCATCCAGCTGCACCGGCACGACGGCCGCGGCGTGCTGCTGCGCAGGTGGAGTCCATTGCTCGACGGTCCCCGTGGACGCCGTCATCACTGGCGCGGCTTTCGGCTCGTTGAGCATCAAGGGCGCCGGCCGGCCGCGCTGGGCCCACCATTCCTGCGGGTCGATGCCCTCGACCTTGACCCGGGCAGTGCCGATCTCGGCATAACCGAGCTTCTTGGCCGCGGCATAGGACAAATCGATGATCCGGTCCGAATAGAACGGCCCACGGTCGTTGACCCGCAGGATCACGCTCTTGTGGTTGTCCAGGTTGGTCACTCGGACATAACTCGGCAAGGGCAGGGTCTTGTGCGCGGCACTCATGCCGTACAGGTCATACACCTCGCCATTGGCGGTGTTCTGCCCGTGGAACTTGGTGCCGTACCAGGAAGCCGTGCCCGAAGCGACATAACGCTTGGATTCGGCCATCGGGAAATAGGTCTTGCCCAGCACCGTATAAGGGTTGGCCTTGTACGGGCCGGTGTGCAGGGTCGGCGTGGCGTCAGGGATACGCGATACATCGACGTCCCACCAGGGCGCGCCGTCTTTGTGGGCGCGGTTGATGTCCAGGACCGGTTTCGAACGTGCGGCCGTCGCCGGGCCTTTCTGTTTCGGCGCCTGGGTTGACGAACAACTGACCACCAGCAAGGACAACGCGGCAAGAGCCACCAGCTTCAGGGGTTTGCGGATTGGCGATGCCAGCATTACTTGACGCCCCGTGCTTGGACCAGCTGTTCAGAGAGCTGATGTACGGCCATGGCGTACATCACGCTGCGGTTATAACGCGTGATCGCGTAGAAATTCTTCAGGCCCATCCAGTATTCGGGGCCATTGTCACCTTCCAGGCGAAAAGCCGTGACCGGCATATCATCGCGCAGCGCATCATGACTCGACCAGCCCAGCGCCCGCAACTCCCCAACGGTTTTCGTCGGTTCGATACCGGTGGTCAGGCCTTCGTCGACCTGATCGCCACGCACTTCGGCCCGGCTGACCACCGGCTGCCCGGCCTCCCAGCCGTGACGCTTGAAATAGCTGGCAACACTGCCGATGGCATCGTCCGGATTGGTCCAGATATTGATGTGGCCGTCGCCGTCGAAGTCCACAGCATAGGCGCGAAAACTGCTTGGCATGAACTGCGGCAAGCCCATGGCGCCGGCGTAGGAGCCTTTGAGGGTCAGTGGATCGACCTGTTCCTCGCGCGCCAGCAACAGGAATTCGCGCAATTCCTTGCGGAAGAACTCGGCACGTGGCGGGTAATCGAAGCCCAGGGTCGACAGCGCATCGATCACCCGATAGTTACCGGTGTTGCGCCCGAAGAAGGTTTCGACACCAATGATCGACACGATCACCTGGGCCGGCACCCCGTATTCCTGCTCGGCACGGGCCAATACCGCCTCGTGCTGGCGCCAGAAGTCCACACCGCGGGCGATACGCGCGTCGGTAATGAACATCGGCCGGTATTCTTTCCACTGCTTGACCCGCTCGGCGGGCCGGGAAATGGCGTCGAGGATCGACTGCTTGCGCTCGGCCTCGCGAAACACCCCCATCAGCTGTTCGCCCGCGAAGCCATAGTCGCGAGTCATTTCGCCCACGAACTCGGCCACTTGGGGCGAACCTTCGTATTCGCCGCCGGCCAGCGCTTCCTGCGCTGCACCAAGGATGCCTACCAGACCGACCCACGGCGCATACCGAGCGGTCCAGCCACGCATTGCTTGCATTGAATTCTTCACCTTATTCAAACCTGCGCGATCCACTTGCGATGGGTATGGATCGACATCAAAACCCCAAACGCTGACAGCAGCGTCACCAGCGAAGTTCCTCCGTAGCTAATGAACGGCAACGGCACCCCCACGACCGGCAACAGGCCACTGACCATACCGATGTTGACGAAAACGTAAACAAAAAACGTCATGGTCAGGGCGCCAGCAAGCAATTTGCCGAACAGCGTCTGCGCCTGGGCGGTGATCACCAGCCCACGACCGATCAGCAGCAGATAGATCAGCAGCAGGGCGCAAATGCCCACCAGGCCGAACTCTTCGCCCATGACCGCGATAATAAAGTCGGTGTGGCTCTCGGGCAAAAAGTCCAGGTGGGACTGAGTGCCCAGCAACCAGCCCTTGCCGAAGACGCCACCGGAACCGATGGCCGCCTTGGACTGAATGATGTTCCAGCCGGTGCCCAGCGGATCGCTTTCCGGATCGAGGAAGGTCAGGATCCGCTGCTTCTGGTAGTCGTGCATGATGAAGAACCACATGGCGATCGCCACCGGCACCGCGGCAGCCAGCACGCTGAGGATCCAGCGCCAGCGCAGGCCGCCCATGAACAGCACGAAGGCGCCACCGGCAAGGATCAGCAGCGAGGTGCCGAGGTCCGGCTGGCGTACGATCAGAATGAACGGGATTCCGATCAGGATCAGGCTGATGCCCACATGCTTGAGCTGCGGCGGCAAGCTGCGCTTGGCCAGGTACCAGGCGATGGTCGCCGGCATGATGATCTTCATGAACTCCGAGGGCTGGAAGCGGATCACCCCGGGAATGTTGATCCAGCGGGTGGCGCCCATGGCGTTGTGTCCCATGACATCCACCACCACCAGCAGCACCACGCCGAACACATAGGCCAGTGGCACCCAGCGCGCCATGAACCGGGGCTCGAGCTGGGCGATGATGATCATCGACACCAGGCCGATGCCGAATGACGTCGCCTGCTTGCCCAGCAAGTCCCAGCTCTTGCCGCTCGCCGAATACAGGACGAACAGGCTGCCGGCCGCCAGGGTCAGCAGCAGGATCAGCAATGGGCCGTCAATGTGCATGCGCTGCAACAGCGTCGCACGGCGACGCATCACATCCTCGCTGGACAGGATGCGATCGAAATTACTCTTCACGGGCCGTAGCCTCCGCACTGATAGGGCCGGCAAACTCAGGCTTGAGCAGGCCATCCGGGCCGAGGAGCCAGGCGTCCATCACCTGGCGCACCACCGGGGCCGCCACGCCGGAGCCGGACTCGCCGTTCTCGACCATGACCGAGACCACGATTTTCGGGTTTTCCGCCGGCGCGAAGCCGACGAACAGGGCGTGGTCGCGATGGCGCTCCTGGACCTTGGAGCGGTCGTACTTCTCGCCCTGCTTGATCGCGACCACCTGGGCCGTACCACTCTTGCCGGCGATCCGGTATTGCGAACCGATGGCCGCCTTGCGCGCCGTACCACGGGCACCGTGCATCACCTGCTGCATGCCGTGGTTGACCTTCGTCCAGTCCGACGGATCGCGCAGGACAATGTCCGGCATCGGGTTTTCATCCACCGGCTTTTCGCCCTCGATGGTCCTGGCCAGGTGCGGACGGTTCCATTTGCCCTTGTTCGCCACCAGCGCCGTGGCCTGGGCCAACTGCAACGGGGTGGACTGCATGTAGCCCTGGCCGATCCCGAGAATCAGCGTCTCACCCGGGAACCAGGCCTGGCGGCGGGTGGCGCGCTTCCATTCCCGCGACGGCATCAGGCCCGGCGATTCCTCGAACATGTCCAGCGAGACCTTCTGGCCGATACCGAACTTGTTCATGTAGGCCGACAACCGATCGATCCCCAGCTTGTGGGCCAGGTCATAAAAGTAGGTGTCGTTGGACCGCATGATCGCGGTGTCGAGGTCGACGTAACCGTCACCGCTGCGGTTCCAGTTACGGTACTTGTGGTCGTAGTTGGGCAGTTGGTAGTAGCCCGGGTCATAGACCCGCGTGGAGGCCGTCACCACTCCGGAATCGAGGCCGGCGATCGCCACCGCCGGCTTGATGGTCGAACCCGGCGGGTACAGGCCGCGCAGCACCCGGTTGAACAGCGGACGGTCGATGGAGTCGCGCAGCTCGGCATAGGCCCTGAAGCTGATGCCGGTCACGAACAGGTTCGGGTCGAAGCTCGGCTGGCTGACCATGGCCAGCACTTCCCCGGTGTTCGGGTCCAGCGCTACCACCGCGCCACGCCGCCCGCCCAAGGCAGCCTCGGCGGCTTCCTGCAGCTTGATGTCCAGGCTCAGGACAATGTCCTTGCCGGGAATCGGGTCGGTCCGCTTGAGCACCCGCAACACGCGGCCGCGAGCGTTGGTTTCGACCTCTTCGTAACCCACCTGGCCGTGCAGCTCGGGCTCGTAGAAACGCTCGATACCGGTCTTGCCGATGTGGTGGGTGCCGCTGTAGTTCACCGGGTCCAGGGTCTTCAGCTCTTTCTCGTTGATCCGCCCCATGTAGCCCACCGAGTGCGCGAAGTGCGCGCCCTGGGGGTAATGGCGGACCAGCTGCGCCACCACTTCCACCCCGGGCAGGCGGAACTGGTTGACCGCGATCCGGGCGATCTGCTCTTCGTTGAGCTCGAACAGGATCGGCACCGGCTCGAACGGCCGGCGTCCCTGCTTCATGCGTTTCTCGAACAGCACCCGGTCTTCCGGCGTCAGCTCCAGCACTTCGACAATGACGTCGAGCACCTGGCGCCAATCGCCGGAACGCTCGCGGGTCATGCTCAGGCTGAAGCTCGGCCGGTTATCGGCCACTACTACGCCATTACGGTCGAAGATCAGGCCGCGGGTCGGTGGAATCGGCTGAACGTGGACCCGGTTGTTTTCCGACAGGGTCGAGTGATAGTCGTACTGGATCACCTGCAGGTAATACAGGCGCGCGATCAGCACCCCGATCAGGCAGACCACGGCAATAGCCCCGAACACGACCCGGCCACGCACCAGACGGGCGTCTTTTTCGTGGTCCTTGATACGGATCGGCTGGGACATTAGGGGCGCGGGCTATTTGTGATAAGGGTGCCCGGACAGGACTGTCCAGGCGCGATACAGCTGTTCACCGATCAGGATCCGTACCAGCGGGTGCGGCAAGGTCAAAGGCGACAGCGACCAGCGCTGGTCCGCCCGCGCGCAGACTTCCGGCGCCAGCCCCTCGGGGCCGCCGACCATGAAGTTCACGGTGCGCGAGTCGAGGCGCCAGCGATCCAGTTCCACCGCCAGCTGCTCGGTGCTCCAGGGCTTGCCGTGGACCTCGAGGGTGACGATCTGCTCGTTCTGGCCGACCTTGGCCAGCATGGCTTCGCCTTCCTGACGGATGAAACGGGCCACATCGGCGTTCTTGCCACGGGTATTGAGCGGTATTTCCACCAGTTCCAGCGCCAGTTCGGATGGCAGACGCTTGGCATACTCGTGCCAACCCTCTTCCACCCACTTGGGCATGCGTGAACCGACAGCGATCAGACGCAGGCGCACAGCCGTCCCTTATTGCTGGTCTTTGTTGAGCTTGGTGAAGTGCTCATGGGTGTGTTCCGGGCTGTGGTGCTTGCCATCAGCCGCACGGCTCTGCTCGGCGCCCTGCCACAGGCGTTCCAGGTCGTAGAACTGGCGTGCGGAGGCGGTCATCATGTGCACGATCACGTCGTCCAGGTCCAGCAGCACCCAGTCGCTGTCGCCCTTGCCTTCTTCACCCAGCGGCTTGACGCCCTGGGCCTTGACCATCTCGCGGACCTTTTCCAGCATCGCGCCGATCTGGCGGTTGGAAGTACCGGTGGCGATGATCATGTAGTCGGTGATGCTCTGCTTGTCGCGAACATCGATCACCAGGACGTCCTGGGCCTTGACGTCTTCCAGCGCGGCGACTGCCACCTTGACCAGATCTTCGCCTTTCATTACTTGGTTAGTCATATAAAACTCGTTCAGCTCGTATGTTTGGCGCGTTGCACGGCATCGGCCGGCAGCGCGCCTTCAGTTCGGCCCACGGTAAAGACCGTGTGCATCGATATAGGCCAGGACCGCATCAGGCACCAGGAAACGTACCGACTTACCGCTGGCCAGCAGTTGACGGATCTGGGTGGCGGACACCGCGAGCGGTGTCTGCCAGACGAATGCAATGTGTCCTCCAGGCCCTTGCAGGGCCAGGGGATCGCTCACCGAGCGCGCCGCCAGCAGGTTGCGCAACGCATCCGGCGGCTCGCTGTCGGCATCCGGGCGTTGCAGCACCAGGATGTGGCAATGCTGGAGCAACTCTTCCCAGCGATGCCAGGTAGGCAGGCCGCAAAAAGCGTCCCAGCCCAGCAACAGGAACAACTGGTCATCCGCGGCCATCTCGGCCCGCATCTGTTCCAGGGTGTCTATGGTGTAGGACGGCTTGTCCCGTTTCAGCTCACGGTCGTCCACCACCAGGGGTGAAACGCCCGCCACCGCGCACTCGACCATCGCCAGACGGTCCAGGGCCGACACCTGCGGCGTATCGCGATGCGGTGGCCGCGCGCTGGGCGTCAGCCGCAGCTCATCGAGCCCCAGCGAATCGGCCACCTCCAGCGCGCTGCGCAGGTGACCGATGTGCACGGGGTCGAAGGTACCGCCCAGCAGACCGATACGTTTGCTCATCAAGTGCGCACATGGCCGTCGCCGAAGACGACATATTTCTCGCTGGTCAGCCCTTCCAGGCCGACCGGACCACGGGCGTGCAGCTTGTCGGTGGAAATACCGATCTCCGCGCCCAGGCCATATTCGAAACCGTCGGCAAACCGGGTCGAGGCATTGACCATCACCGAGCTGGAATCCACCTCGTTGAGGAAACGCCGGGCGTCGGTGAAGTTCTCGGTGACGATGGCGTCGGTGTGCTGCGAACCGTAGGTGTTGATGTGTTCGATGGCCGCGTCCAGGCTGTCGACCACCAGGATCGACAGGATTGGCGCGGTGTATTCGGTGCGCCAGTCTTCTTCGGTGGCCTCGATCACATCGTCGCCCAGCAAGGCACGGGTACGCGGGCAACCGCGCAGCTCGACCTTCTTGTCGCGATAGATCGCCGCCAGCGGCGGCAATACGCGCTCGGCAATACCGGCGTGGACCAGCAGGGTCTCCATGGTGTTGCAGGGCGCGTAACGCTGGGTCTTGGCGTTATCGGCGATGCGAATCGCCTTGTCCAGGTCTGCCGCCACGTCGATGAACACATGGCAGACGCCGTCCAGGTGCTTGATCACCGGCACCTTGGCGTCGCGGCTGACCCGCTCGATCAGGCTCTTGCCGCCACGCGGCACGATCACGTCGACGAACTCGGGCATGGTGATCAGCGCGCCAACGGCCGCGCGATCGGTGGTTTCCACCACCTGCACCACTTGCGCCGGCAGGCCGGCCACCGCCAGCCCTTGCTGGATACAGGTGGCAATGGCGCGGTTGGAATTGATCGCCTCGGAGCCGCCACGCAGGATGGTCGCGTTGCCGGACTTCAGGCACAGGCTGGCAGCATCGATGGTCACGTTGGGACGCGACTCGTAGATGATGCCGATCACGCCCAGGGGCACGCGCATCTTGCCGACCTGGATGCCCGAAGGCAGGTAGCGCATATCGCGGATTTCACCGATGGGGTCAGGCAGCTTGGCCACCTGACGCAGGCCTTCGATCATTTCGTCGATACGCACCGGGGTCAGCGCCAGACGATCGAGCAATGCCGGTTCCAGACCATTGGCCCGGCCGTTGGCCAGGTCCTGCTCATTGGCCGCGCTCAGCTCGGGGCGAGCAGCGTCCAATGCATCGGCAGCCGCCAGCAATGCGCGGTTTTTCTGCGCAGTGGTGGCACGGGCGATTACCCGCGAGGCTTCGCGGGCAGCGCGACCCAAACGGGTCATGTAGTCAAGAACGGACTCAGTCATGGTCTGCTGTGGTCTTGGCAAAGAGGAAAGCGGCTGATTATAGCTGTCGCGCCGGTCCACGGACAGCGGTCACGGGCGGATGGTCGAAATGGACGGCAAATACCTCTCGTTCAGCCTGAATTAAGCCTGGAATTGATATCATTCCGACCCAATTCCCGTCATCGCTCCTGGCCACCATGTCCATTCTGTCCACTCCGACGCTGCCCAAGGCCCTGCCCGACAGCTTTTTCGATCGAGACGCCCAGGTCCTGGCCCGTGAACTGCTCGGCAAAATCATCCGCCATCGGGTCGGCGACCTGTGGCTGTCGGCGCGCATTATCGAAACAGAAGCCTATTACTGCGAGGAAAAAGGCAGCCATGCCTCCCTCGGCTACACAGAAAAGCGTAAGGCTTTGTTTCTGGACGGTGGCCACATCTATATGTACTACGCCCGCGGCGGCGACTCGCTGAACTTCAGCGCCCAGGGGCCGGGCAACGCGGTGCTGATCAAGTCGGCCTACCCCTGGGTCGACGAAATCTCGGGCCCCGCCAGCTTGGCGCAGATGCTCCTGAACAATCCCGACGCCAGCGGCCGGCCGCGCCCCTCGCAGAAGCTCTGCGCCGGCCAGACCCTGCTGTGCAAGGCACTGGGCCTGAAAGTCCCGGTGTGGGATGCCAAGCGCTTCGACCATGAAGTGCTGTTCGTCGAGGATGTCGGCACGCCCGTCGCCAGCGTCATCCAGACCACCCGCCTGGGCATCCCTCACGGCCGCGATGAGCACTTGATGTACCGCTTTGTCGACGCTGCCTACGCCCCCTACTGCACCCGGAACCCGCTACGTCGCGGGCAGGTCGAAGGTCGCGACTATTTGCTGCTCGATTGATCCCTTTCGCAGGAACCGGCGTGCCCGCGGATGGTTTTATCGCGAGCAAGTCCGCTTCTACAGTTAACCCACCGAATAATCGGAGTTGAAAACCTATGGGCCAATGGCTCGACGGAATAACCGGCTGGCTGACGATGAATCCCCAATGGCTGGCGGCAGCCGTGTTCATCGTCGCCTGCGTCGAATGCCTGGCGATTGCCGGCCTGATCGTGCCTGGCACCGTGCTGCTGTTCGCCATTGCCGTGATGGCCGGCAGCGGCGCGCTGTCCCTGGGTGAAACCCTGGCGCTGGGGTTCTTCGGCGGTTTGCTCGGGGACGTGGTGTCCTACCTGCTGGGCCGGCGTTTTCACCAGAACATCCGCCGCTTGCCGGGGCTGCGCCATCACCCGGAATGGATCAACGGCGCCGAAGCCTATTTCCAGCGTTACGGTATCGCCAGCCTGTTGGTCGGACGCTTTATCGGTCCCTTGCGCCCCATGCTGCCGATGGTCGCCGGCATGTTCGACATGTCGTTCCCGCGTTTTTTCGCCGTCAGCCTGCTGGCCGCGGCCGGCTGGACAGTCGCCTACCTGCTGCCGGGCTGGGCCACGGGCGCGGCGATCCGCCTGCCCTTGCCTGAAGGTTTCTGGCCGCAAGCGGGAATAGTCGCCGCCAGCATCGCCGTGCTGCTGGGCCTGAGCATCAACAGCACCGTGCGCCGCCATCGCAAGGCCAGCCCGTTGGTGGCCGGCCTCAGCCTGGCGATCCTGGCAGGCCTGTTCATCGGTTACCCCTACCTGAACCATTTCGACCAGGGCCTGATGGCGCTGGTCCAGGAGCACCGCAGCCCGGCAATGGACGAGGTGATGGTGGTGCTCACCCAGTTCGGCGAATTCCGCACCATGCTGCTCGCCAGCGCCCTGGTCACCCTGCTGTTGCTGGTTGCCCGGCAATGGCGGCAGGCGATTTTTGCGGGCGCCACGCTGCTGTGCACTGCGCTGGCCAACACCGGCACCAAGCTGTTCTTCGCCCGCGTGCGCCCGGAAGTCCTGACCGACCCACTGACCAGCTACAGCATGCCCAGCGGCCACAGTTCCGGCTCGTTCGCCCTGTTCCTGACCCTGGCGGTGCTCGCCGGTCGCGGCCAACCGCCACGCATGCGCCTGACCTGGCTGCTGCTGGGCTGTCTGCCGGCGGCCGCGATTGCCGTGTCGCGGATTTACCTGGGTGCGCATTGGCCCTCCGACATCCTCGCCGGCGCCATGCTTGCCGCCTGCGTGTGCGCCGCCAGCCTGTGGGTCGCCCAGCGCCAGACCCCGCTGGAACCCATGCCGGCCAAGATCTGGTGGCTGGTATTGCCGGCGCTGATCGCGTTGTTCGGTTTCGAAGCAGTCAGGCATCTACCGCACGCCATGCTGCGTTATGCGTATTGAGGTGTTGTAGCCGCGAGGATCAGGCGAACAGCTCGCCCTGCAATTCGTCCAGCAAGGCCTGGATCGCATCCAGGCGTTGTTGCGGATCGTCCAGTTGCAACAGGTCGATCTTGTCCAGTTCGGAGAATGGCAACAGATAAGCCAACTGGTTGGCCAGCGACTGCTGGCCAGTGGCTTCGGTACCCATGTTCAGGGCTTCGACCATCGGGTGCTCGGCCAGCACCTTGAGCAAGGCGATCAGGTCCCCGTCTTCCTCCTGCAGCGGCCGCTCCGGCGCCTCGCCCAGCCACTCGACTTCAGCCACCCGCAACTGATCGCGCTGCACTTCGCTGCTCAGCACCCGAAAACGCCGCCCGCCCTTGACCCGGATCCCCAGCAGGCCGTTGTCCTGCTGATGGAAGTCGGTGATCAGCGCTTCGCAGCCCACCCGCGCAAAACCTTCCGGGGCGATGCCCACCTCTTCGCCCTCAAGGATGCACACCACGCCGAAGCCACTGCCCTGCTTCATGCAGCGACCGATCATGTCCAGGTAGCGCGCCTCGAAAATCTGCAAATCGAGAATGCAGTCGGGGAACAGCACCGTGTTCAGCGGGAAAAGCGCCAGGCTCATACAGGTTTCCTTAAACCACCAACGACACCGCCAACGGCAGGAAGACCGCCGTGGCCACACCCATCAGACTCATCGCCAGCGCCGCGAAAGCACCGCACTCGTCACTTTCCTGCAAGGCCACCGAAGTGCCCACCGCGTGAGCCGTCATGCCCAGCGCCATGCCTCGGGCTTCCGGGCTGTGCACCTGCAGGCGGTTGAGAATGGCCGGACCGAAAATCGCCCCGATCACCCCGGTGATCAACACGAATACCGCGGCCAGCGCTGCGACACCGCCAATCTGTTCAGCCACCAGCATGGCGATCGGCGAGGTCACCGATTTCGGCGCCATGGTCATCAGGATCATGTTCTCGGCACCGAACCACCACCCCAGCAGTACGCCCAGGCCGGTGGCGACCACCCCTCCAATCACCAGCGTAGTAAATATCGGCCAGAACAACTGCCGAATCCGCCGCAGGTTGAGGTACAGCGGTACGGCCAGCGCCACTGTGGCCGGGCCCAGGAGAATACTGAGGATCTCCGTGCTCTTGCGGTACTCGGCATAGCTCAAGCCACAGCCCAGCAGCACACCGATCACCAGCAACATGGAGACCAGCACCGGTTGCAGAAAGATCCAGCGGGTTTTCTCGAAGGCCGCGAGCACCAGTTGATAGGCGCCCAGGGTAATGCCGATGCCGAACAAGGGATGGTGGATCACCGACGCCCAGGCGCCCTGCCAGTCGAACATCATTGGCCGCCCTCCCGATGTCCGTGGCGCTTGACCAGCCGCTGCATCAACACGCCGACGAAAGCCATGGAGATCACCAGCGACAACACCAGGGCGCCGACTATCGCCCAGAAATCCGCAGCGATATCCGCCGCGTACACCATCACCCCCACCGCGGGCGGCACCAGCAACAGCGGCAGGTAACGCAGGAGGCTGGAGGCGGCCAGGTTCAGCGGCTCGCCCACCTCGCCGCGCGCCACCAGGAAGATCAGCAGCAACAGCAGACCGACAATCGGCCCCGGCAGGATCGGCAACAACAGATGATTGATCGCCGTGCCGAGCAATTGAAACAGCACCAACCATGTCAGACCGCGTAACAACATCTCTCATCCCCCCCGAAAAAACGCCGGGCATTATAAGCACGCGAACGCTATGCACCGGCATTCGCCAAAAGCATGGAAGGTTGACCGGAGCAAACCCCCATGATGATCTACAGTGGGTTGTCAGGGGGTACGCCCCCGCCCCTTTAGAACGATAAAACCGATGAACCCAAGGAGAGTCTCAATGCCGTATGTTCCTGTTGCAGAGCTCAAAGATTATGTCGGAAAGGAACTAGGACGTTCCGAATGGCTCACCATCGATCAGCAGCGTATCAACCTGTTCGCTGAAGCCACGGGTGACTTCCAGTTCATCCACGTAGACCCGGTAAAAGCCGCCCAGACACCGTTCGGCGGCACCATTGCCCACGGTTTCCTGTCGCTGTCGCTGATCCCGAAACTGATGGAAGACATCCTGATCCTGCCCGAGGGTCTGAAGATGGTGGTCAACTACGGCCTGGACAGCGTGCGCTTCATCCAGCCGGTCAAGGTCGATTCCAGGGTCCGCCTCAAGGTCGACCTGGTGGACGTCACCGAGAAGAAACCCGGCCAATGGCTGCTCAAGGCTACCGCCACACTGGAAATCGAAGGCCAGGAAAAACCAGCCTACATCGCCGAGCCATTGTCCCTCTGCTTTGTCTGAAACCTTCCTGATGCGAAACAGCTCATGCTGTTTCGCGCAGCCTCTCTATATATAAGCCTCGTTGCTGCGGCATACTCGGTCCCCTAATTATCCGGATCCCGCTATGCGCCCACTTGTACCCCTGGCTCTGACCCTGTTGCTCACCGCATGTGGAGACGGCGAATCGCTGCTGCCTCCCGATGCCCGTCTGCCGGACGGTGGTCGCTACCGCGGCGATGTGGTCAACGGGTTGTTGCAGGGACAAGGCCGCATCGACTACCCCAACGGCAGTTGGTATGCCGGCCAGTTCGACAGCGGCCAGTGGCATGGCCAGGGCGAATGGCACGGCAGCGACGGCGAGGTCTACCGCGGACAATTCCAGCAGGGCCTGTTCCACGGCCAGGGCAGCCTGACCACCAAGGACAGCAGCTACACCGGTGGTTTCAAACTGGGCCGGCGCGACGGTGAAGGCACCCTCAAGGAACGCGGCATGACCTACCGCGGCGAATTCAAGTCCGACCTGTATTCCGGGCTCGGCCGCCTCGAGCTGGAAGACGGCAGCCAGTACCAGGGCCAGTTCTCCCGCGGCAAGCCCAACGGCCAGGGCCAGCGCAGCGATGCCAGCGGCAACCAGTTCAGCGGCCAGTTCGTCGACGGCCAGCTGGAAGGCAACGGCACTTTCAGCAGCGCCGAGGGCGATCTCTACGTTGGCGGCTTCAAACAGAACCAGCTCAGCGGTAAGGGTCGCTACGAAAACGCCGACGGCGATGTCTGGATCGGCCAGTTCAAGGAAGGCGCCCTCAGTGGCAAGGGTGAACTGATCGGCGTCGACGGCAGCCATTACATTGGCCGTTTCAGCGACTGGCGCTTCAGCGGCCAGGGCCGCCTGAACCTCAGCGACGGCAGCTTCTATATCGGTGGCTTCGAAGGCGACAACTACCAGGGCCACGGCGTGCTGGTACTGCGCGATGGCACCGTGCAAAGCGGCGACTGGATCAACGGCCTGCGGGTTCGCGATGCCGACGGCCGACTGTTGCCCGACCCGTTGGAGACCGGCCTCTTGGCCCAGGGCCGCCTGCTCGACGACGCCCTCGGCGCGGTGCCGGCGTCGACGCCCGCCATCGAGCTCTACAGCCTGACGCTGGCCGGCGATGGCAAGCAAAGCGTATTTCTGCGCGAGGCCGACTATGTCAGCAACATGCTCGCCACCCGCTTCGGCGCCTATGGGCAGATCCGCCTGGTCAACCACCGCGACCGCCTCGACAGCCGGCCCATGGCTACCCGGGAAAACCTGCGGCGCGCGGTACAGGTCCTGGCCGAACGCAGCGGCCCGGAAGACCTGCTGTTCATCTATCTGACCAGCCACGGTACCAGCGAACACGAACTGGTGCTCGACCAGCCACGCCTGGAGCTGGCCGACCTGCCGGCCGACGAGTTGGCCGCGGTGCTGGCGCCCCTGAAAAACCGCGACAAGATCATCGTGATCTCGGCCTGTTATTCCGGCGGATTCATTCCCGCGCTCAAGGATGAGCGGACCCTGATCATGACCGCTTCACAGGCCGACCGCGTATCGTTCGGCTGCTCGGAAGAGGCCGACTTCACCTACTTCGGCGATGCCCTGTTCGCCCAGGCGCTGAACCAGACCGACGACCTGGAACAGGCCTTCAAACTGGCCCGGGCGACCGTGGCCGAACGCGAACTGGCGGATAACTTCGAAGCCTCCGAACCGCAGATCTGGGCGCCCAAGGGGGTCTTGGCGCACTGGCAGCATCTGCGCAAGCAGCAAGCACGAAAGGCGCTGCAAAGCGCCGCCAACGACAGCAAGGAAGCAAAGAGCAACTAAGCTGAAACAGTATCAAGGGGGAAACACTATGTACTTGACGCCTCAGCATATCTTGCTCGCCGGCGCGACCGGCCTGACTGGCGAGCACTTGCTCGACCGCCTGCTCAACGAACCCACGGTAACCCGCGTACTGGCGCCCAGCCGGCGTCCCTTGAGCGAACACCCACGCCTGCAAAACCCGGTCGGCGACCCGGCGGTACTCCTGCCGCAACTCAGCGGCCGGGTGGACCTGGCGTTCTGCTGCCTGGGCACCACCCTCAAGAAAGCCGGCTCCGAACAGGCGTTCCGTGCCGTCGACCTGGACCTGGTGGTGGCCTTCGGCAAGCGCGCACGGGAGATGGGCGCGCGGCACCTAGTCGTGATCAGCGCCCTGGGCGCGGACGCGAAATCCTCGATTTTCTACAACCGGGTCAAAGGCGAAATGGAACAGGCGCTGAAGGCCCAGGACTGGCCGCAACTGACCATTTGCCGGCCATCGCTGCTGCTGGGCGAACGCCTCGAGCCGCGTCTCGCCGAACAGCTGGCCGGGCCGCTGTCCAAACTGATTCCCGGCAAATACCACGGCATCGAAGCCTGCCATCTGGCCCGGGCCATGTGGCGCCTGGCACTGGAAGAACAGGATGGCGTGCGGATCGTCGAGTCCGACGAATTGCGCAAGCTGGGTAAATAACGAGTATCAGAAAGCATCGCGGGCACGCCTCGCTCCTACAGAAACAGGAGCGAGCGGGCGGCGATCCGACTTGCCCGCGAAGGAACTACAACCCGCCCGTAGCCTGAAACCCAACCCCCAATACCGTCAGCACCGACAGCGGCAACAGCAGCGTGTCGAGCAAGGCGCTGGCCGGCAGGTCGACACCCGGATAGCTCGGCGCTTCAGCCCCGAAACGATCCATCGGGCAACAGCCGCCCTGCATCACATACAGATCCAGGCGCGTCCCGGAATACACCACCGGCGCCCCCGGTTTGGCCGCGTTCAGCGTACGCGCCGTGGCGCAACCGCCCAGCTGCAGGGCGACCAGCAGGATCAGCAGCGACTTACTCATCGCTGCTCAGATGATGCTCGCCCCACCGCGGCAACATGTCCTGCGGGATGTTCAGCAGATTGAGAATCCGCGCCACGACAAAATCCACCAGGTCGTCAATGGTCTGCGGCTGGTGATAGAAACCCGGAGAGGCCGGCAGAATGGTCACGCCCATGTTCGACAGCTTGAGCATGTTCTCCAGGTGGATGCTGGAGTAAGGCGCTTCGCGCGGCACCAGGATCAACTGGCGGCGCTCCTTCAGGGTGACGTCCGCCGCCCGCTCGATCAGGTTGTTGCAAGCGCCTGTGGCGATGGCCGACAAGGTGCCGGTGGAGCAAGGCACCACCACCATCGCCGCCGGCGAGCCGGAGCCCGAGGCCACCGGCGACATCCAGTCTTCCTTGCCATACACGCGGATCTGCCCGGCAGCGGCACCGGTGTACTCGGTGAGGAAGGCCTGCATGGTCTGCGGCTTGGACGGCAGGGTCACGTCGGTCTCGGTCGCCATCACCAGCTGCGCGGCCTTGGAGATCAGGAAGTGCACTTCACGGTCTTCGCGCACCAGGCAATCCAGCAGGCGCAGGCCGTACTGGGCGCCCGAGGCGCCGGTCATCGCCAGGGTGATGCGTTCCGGGCCGTTGTTCATCGCAGTGCCTCGGCCAGCTTGCCATGCAGGCCGCCGAAGCCGCCATTGCTCATGATCACCACGTGAGTGCCCGGCTTGGCCTGGCTCTTCACCCGCTCGATGATGCCTTCCAGGGAATCGCTGACAATCGATGGCACGGTGCACAGCGCGGCGGTGGCGCCCAGGTCCCAGCCAAGGTTGGCCGGCGAATACCAGACCACTTGATCGGCCTGGTTGACGCTTTCCGGCAGCCCGTCACGGTGAGCGCCGAGCTTCATGGAGTTGGAGCGCGGCTCGATGATCGCAATCAACGGCGCATCGCCGATGCGCTTGCGCAGGCCGTCCAGAGTAGTGGCGATGGCGGTCGGGTGGTGAGCGAAGTCGTCATAGATGGTGATGCCATGGACTTCAGCGACCTTCTCCATCCGCCGCTTGACGCTCTTGAATGCGCTCAGCGCAGCGATGCCCATGGCCGGCACCACACCGACATGGCGCGCCGCGGCCAGGGTGGCCAGGGCGTTGGCAACGTTGTGCTGGCCGGTCAGGTCCCACTCGACCACGCCTTGGGCCTCGCCCTCGAACATCACTTCGAACTTCGAGCCGTCTTCGCTGAGCAGCTTGACCTGCCATTGGCCGCCCGCGCCGGTGGTTTGCACCGGGGTCCAGCAGCCCATGTCGATCACCCGCAACAAGGCCGGTTCGGTGGTCGGGTGGATGACCAGGCCTTCGCTCGGGATGGTCCGCACCAGGTGGTGGAACTGCCGTTCGATAGCCGGCAGATCGGGGAAGATGTCTGCGTGATCGAACTCGAGGTTGTTCAGGATCGCCGTGCGCGGACGGTAGTGCACGAACTTCGAGCGCTTGTCGAAGAAGGCACTGTCGTATTCATCGGCCTCGATCACGAAGAACGGTGTGCCACCCAGGCGGGCCGACACCGAGAAGTTCTGCGGCACGCCGCCGATCAGGAAGCCAGGGCTCATGCCCGCATGCTCCAGCACCCAGGCCAGCATGCTGCTGGTGGTGGTCTTGCCGTGGGTGCCGGCGACCGCCAGGACCCAGCGGCCTTGCAGCACATGGTCGGCCAGCCATTGCGGGCCGGAAACATAGGGCAGGCCCTTGTTCAGCACATACTCCACCGCCGGGTTGCCGCGGGACATGGCGTTGCCGATCACCACCAGGTCCGGCGCCGGGTCAAGCTGGGCCGGGTCGTAGCCCTGGGTCAACTCGATGCCCTGGGCTTCGAGCTGGGTGCTCATCGGCGGGTAGACGTTGGCATCGGAGCCGGTGACATGATGGCCCAGCTCTTTGGCCAGAACCGCCATCGAGCCCATGAAGGTGCCGCAAATACCGAGAATATGAATGTGCATAGAAGGCCTCGTAAAACATCGAGGCAGGTTAGCGTAGAGGGCTGCAAATCGCACTCTTTAGCTGATGGGGGAACACACGGTTGTCATTGCCGGAGGCTATGACGAGTTCTGTGGGGCTTTTGCCGGGGAATCGCCCGAACGCGGTTGGGGGCTTGGACCGCGGTTACCGATGTATCGGCGGCTGCGCCGCCTGTCGCGAGCAAGCTTCGCTCCTACAGGTGCGCATTGCTTTGTAGGAGCAGCCGGTCGACGCTCGATTGCCCGCGATGAACGATGACACGGTGCCAGGCCTAGCGAGCGATCCCATGCTTGCGCAGCTTTCTATAGAGGGTGTTGCGGCTCACCCCCAGCTGCTTGGCGGTGTGGGTCATGTGCCAACGCTGTTGCTCCAGGGTGTTGAGCAAGGCCAGGCGTTCGGCATCGTCCAGCGGGTATTCCCCCGCCTCCTCGACAGCTGCCGGCACCGGCGCCGGGCGGCCCTGGCGAATCATCGCCGGTATATCCTCCAGGCCGATTCGCCCGTGGTCGCAGAGCGCCGCCAGGGTGCGCAACACGTTGCGCAGTTGCCGCACATTGCCTGGCCAATGGAAGTCCAGCAGGGCCTGGCGCGCCGGGCCGTCGAGCGACACCTGCTGATCGCCGGCTTCCTCCGCCAGGAGAAAGTCCAGCAACTGGGATTTGTCGCTGCGCTCGCGCAGCGCCGGCAAACTGATTTCCAGGCCATTGAGCCGGTAATACAGATCCTCGCGGAAGCTGCCATCCCGTACCCGCTCCAGCAGGTCCCGGTGAGTGGCGCTGATGATGCGCACGTTGACCGCCTGCGGCTCGCCGCCGATAGGCACCACCATGCGATCTTCCAGCACCCGCAGCAGACGGGTCTGCAAGGCCAGCGGCATATCGCCGATTTCATCGAGGAACAGCGTGCCGCCATCGGCCTGCTGCAACTTGCCGCGCATGCCTTCCTTGCGCGCCCCGGTGAAGCTGCCGCCGCGATAACCGAACAGCTCGCTTTCGATCAGGCTTTCGGGAATCGCCGCGCAGTTCAAGGCAACGAAGGCTTTCTCCGCCCGCTGGCTGGCCTGGTGCACCGCCTTGGCGAACGCCTCCTTGCCGGAGCCGGTCTCGCCGTTGATCAGCAGCGGCACATCGCGCTCGAACACCCGTAAGGATTTGCGGAAGTCTTCTTGCAGGGCCGCATCGCCCAGGCAGATCCCGGACAGGCGCGGCCGCTCTTCCACCAGCGCCCTCGGCGGCAACGGTTTCGGCACGCTGCGCGGCTGGCCGCGCAACACCGCGAACAGATGCCGGCCATCGCGGGTACGCAGCGGCCAGCTGGCGCTGGCATTGATACTGGCGCGGCCCAGCAGCTCGTCCAGCGAGCAGTCGAAAAAGGCTTCCACCGGTTTGCCCAGCAAGCCGCCGCGAATATGCCCCAGCAGGTTCAAGGCGCTCTGGTTCACCGCGCTGATCCGCCCTTCCCCGTCGAACGCCAGCAAGCCTTCGCTGAACAAGCCGACGGACTCGGCCTGCAGGTGAAAACGCAGCAACCATTGATTGTCGAAATAGCGCAGGAAATAGCAGCTCTCGATCATCTTCGCCGAGAGATTGACCAGGGCCATGGTGTGGAACTGGCTCTGCCGCGACACATCCGGGCGCGCCGAGGAAACGTCGAGCACCGCCAGCAGTTCGCCGTGGGGGTCGAACACCGGGCTGGCCGAGCAGGTCAGGCCGGTGTGACGGCCACGGAAGTGCTCGTCCTGATGGATGGTCAGGGACTGGCGCTCCACCAGGCAGGTACCGATGCCGTTGGTGCCCTCGCAGGCCTCGCTCCAGTCGGCGCCGAGCCAGAGCCCGGCACGCTCGAAAATCTTGCGCTCGGTGGGCGCGGTGACGCAGTTGAGGATCACCCCGCGGGCGTCGGTCAGCAGCACCGCATGACCAGCGCCAGACAGCTGCTGGTGCAGGCTGGTCATCTCATTGCCAGCGATCTGCAGCACCTGCTGCAGGCGTTCGCGGCTTTCCAGCAGGCGGCCATGTTCGAGCACGGTAGGCGCCATGCTCAGGGCCGGGTCGAGGTGATAGTCCTCCAGGCAACGCAGCCAGGAACGGGCGATGGAAGGATCGCTGCCAGGCCCCTGCAGATGGGCCTTGCCTTGGGTCACGGTCAGCACTTGCTGGGCGTGCCGGGTGAGGTGATTGCTGTGCATTTCTTATTGTTCTCCCCGAGAGGTAAGACCCGGATCGCTCGTCAAGCGAACCCTGTAGCCGCTGCAGAAGGCTGCGATAAGGTCCGCAGGGCCTTTAGCGGTTGCCAGAACGACGCCCGCTTTGCGGTCGATCGCAGCCTTCGGCAGCGGCTACATCGACTCCTTCAGATCAAGGCGAAGCCCAGCATCCTCCAGCCATGGACGCATTGCAATGCCGCTTCGACCAATGAGTCACGGGCTGTACCATAAAGGGTACAAAGTGTCACCTGCCATGTGCCACAACTGCCACAGACACTCGGCGCTCGGCCGCTGAAACATTCGCAAACCCTTGATTTACCTGGCCTGCAACGCAGTGGCCCGGGCTTTGCTCTACGCTTTTACAAGCGCAACAGCGCGTCCTCCCCTATAAGCACAAAAGCCAGGAGATACCCACCATGCGTTATGCACACCCCGGTACTGAAGGCGCTATCGTTTCGTTCAAGAGCAAATACGGTAACTACATCGGCGGCGAATTCGTCGCGCCTGTCAAAGGTCAGTACTTCACCAATACCTCGCCAGTAAACGGCCAACCGATCGCCGAATTCCCGCGCTCCACCGCCGAAGACATCGAGAAAGCCCTGGACGCCGCCCATGCCGCCGCCGATGCCTGGGGTGCCACCTCGGCACAGGCCCGCTCGCTGATCCTGCTGAAAATCGCCGACCGCATCGAGCAGAACCTCGAACTGCTGGCCATCACCGAAACCTGGGACAACGGCAAGGCCGTGCGCGAAACCCTCAACGCCGACATCCCCCTTGCCGCCGACCACTTCCGTTACTTCGCTGGCTGCCTGCGGGCCCAGGAAGGCAGCGCCGCGGAAATCGACGGCAACACCGTGGCCTATCACATTCACGAACCGCTGGGCGTGGTCGGGCAGATCATCCCGTGGAACTTCCCGCTGCTGATGGCCGCCTGGAAACTCGCGCCTGCCCTGGCCGCCGGTAACTGCGTGGTACTCAAGCCGGCCGAGCAGACCCCGCTGGGCATCTGCGTGCTGATGGAACTGATCGGCGACCTGCTGCCGCCGGGCGTGCTCAACGTAGTGCAAGGCTTCGGCAAGGAAGCGGGCGAAGCCCTGGCGACCAGCAAGCGCATCGCCAAGATCGCCTTCACCGGTTCGACCCCGGTGGGCTCGCACATCATGAAATGCGCCGCCGAGAACATCATCCCGTCCACCGTGGAACTGGGCGGCAAGTCGCCGAACATCTTCTTCGCCGACATCATGCAGGCCGAACCGAGCTTCATCGAAAAGGCCGCCGAAGGCCTGGTGCTGGCGTTCTTCAACCAGGGCGAAGTCTGCACCTGCCCGTCCCGCGCCCTGGTGGAAGAGTCGATCTACGACGAGTTCATGCAAGTGGTGATGAAAAAGGTCGAGCAGATCAAGCGCGGCGACCCGCTGGACACCGACACCATGGTCGGCGCCCAGGCATCCGAGCAGCAGTTCGACAAGATCCTCTCGTACCTGGAAATCGCCAAGGGCGAAGGCGCGCAGCTGCTGACCGGCGGCAAGGTGGAAAAACTCGAGGGCAACCTGGCCAGCGGCTATTACATCCAGCCGACCCTGCTCAAGGGCAACAACAAGATGCGCGTGTTCCAGGAAGAAATCTTCGGCCCGGTGGTGAGCATCACCACCTTCAAGGACGAAGCCGAAGCCCTGGCCATCGCCAACGACACCGAGTTCGGCCTCGGCGCCGGCCTCTGGACCCGCGACATCAACCGCGCCTACCGCATGGGCCGGGCGATCAAGGCCGGTCGTGTGTGGACCAACTGCTACCACCTGTACCCCGCCCACGCGGCGTTCGGCGGTTACAAGAAGTCCGGCGTCGGCCGTGAAACCCACAAGATGATGCTCGACCACTACCAGCAGACCAAAAACCTGCTGGTGAGCTACGACATCAATCCGCTGGGCTTCTTCTAAAGCCAATCAAGCCAGGGACAAGGGTGGAGCCGCCAGTGCGGCTTCACCCTTGGGGGCCGGTCGCGAACACGCTTGCGATGACGGCCTCAAGGCAAAACACACCATCGCCTTGCAACACCGATCCGGTCTGCCGACCGGGCACAACAATAAGAACAGGTGAACCCTTATGCCTAGCGAACATACCGGCGTGCAGCCGGCTGGCTCTTCGGTCGACTTTGAAAAAGTCGGCTCCGACTATTTCCAACAACGCGAACTGAAAAAAGGCGCGGCAGGCTGGGTCCTGCTGGTGGGCCTGGGTGTGGCCTACGTCATCTCCGGCGACTATGCCGGCTGGAACTTCGGCCTGGCCCAGGGCGGCTGGGGCGGCATGTTCCTCGCCACCTTGCTGATGGCCACCATGTACCTGTGCATGTGCTTTTCCCTGGCCGAACTGTCCTCGATGATCCCTACCGCCGGCGGCGGCTACGGTTTTGCCCGCAGTGCCTTCGGCCCCTGGGGCGGCTTTCTCACCGGGACCGCGATCCTCATCGAATACGCCATCGCCCCGGCGGCAATCGCGGTGTTTATCGGCGCCTATTGCCAGTCGCTGTTCGGGATCGGCGGCTGGATGATCTACCTGGCGTTCTACATCGTGTTCATCGCCATCCACATCTTCGGGGTCGGCGAGGCGCTGAAGCTGATGTTCATCATCACCGCCGTCGCCGCCCTGGCCCTGGGCGTGTTCCTGGTGGCGATGGTGCCGCACTTCTCCGTCGCCAACCTGCTGGACATCCCGGTCACCGAGGCCGTGGGCGCCAGCAGCTTCCTGCCGTTCGGTTATGTCGGCGTGTGGGCGGCGATTCCCTACGCCATCTGGTTCTTCCTGGCGGTCGAAGGCGTGCCGCTGGCCGCGGAAGAAACCAAGAACCCCAAACGCGACCTGCCGCGCGGCCTGATCGGCGCCATGCTGGTGCTGCTGAGCTTCGCCCTGCTGATCCTGGTGATCGGCCCGGGCGGCGCGGGGGCCAACGCCCTGCTGACCTCGGGCAACCCGCTGGTGGAAGCCCTGGCCAAGGCCTACGGCGGTTCGACCTGGATGGGCAGCTTCGTCAACCTGGTGGGCCTGGCCGGCTTGATCGCCAGCTTCTTCTCGATCATCTACGCCTACTCCCGGCAGATTTTCGCCCTGTCCCGCGCCGGCTACCTGCCGCGCAAGCTGTCGGAAACCAACAAGAGCAAGGCGCCGGTCCTGGCGCTGGTGATCCCCGGGATCATCGGCTTCGGCCTGTCGCTGACCGGCCAGGGCGACCTGCTGATCCTGGTGGCGGTGTTCGGCGCGACCATCTCCTACGTGCTGATGATGGCCGCGCACATCACCCTGCGCATCCGTCGCCCCAAAATGGATCGTCCGTACCGCACCCCGGGCGGTATCTTCACCTCCGGCGTGGCCCTGGTACTGGCCTGCATCGCCGTGGTGGCGGGCTTCCTGGTGGATCCGCGGGTGGTCATTGGCGCCGCGATCATCTATGGAGTATTAATTGCTTACTTTGCTTTCTACAGTCGGCATCACTTGGTAGCAGGCACGCCCGAAGAAGAATTCGCGGCCATTCAGAAAGCTGAAGAAGCCTTGCACTAACCGCCGAAAACCTCGACGCAGGGTTGGTTCCCTGCGTCGTCACGGAGAACCTGTATGGCAAGTTTCGCCCACACCGTCGGCGCCCAGACCTACCGCTTCGACAGCCTCAAGGACGTCATGGCCAAGGCCAGCCCGGCACGCTCCGGGGACTTCCTGGCCGGCGTCGCCGCCCTCAACGACGGCGAGCGGGTCGCCGCGCAAATGACCCTGGCGGACATTCCGCTCAAGCATTTCCTCGAAGAAGCACTGATTCCCTACGAAACCGATGAAGTCACCCGGTTGATCATCGACACCCACGACAAGGCCGCCTTCGCCACCGTCAGCCACCTCACGGTCGGCGGTTTCCGCGACTGGCTGCTCAGCGACGCCGCCGACGAACAGAGCCTGCGTGCCCTGGCCCCCGGGCTGACCCCGGAAATGGCCGCCGCCGTGTCGAAGATCATGCGCGTCCAGGACCTGGTGCTGGTGGCACAGAAGATCCGCGTGGTCACCCGGTTCCGCGGCACCCTGGGACTGCGCGGGCGGCTGTCGACGCGCCTGCAACCCAACCACCCGACCGACGAACCGGCCGGCATCGCCGCGAGCATTCTCGACGGCCTGCTCTACGGCAACGGCGACGCCATGATCGGCATCAACCCGGCCACCGACAGCATCGCCTCGATCTGCGCCCTGCTGGAAATGCTCGACGCGATCATCCAGCGTTATGAAATCCCCACCCAGGCCTGCGTGCTGACCCACGTCACCACCTCCATCGAGGCGATCAACCGTGGCGTGCCGCTGGACCTGGTGTTCCAGTCGATCGCCGGCACCGAGGCGGCCAACGCCAGTTTCGGCATCAACCTCAATGTCTTGCAGGAAGGCTACGAGGCTGGCCTGAGCCTCAAGCGCGGCACCCTGGGGCAGAACCTGATGTATTTCGAAACCGGCCAGGGCAGCGCACTGTCGGCCAACGCCCACTTCGGCGTCGACCAGCAGACCTGCGAAACCCGCGCCTATGCGGTGGCCCGGCACTTCAAGCCGTTCCTGGTGAACACCGTGGTCGGCTTCATCGGCCCGGAGTACCTGTACAACGGCAAGCAGATCATCCGCGCCGGCCTGGAAGACCACTTCTGCGGCAAGCTGCTGGGCGTGCCCATGGGTTGCGACATCTGCTACACCAACCACGCCGAAGCCGACCAGGACGACATGGACACCCTGTTGACCCTGCTGGGCGTGGCCGGGATCAACTTCATCATGGGCATCCCCGGCTCCGACGACATCATGCTCAATTACCAGACCACCTCCTTTCACGACGCGCTCTACGCCCGCCAGACCCTGGGCCTGAAACCGGCGCCGGAGTTCGAGCAGTGGCTGGCGAAAACCGGCATCTTCACCCAGCCCGACGGCAAGGTGCAGTTCGGCCACAACCTGCCGCCGGCCTTCCGCCAGGCGCTGGCACAGCTTCAGTAAGGACAGGCTTATGGACAAACACCCGACCGACAGCCAGAACCCCTGGCTGGAGCTGCGCCGCCTGACCCCGGCGCGCATCGCCCTGGGCCGCACCGGCACCAGCCTGCCCACCGGCGCCCAGCTGGACTTCCAGTTCGCCCACGCCCAGGCCCGCGATGCGGTGCACCTGCCCTTCGACCATGCCGGGCTGAGCAGCCAACTGGCCGAACGCGGCCGCGGCAGCCTGCTGCTGCACAGCGCCGCCAGCGATCGCCACAGCTACCTGCAACGCCCGGACCTGGGGCGCAAGCTCAGCGACGCGTCGGCCCAGGCCCTGCGCGAGCACGCCTGCGCCAACCCGGGCGGGGTGGATCTGGCGGTGGTGGTAGCAGACGGTCTGTCGGCACTGGCAGTGCATCGCCATACCCTGCCGTTTCTCGCCCGTTTTGAAGAGCAGACCGAGGCCGAGGGCTGGTCGCTGTCACCGGTCATCCTGGTGGAACAGGGCCGGGTGGCGGTGGCCGACGAAATCGGCGAGCTGCTCGGCGCGAAAATGACCGTGATCCTGATCGGCGAACGCCCGGGGCTCAGCTCACCGGACAGCCTGGGGCTGTATTTCACCTACAACCCGAAGGTCGGGCTCACCGATGCCTATCGCAACTGCATCTCCAACGTGCGCCTGGAAGGCCTGAGCTACGGCATGGCGGCCCACCGTTTGCTGTACCTGATGCGCGAGGCCTGCAGGCGGCAGCTCTCGGGGGTCAACCTGAAAGACGAGGCCCAGGTGAACACCCTGGACAGCGACGCGCCCGACACCCTCAAGGGCAATTTCCTGCTGGGGCCTGCAAAGCCGTGACTTTTCGAGACGATTGCGCTTTTTCCACGCTTTAGGCAGCATCGAAACACGGCTGCCCGAGTAATGAACCGTTTGCCGTCGTATCCATTCGAAGTTGAGGACAACTCATGCGGATTACTCAAGCGACCCTCGAACACCTGGATCTGTTGACCCCCCTGTTCGTCAAATACCGCGAGTTCTATGGCGCCCTGCCGTTTCCGGACTCGTCCCGGGCCTTCCTGGAAAAGCGCCTGCGCCGCAAGGAGTCGGTGATCTACCTGGCCCTGCCCGACGATGACGACAAGAAACTCCTCGGTTTCTGCCAGCTCTACCCCAGCTTCTCCTCCCTGTCCCTCAAGCGCGTATGGATCCTCAACGACATCTATGTCGCCGAAGACGCTCGCCGCCAGCTGGTGGCCGACAACCTGATCCGCACCGCGAAGAAAATGGCCAAGGACACCCATGCCGTGCGCATGCGTGTTTCCACCAGCAGTGATAACGAAGTGGCGCAGAAAACCTATGAATCCATCGGTTTTCGCGAAGATACCGAGTTCAAGAACTACATATTGCCGATCAGCGACGACTAAGCCCCCATCTGGAACACCCCCATCCCCCCTTCGACAGCGCCTGCCAAGACGCTGTCGAAGGCCATGCTCTTTCGCCTCTGGCCAGTCAGCGCCGCCAAGACACTCCCCGCTACAAACTCAACGCCCATTTCACCTATCAGGTCTTATAATGCCGACCTTTTCGGGGCGTAAGATGAATCTGCGCCAGCTGTAAGTTTTTGCCCCAGTCATTGCACAGACCCGCCGAGTCGGGCCGTCACCACAGGTGCCTCAATGGATTTCAACCCGATCGACCTCATCCTCCATCTCGACGTTTACCTCGACATGTTGGTGACCAACTACGGGCCATGGATCTACGCCATCCTGTTCCTGGTGATTTTCTGTGAAACCGGCCTGGTGGTGACGCCGTTCCTGCCTGGCGACTCCCTGCTGTTCATCGCCGGCGCGGTCGCCGCCGGTGGCGCCATGGACCCGGTGCTGCTCGGCGGCCTGCTGATGCTGGCGGCGATCCTCGGCGACAGTACCAACTACATCATCGGCCGAACGGTCGGCGAGCGTTTGTTCAGCAACCCGAACTCGAAGATCTTCCGCCGCGACTACCTGCAAAAAACCCACGACTTCTACGACCGCCACGGCGGCAAAACCGTGACCCTGGCGCGTTTCCTGCCGATCATCCGCACCTTCGCCCCGTTCGTCGCCGGCGTGGCCAAGATGCCTTACCCGCGTTTCTTCGCCTTCAGCGTGGCCGGCACCATCCTCTGGGTCGGCGGCCTGGTGACCCTCGGCTACTTCTTCGGCAACGTACCGTTCATCAAGAAAAACCTGTCGCTGCTGGTGGTGGGCATCATCCTGCTGTCGCTGGTGCCGATGATCATCGGCGTGGTGCGCAGCCGCCTGGGCCGCTCGGCAGCAAAGGCCGAAAGCCACTGATCGGTATGTGGCCCCTCAGCACCTGGCGCCGCCGGCGTCGGCTGGCCAAGCACCCGATTGCCGATGAAATGTGGCAACGGGTGCGCCAGCACCTGCCCTTTCTCGATGGCCTGAGCGCTGCCGAGGACCAATGGCTGCGGGAAACCAGTGTCCTGTTTCTCGCCGACAAGCACCTGAGCGCCCTGCCCGGGGTCGAGCTGCACCAGTTCGAGCGCCTGCTGCTGGCCGCCCAGGCCCAGTTGCCGCTGCTGCACCTGGGGGATTTGAACTGGTACCAGGGCTTTCACGAAATCGTCCTCTACCCCGACGACTTCCTCAGCCCCCAGCGCCATCGCGATGCCAGCGGCGTCGAACATGAATGGGACGGCGAACACAGCGGTGAAGCCTGGCAACAGGGCCCGATCATCCTGGCCTGGCCCGGCGTGCTCGCCAGCGGCGGCTGGGAAGCCTACAACCTGGTGATCCACGAGCTGGCGCACAAGCTGGACATGCTCAACGGCGATGCCAACGGCCTGCCGCCGCTGCACAGCGACATGCGCATCAGCGACTGGGCCCAGGTAATGCAGGCGGCCTACGACGACCTCAATCGCCAGCTCGACCACAACCCGGACGCCGAAACCGCCATCGATCCTTACGCCGCGGAAAACCCCGCGGAGTTCTTCGCCGTCACCAGCGAATACTTCTTCAGCGCCCCGGACCTGCTCCACGAGGCCTATCCGAAGGTCTACGAGCAACTGCAGCTGTTTTACCGGCAGAATCCCCTGGCCCGGCTCCAGCAACTGCAGGCCAGCGACCCGCACTACCAGCAACACTGAGGTGTCCACCAGAGCCAGTCTGCTGGCGAAATAATCGCCGGCCCTGACGAGTGCCGCTGAACTAAACGCGCCGCAGCGACTCTTCTTTTCGCAAGCAATCGAGCGTCGCGAGCCGCTCCTGCGCAGGGTTTTCGGCGTTTGGCCCAAGGCGTCCATACGTCCTTCGGTACGTGGCATAGCCCTTGGAATATGCCTATAATCGCCGCCACTTTTTGGTCAATCCGGCCAAGACATTTTGGTCAACTAACGGGGGCATCGCCCAATGAGCTACAGCAAGATTCCGGCTGGCAAAGACCTGCCGAACGACATCTACGTCGCAATCGAGATTCCGGCCAACCACGCGCCGATCAAATACGAAATCGACAAAGACAGCGATTGCCTGTTCGTTGACCGTTTCATGGCCACCCCGATGTTCTACCCGGCCAACTACGGCTACATCCCGAACACCCTGGCCGACGACGGTGACCCCCTCGACGTACTGGTAGTCACTCCTTACCCGGTTGCTCCAGGCTCGGTGATCCGCGCCCGTCCGGTCGGCATCCTGAACATGACCGACGACGGCGGCGGCGATGCCAAAGTCATCGCTGTTCCTCACGACAAGCTGTCCCAGCTGTATGTCGACGTGAAGGAATACACCGACCTGCCAGCACTGCTGATTCAGCAGATCGAGCACTTCTTCGCGAACTACAAGGATCTCGAAAAAGGCAAGTGGGTGAAGATCGAAGGCTGGGACGGCGCAGACGCCGCCCGCGCCGCGATCACGAAGTCGGTTGCCGCCTACAAAGGCTAAAAAGCAGCTGCACGCTTGCAGCGACAAGCCTCAAGAAAAAGCCCCGGTCATCCGGGGCTTTTTTATGCCTGCCGAATATTGCCCCTCCCTCAGACGCCAAACACCTGGGTTTTCTACCCGCCAACAGCTCTTCGCGCTGGGAATTCTCCTCGAATATCAGTATGCTGCGCCCCACCTTTGCGCATCGACCTGTTCAACCGGTCAGATCCGCCCGACGCGGCAGATGATTTTCTCGCCAAGTCCCACAGCCAGCCGCAAGAGCTGGGTGTACGTTTTGCAGGCTGGTGCGGTTTACCAAAAATGAACCAAGCCAGTCCCCGAGAAGCCGGCCACAAGCCGGCTTTTTAATGCCTGGAATTTGCCCTCCCCTGCGCGAACGGCCCTCAGCGCCCGGAGCGGCAGCCGCTGCGAGCCGTTGACCGTCAATGGCTGAGCATCTGCAACGGGGCGCTGCGGGTAATCGACTCTATGCGCTGCGCGCCAAGCCCGAACTCCTTGAACCATTGCCGGCTCAGGTCCAACCATGGGCGAATGTCCGGCTGGCTGGTTTGACCCAGGTCCGAGCTGTAGACCACCCGTGGCAGCTCGCGCAATACCTCGCCGAAATCCTCCTTGCTCTGGTAGCCCAGCAAGTAGGTCAGCGCGGTCTGCTCGATATAGAGCGAAGGCAGGCTCTTGAGCTCAAGAAGGTCGGCCGCACTCAGCCCGGTCAGCGGATTGGCCGGCTGGTTGAGCATCAACCGCGGCACCTGCAGCCGATCCGCCGCCGCTACCAGCAAAAGCACCTCCTCGCGATTGGCATGGCCGGTGGAGATCACCACCGGGTAATCCCGGCTCATCCGCAACACATCCAGGGTGGCGCGGTTCAATCGCTGGCGGTCATCGCTGACGGTCAGCGGCTTCACGGGGCGCTGGCCAAGGATCGGGTGACTCAACTCCCTAGCCAGCCGGCTGGTATGCGAGCGCCCCGTCACGGTGGGCAAATGCACGATAAAACGCAGGTCGGCGGCGCCATGCTGGCACAGCGAGCGTTCGACCACCCGCCAGTCGATACCGCCGGCAATCTCGTTGAGCACGATTGAACCGGACACCGGCAGCCCTTGCTGGCGGGCCTCCCAGGCCTGGGCCGCGGTACAGCCCAGGTGGTTCTTGAGCACCACCCAGCCGTCCTGCGCCTGATACTCGCTACCGGCCCGCAGCGCGCTGTGACGCCGCAGATAAGCATCAGGGCCGGCATGGTAATGGACATCGATGAAGCGTGCCCGGGCGGGCTCGGTTACCGCTGTCGACGCGCTCATGCATGGGCCTCCAGGTCGATCCCCAGATGGCTGCGCACGCTGGCGCGCACCCGCGCCAGGTCATCCAGCAGCGGACGCATGCCCGCACCGGGAACGCCCACCGCCAGATGCTGCGCGGACGCCTGGAAACTGACATTGGTCGCCCTGACCAGCTGCGAACTCTCGCCGAAGATGCTCAACAAGCGCCCCGGCCAGGCCGAGACCTGCGGCTCCACATTGAGTTCGTTCAACAGGCGGAACCCCTGGTCCAGGCGCCGCCCGGCCTGCTCGTCGGCCGTCGCCGCTGACGCCGGCTGGCGCGCCGCCGGTTTCGCCCGGGCCGGCAACACCCATTGATCGAGCAGCATCAGGGCGGTATCGACATCCCCGGCGCTGGCCAGGTCGGCCATCGCCCCCAGGCGCCGGTCGAGGATCTTGTCGGCCCGGGTCGGCGAGGAAATCAGTAGCGCCTGCGCCGCCTGCCGGCCCACAGCGGTCGCCAGCAGCCCCTGGACCACCGCACCGCCCAGGGCGGACCCGGCGATCAGGGCGATCGGCCCCAACGGTTCGAGCACCCCGGCCCAGCGCTGGGTGAAGTCGGTGAACGGCTCATCGTCGTCGGTCAGCAGCGAGAGCGTGTCGAAGATGACCACCCGATAGCCTTTATCGACCAGCGACTGGGTCAGGGGGGCAAAAAACTGGCCTTCGTCCCAGGTGGGCATGACCGGCGACATCACCACCACCAGTTCCGGGCCCAGGCCAAACTGCACATGTACGGGAGCATTGCTGTTCATATCGATTCCTTTGGGCAAGAACACAGGGCGTGCGGCTCAGGCGAACCGTCGGCCGGCAACACGCAGCGCCTGCTCCGCGCCCCGCACGGTCTGCTCGACGATGGTGGCGGCGGGCAGGACATCGTTGATCAGGTCGGCGACTTCACCGGTCCAGATGGCGCGCACGTCGGTGTTGTCTTCGCGCAGCGCTTGCGCGTAGTCCTCGGCCACGCTGGCCGGCGCCCGCACCAGTTCCTGTTCGAACCCCACCCAGCGTGCGGTGAAGTCGTTGGCCAGGGCCCGACCGCTGTACTGCTCGGGCCATTCGATACCGCGCACCAGATCGAACGCACGGGTGCGCACCAGGTCGCCAGCGGTGGCCTGGAGCAGGCGCTGCTTGACCTTGGCGGACGGCAGCGCTTCGTCGCTGGCCAGGAAACGCGTGCCCAGCATGGCCCCGTCGGCCCCCAGCAAAAGTGCCGCGGCCAGCCCCCGGCCATCGGCGATGCCGCCGGCGGCGATCAGTACCGCATCCTCGCCCACCGCATCGCGCACGGCCGGCAGCAAAGGCAAGGAGGCTCGCCGCAAGCTATGCCCGCCGGCTTCGGCACCCTGCACGATCAAGGCATCGGCCCCGGCATCCAGCGCGGCCAGCGCCTGATCGACGTCATGCACCTGAACGATGGCCAGCGCACCGCTGTCCTTGATCGGGGCAATAAAGGGCCGGGCATCGCCAAACGACAAGGCGACCACGTCGGGCCCATAGGACAGGGCCAGGTCCAGCAGTTCGAAGCGCTTGGCCACGGTGAACATCACCAGGCCGACGCCCCACGGTTCCTCGACGTCGCTCATCAGCGCCAGCTCGGTTTTCATCCAGTCCGGATCGCCATAGCTGGCCCCGACCAGGCCAAGCCCGCCGGCCCGGGAAACCGCGGCGGCGAGTCGCCCGCCAGCAGCACCGCCCATGGGCGCCAGCACCACCGGATGGCTGATGTTCAACAGTCGGGTCAGCGCGGAATCAAAATTGCTCACGGTGTATCTCCTTGATGTACCGATAAAAGTCGCTGAACGACGGGCCCGCGACACCCAGCATGGGCGGGCCCGCCTTCCCCTCAGGCGAGCGCCGCGGCCACCGGGGCAGTGGCGGCCGGAATGTAGTCGTTGACCTTGTAGAGGTGGAACTCCCAGGTGCCGGTTTCCTTCAGCCGGGAATAACGCGACATGAACTGCTCATCGGAGAACAGAGAGTCAAACTCCTCCTTGCTGCTCCATTGCGCCTGATTGATCACGGTCTTGCCGTCGATACTCTTGAACAGGCGGCTCCACTGGAACGACGGATAGTTCTGCGCCACATAACCCACGGCCGAGCGCAGTACATCGAGGGCGGCGTCCTGCTGCCCCTCGAATACATGTACGACGTTGACCAGGAAAATCGCATCGCTCTCATCGGCGGTAGGTGCATCGAATGCAGTCAGGTTGCTCATGTTGCCTCCAGGAAAAAACAGAATGGTCGGGGCCAGATCAGTGAATCAGCTCGCAGGACTGGGCCGGCTTGCCGTCCTGCCAGAGCAGGGGCGAAATGCGCTCGTTGACGCGCGACTTCTCGACCCGTCCGACAATCACCTCGTGGGTGGCGTAGGACAGCCGCGCATCGACGCTGCAGAACAGCGTCGCCTGGGCATCCGACAGATACGGCAGGTCGTCGGCAGACTCCCATTGGCCATGTTCGAAGCGCGCACTGCCCTTGAGCTGGCCGGCGAAGATGCCGACCAGCCGGCTTTGCGTGGCATCGAGCAGGTTCACGCTGAAACGCTGGTTGGCCAGCAGCGGCTGGTACAGGCTAGCCGTGCGGTTGATGCAGATCAGCAGCGACGGCGGTTCGGTGCACAGCGAGCTGACCGCCGTGGCGACCATGCCGCTGCGCGAGCCATCGACGCCGGTGGCGATGATGGAAACCGTGCTGGTCAGGCGCCGCATGGCGCGCTTGAAGTCCTCGGCCAGCGCCTGCTCGGAGGGCTCGACGGCCAGCGCCAAAGCGCTGCGGGCACTCATGCGACCGCTCCGATGATGACCCTGGAGCTGTTATAGGGCTGGCGCAGGCCGGCCTCTTCCATGCGTGGCAGGACGTCCTGGAGAAACTCGTCGAGGCCGCTCTTGTAGTCGAGCCAGGTCAGGCAGATGCCGTCGATGCCCAGGTCGCTGTAGCGCTGGAACTGCTCGGTGATCATTTCCGCGGTCCCGACCAGGGGCACCCCGGCGAACCCGGCCTTGAAGTGGAAGCGGAAGCGCTCGGCGTCCTCGGTGTTGGCGAACATGCCGCTCTGGATGCCGATCTCCGAAGTGACGTTATCCAGGGCGACTTCATCGCCGTGCTGATTGACGTAGTAGTCGAGGTACTTCTCGGCTTCTTCCAGGGTGTCCTTCTGCACCACGTAGGAGTAGACCCAGATCTGGATCTCGCGGCCGAATTCCAGGCGAGCCAGGTCGCGGTAGGCCTTGATCTGCGCGCGAATGGTGTCGTCGTCATCCTCGTGCTTGAGGATCAGGAACGCCGCGTCGCAATGCTCGGCGCAGAACCTGCGGCCGCGCTCGGAACCCCCGGCATTCATCAGGAACGGCTGGTTCAGCGGCTTGGGCTGGGCAAAGCCCTGGGCGATATTGAAGAAGTCGCCCTTGTGGTCGAAGTTGCCCGGTTCGTTCCAGGCCAGCCGGGCGATTTTCAGCCACTCGTCGGCGTGGTCGTAGCGCCGGTCATGCTCCAGCTGCACCCCGCCGTTGAACATGCCCATCTCCTTGCCGTACCAGCCGCAGATCATGTTCAGGCCGAAGCGACCGCCGCTGATATGGTCGATGGTCGCGGCCTGCTTGGCAGCGAACAGCGGATGCACGGTCGACAGGTGCGAGGTGGTGAACAGCGCGATCTGTTCGGTCACCGACGCCAGCCCCGCCGCCCAGGTATAGGTTTCGAACGACACCCCCATCGGATCGCTGGCACCGCCCCAGCCGCGCCAGCGGCCCACCGGCAGCAGCAGTTCCAGGCCGGCCTTGTCGGCTTTCCTGGCGACTTCCAGGTTGCCGCTCCAGTCAGAGGCGTCCAGGCGCTCCGGGACCGTGGTCAGGGTGCAGCCACCCTCGATATTGAGGGCGAAGACCCCCAGCTTGATTTTGTTGGTGCTGCTGCGCATCGGGTTGGTCTTGATCTTTGCCGGATGATTCGAAGTCATTACTGCTCTCCTTGATCGAGGAACGTGACGCGTCGTTTCGCATCACGCCTGTGCATCGCACGCAGGTTGCCGCTCAGGCGGCGCTCGGGGTTTTCGCCTCGGCCGCGAGCCATGGCTGGTCATAGCGGTGCAGGCGGCGCGCCTCCGCCAGCGACAGGCCCTGGCTGACCGAGGCGATGATGTCGCGCTCGGTCTTTTCCACGGCAATGGCGCGCTTGATGACCTCTTCGGCCTTGTCGATGGGGATCACCAGGCAACCGCTGGCATCGCCGACGATCAGATCGCCGGGATGGATGGTCACGCCGCTGACCTCGACCGCCACCTGGGTGGCCTTGAGCTGCACGCGGTTCTTGCCCGACTGCATGAACCGCCCGCGGCTGAACAGCGGGTAATTGAGACGGGTCACGGTGTCGATATCCCGCGCGACCCCGTCGATCAAGGTGCCGCGCACGTTCCGCTGCACTGCCACGTGGGTCAGGATGTCGCCCCAGACCGTGGCGTCCAGCCGCCCGGCGTTGCTGGAAACCACCACCGAGCCAGGCGGCACCTCATCGATGTAGTTGGCGGCGTTCTTGAAACCGTCGTTCTGGTTGACCGGCTCGTAGAGCACGGTAAAGGCGAAGCCGCTGCACCGGGTGCCGGGCACTTGCTGGATGATGCCCAGCAACCCGGCGTCGATGCCGAGGCTGTCGAGGGCATCGCTCAGCGAGGCGGTATCCAGCGCGGCGCATTGTTCCAGCAGGGAGGCGCGTTGTTGCTCCGAGAGTGAAGAGGTGCTCATGCATGACTCCTTGCGGGCAAAGCCCGAGCGTTTTCGGTATTCGGGATGAGTTGGCGAAGGTTGGCCACGCTCCGCCGGATGATGGCCGCGGCGCATTGCCCGGTGGTCGCCTGGCCGCCACTGTCGTAGGTCTGGCAGTCGTGCCTGACCACCTGCGTCACCGCCTGCTCGATGGCCTGGGCCTGGGCGTGGTAACCCAGGTGTTCGAGCAGCAGGGCCAGGGACAGGAACATCGCGCTGGGGTTGGCCTTGTCCTGGCCGACATGGGCCGGGGCACTGCCATGCACCGGCTCGAAGTAGGCCCCGGCGTCGCCGATGTTCGCGCTGGGGGCGAACCCCAGCCCGCCCATGACCCCGGCCCCGAGGTCGGAAAGGATGTCGCCGAACATGTTCTCCGCGACGATCACTCCAAAGCGCTCCGGACGACGGATCATCCACAGCGCCACGGCGTCGACGTTGTCGATGTTGTAGGCGATATCCGGGTAGTGCGCGGCCACCTCCTCGAGGATCCCCCTGGCGAACGCACCGCTGTAGCGCAGCACATTGGGCTTGTCCGCCAGGGTCACGCGCTTGTAGTCATGCTGGCGGGCGTATTCGAAGGCGAAGTGGAACAGCCGGGTCAGGCCGGCCCGGGTCTGCAGCCGCACCGTCATGGTCGCGTCCTCGGCGCTATCGCGGCTCCAGGGCGCCCCGGCCAGCTCCCGTGCCTTGAGCAACGGCTCGAACTCGGCGGGGATCGAGGCGAAGTCGAGACCGGCGTAAAGCCCCTCGGTGTTCTCGCGGATCACCGTGAAACGGAACCGCCCCTCACCGAGTACATCGGTGACCGGCCGCACGTTGGCATACAGGCTCAGGCGCTGGCGTAGCTGGATCACCGGCGAGACGTACACCCGCGAGGTGTTGCGCAAGGCCTCGGGCAACTCTTTCTCGGCTTCCTGCAGGGCCTTGCTGGTGATGGCGCCGAGCAGCGTGGCGTCGGCCGCGGCGATCTTCGCCCAGGTCTCGGCCGGGACCGGATCGCCGCCGGTGCGCCAGCACTCCCAGCCGATCTGGCCGAAGTCCAGGTCGATGGGCAGCTCCAGGGCATCGAAGATCGGCAGTATGGCCTCGACGACTTCACTGCCGATGCCGTCCCCGGGCAGCACGCAGACTCGATGACGCGTCGGTTTGCCCGACTGCGCCGATTGCTGGAGTGCGCTCATCACATCTTTCCTTCGGCGGACAGATGAGCCGGGAAGCTGGACCGGGAAATCACCAGCGGCCGTACCGCGTGCCGCTGGATCAGGTCCTGCTCGTGCATCGCCCGGAGCGCCTGGAATGTCGAGCTGATCTGCAGCCGGGACATGGTGTCCTCCAGCCGCTGCTGAACATCGAAAGGCAAGTTGTAGGCACCCAGCATCACATCCATGAGCGGGGTCGGCAGGCTGCTCAGTGGAACGCTCTGCGCGGTGTATTCGGACAACTGCAGGGCCTTGACCAAGTCGTAGCCATTGGCACTTCCGACCCGCTCCAGATAGGCGATAAACATGCCCAGGTGCAAGTTGCCCGCGCCCTTGCCCATGCCGCAAATCGAAGTGTCGATATATTCGGCACCGGCCTCGACGGCCGCGATGGAGTTGGAAAGCGCCAGGGAAAGATTATTGTGCGCATGGAACCCCAGGGGCACATGGACTCTTCTGGATATCCGACTTACTAGCCGTTCGACATCATCCGGAATCATATTGCCATTAGAGTCGGCGAAATAAATGACATCGGCCCCGGCGCCTTCCGCGCGCAATGCCATATCCGTCACGGTTCCCGGTGTTTGCGTGGTGATGTGGGTGATATTGGCGCTGGCCTGAAAGTTGAACGACTTGGCTAACTCGATAGTTGCCACGCCTTGTTCAAGTTGCTCGGCACGCAAACACACCCGGATCATTCCGACGCCATGTTCGGCGAGCATTTCAAAGTCTTCGCCCGTCACATTACGCGGATGCACCATGACACACAGCCCTAGTTGACCGCGCGCGGCACGACGCAGCGATTCAATATATTCAGGGCTGACCGAACTGCTCAGTCCGTGTTCTTTCTTGCGTATGAAAGAACCGTTGCAATAACCGATCTCGGCATGCCCAACCCCCACGTCGACAAGGTGTCCGACAGCATTGGCGGCATAATCGGTGGTGAACTCGAAGTTGTTACGATAACCACCATCACGGAGCGTTACATCAATAATCTTTACGTTATTCATGATCCCAATTCCTTCTGTGAGCTCGCTATAAAACTCTGGAAGCGCACGCAAGTACGTCCCGGGTTTCGTTAGTAGTAACGTGACCGTAATGCAGGATTATTCCCAAACGCTTTTTACAGGCATGAGTCGAGGGCCAGAGAGGCCAAGAGCAGAACTTGATAAATGTTTTTCAACATCAGAGCTTCGACGGCCAGCGAATCAATATCGTTGGACAATCGAATTCTTCGCTGTTTTTTTTATTATGGTTTCAGACCGCAACCGGAGAAGCGTGTGCCGTATCCGGGTGGGGGACTATTGAAAACCCTGGCATGGGTTTTCAACCGTCGGGGGAGCAAGCATGTTTCTTGTTATGGGGCTGATACTGAAATCTGCCCGCTTGTTTGTAAACTCCCCGTATTTACCCTGGGGGGTTAAAAAATTCACCTTGTGTTAACACCAGACTGAACTACGCCCCCCTGTAAAAACGCTTTTAAAAGAATTGCTCAGTTGGAAAGCAGCTGACCAGGAAGTCCATTAACGAACGAATGGGTGCCTCTTTGCGCAAATCCTCATGAACCACTAGCCAGATATCGATCATCAAGTCCGCATAATGAAACTGCGCCTTTGCCAATTCGGGGTCTTTCAGGCCATAGAAGTTGGGCAGCAAGGCAATGCCGATGCCGGCGCGGGCCGCCGAGGCCTGGACTTCGAGACTTCTGGCGCGCAGCACCACCGGGCGCTCCCCGGCGACCTCGCGCAACCACATCTGTTGCCGGGAATGCTCCATGCTGTCGTCATAGACGATGTATTCGTATTGCTCGCTGGTGTGCTCCGCCAGGTAGCCCTGGCTGCCGTACAGGCCAAAAGACACCGTCCCTATCTTGCGCGCCACCAGGTCCATCTGGGTCGGCCGGCACAGGCGGATCATCAGGTCCGGCTCGGGATTGCACAGCGTGCCGATATCGTCCTGCATCAACAGGCTGACATTGATCGACGGGTGTTCACGGCGCAGGCGCCCCAGGTGCGGGGCGATGAACTCCGAGGTCAGCAACGGCGGCGCGCTGACCGCGAGATCGGCGACCATCTCGGTCTGCACGGAGAGCGCCACCTTGGAAATCGCCTTGGCGTCCTTCTGCATCCGCCCGGCGATTTCCGCGATGCGGTGGCCGAACGGCGTGATCTCGTAGTTGCGTTTGCGCCGGTCGACCAGCTTGAGGTTCAGCGACGACTCCAGCGCCGCTATCCGTCGCGCCACCGTGGCATGCTCGACGCCCAGCTCGCGTGCCGCGCTGCTGAGCGACTGGGTGCGGGCGAAGGTGACGTAATGGCGAAGGTTTTCCCAGTCGAACATGCTGCTGTCGCGCGACTCCAGCCCCGTGGGCCAGTTGCAGGAGGGGTTGGACACAGTCAAGGGATTCATGAGGCCTCGATCGATTCTCAATGGAAAAACAACCCAGGCGGTCGACCCAAAGGCTTCCATCCTGGAGATCCTTGGTTGGGAACGTAAAGCCGATGCCAGCCGCGCACGGATGAAAAAACCCTCATCCGTGCGGGCCACCCTGCATCGTAGAACTCAGTCTGCCGCGACGGGCGCGCCTCCCTTGCGCGGTGCGGCACTGAAAAACAGGACTTTGACCACGATGACCATCAAGGCCAGCGCGGCGAACAGCAAACCACTGTAGAGAGTGCCCTGCAAGCCCAGGCGCGCCAGGAACCAGCCGCCAGTTGTCGACCCTATGGTCACGCCCAGATTGATGAACGAGATGTAGATGCCGGTGGCGAATTCCGGGGCCTCCGGCGCTTCGGAGGTCAGCCAGATCTGCGTGACGATCAGCCCGCTGGTATGGGTCGCGCCCCAGATCACCACGATCACCAGCATGGTCAGCAGCGACGGGCCGGCGAACAGGTACAGCAAGCCGTAGGCGCCCGCCAGCAGGATCGGGTGCAGGATCGTCGTGCGGACCATGTTCTGGCCGATCAGCTTGCCGGCATACAGGTTGCCGGCAACGCCGCCGATACCGAAGACCACCAGCAGGATGCTGATCAGTTGCGCGCTCATCCCGGCTTCCCGGGCCAGGTACTCGGCCGAATAGCTGTACACGGAGAACATCGCGGCAAAGATCAGCGTCGAGGCGGTAATGTTCAGCCACAGCGGGAACTTGCGCAGGATGGCCAGTTGGTCGCCATAGGACACGGCCCGATTGCCGGGCGCGTCCGGCAGCCTGGCGATGATCCCCAGGCCGGCGATGCAGTTGACCAGGGCGCAGAACAGGAACGACGCCTCGTAGGAGAATTGCGCGGCGACCAGTGTCGTCAGCGGCACCCCCAGCACCATGCCCATGCTGGTGCCGACGAACGCCTTGGCCGCGGCACGGGTCGACTCTCCAGGCGGATAGAGCGAGGTGGCCGCGACGAAGGCCAGGGAAAAATACACCGGGTGAAACAGCGCCGGGATGATGCGCAACACCATCAGCGATTCGAAGTTCGGCGCATAGGCCGACAACACGCTGGTGCCGGCAAAGACGAACAGCGCGAGGGTCAGGACCTTCTTGCGGTTGAAGCGCGACAGCAGCAACACCATGATCGGGCCGCAGGCCGCGATGATCAGCGCGAACAGCCCCACCAGCAGCCCCGCCTGCGAAGCACTGATGGCGAAGCGCTCGATGATCACCGGCAGGATCCCGACCACGCCGAACTCGATGGTGTAGACGCCGAACAGGCCCAGGGCCAGGAAGTAGATCGGATGGAGCATTTTCATGACACGGACTCCAGCGTGACCACCACCTTGCCGAACTGATCGCCGGCCTCCAGATAGCGGTGGGCATCGACGATCTGCTCGAAGGCGAAGGTCCGGGCAATCACCGGGCGCAGCGTCCCCGCCTCCAGGCCGGCGATCACATAGGCCTTGCCGGCCTCGAGCAACTCAGGCCGGGAGGTGATCTCGTGCAGCAGGTAGCCGCGCAGCGTCAGGCTCTTGCTCAGGACCTTGAACAGCGGGAAAGGCGACGGCTCGCTGCTCAAGGCGCCATACACCAGGATGATCCCGCCGCGGGCCGCGGCATCGACCAGTTGTTCCAGGAACGGCCCACCCACCGGATCGAAGATCACCCGGGCGCCCTGGCCCGAGGTAATCCGCTCGACCTGTCGATTGAAGTCCGCCTGCTCGCTGGTCAGCACATGCGCCGCGCCGGCCGCCAGCAACTGTTCGTGCTTGGCCGCGGTGCGGCTGACGGCGATCGGGATCGCCCCGACCTGGTTGGCAATCTGGATCGCCGCCAGGCCGACACTGCTCGAAGCGGCCGTGATCAGCACGAACTCCCCCGGCTGCAGGGCGGCAACCTGGATCAACGCGCCCCAGGCCGTGACGTACTGCATCCATACCGCCGAGGCCTCGGCGAACGACAGGCTGGCGGGATGCTTGACCAGCATCGCGGCCGGCAGCACCGCGAGTTCGGCATAGGTGCCCCACTGCGCGATCGAGATCGGCGGCACAAGGCTGACGATATCGCCCACCGCGAACTCGCCGGCCCGGGCCCCGACGGCCTCGACGATGCCCGCCGCCTCATACCCCAGTCGGGAAGGAAACTCGGCCTGTTCCAGGTACTGGCCGGAACGGAACATCGACTCCGCCCGGTTCAGGCCGATCGCCTTGACGCTGATCCGTACCTCATCGGGCCCCGGAGCGGGAACCTCGATGTCATCGATCCTGAGTACTTCAGGACCACCGTATTGGCTAAAACGCACGACGCGTGTCATTGACTGTCCCCTTGTTTCATTGATTGCAGATGACTGTAGAGTGCTTGCGAATCCTGAAAAACCGCCTCCCGTTCCGTTCTCAACGGACCGTCAGCTCCGCAATGGGCGGCTCGGGCGCGGCCTGGACCGCAGGGGTCCGGCGGGTGGCGAGCAGCCGCAGCGCGACATAGAACACCGGGGTGAACAACAGCCCGAACAGGGTTACCCCGAGCATGCCGAAGAACACCGCGACGCCCATGGCGTGGCGCATCTCGGCGCCGGCGCCGGTGGAGAGCACCAGGGGCACGACGCCCATGATGAAAGCGATGGAGGTCATCAGGATCGGGCGCAGGCGCAGCTGGCTGGCCTGGACGGCGGCGCGGACGATGCCCTGCCCCTGCAGTTCGAGTTCCCGGGCGAACTCGACGATCAGGATGGCGTTCTTGCTGGCCAGCCCCACCAGGACCATCAGGCCGATCTGGGTAAAGATGTTGTTGTCGCCCTGGGTCAGCCAGACACCCAGCAGCGCCGACATGATGCCCATGGGCACGATCAGCAGGATGGCCACCGGCAACAGCAGGCTTTCGTACAGCGCCGCCAGCACCAGGTACACCAGCAGCATGCAGATCAGCAGGATCCACACGGTGGAGTCGCCGGAAATGATCTGTTGGTAGGTCAGCTCGGTCCATTCGAACTTGATGCCCTTGGGCAGCGTCTCGGCGGCAATCCGTTCCACCGCGGCCTGGGCCTGGCCGGACGAATAACCGGGGGCCGGGCCACCGTTCAGGTCGGCGGCGGTGTAGCCGTTGTAGCGCACCACCATTTCCGGCCCGTACGTGGGATGGACCTCCACCAGGCTGCCCAGCGGCACCATGTTGCCGTCGGCGTTGCGCGCCTTCAGCTGGCCAATATCGTCGGCATGGGCCCGGAACGGCGCATCGGCCTGCACCCGCACCTGGTAGACCCGTCCCAGCAGGTTGAAATCGTTGACGTACAGCGAGCCCAGATAGACCTGCAAGGTGTCGAACACATCGGTCATCGCGACATTCGATTGCTTGGCCTTGATCCGGTCCAGATCGACCTTCAGCTGCGGAACGTCGATCTGGTAGCTGGAAAAGCTCGGCCCCAGCTCGGGTGCCTGCGCGGCTTGCTTGAGGAAGGCACGTACCGCTGCATCGAGCTTTTCGAAGCCCAGCGCGCCACGGTCTTCCAGTTGCAGCTTGAACCCGCCCAGGGTCCCCAGCCCCAACACCGGAGGCGGCGGAAAGACCCCGGTGAACGCCTCCTTGATGGCGGAGAATTGCTGGTTCAATGCCGCCGCGATGGCCGTGGCGCTGGTTTGCGAACCGTGCCGGTCGGCGAACGGTTCGAGGATGACAAAGATGATGCCCGCGCTTGACGAGTTCATCAGGCCATTGACCGACATGCCGGGAAATTCCAGGGTGTGGGCCACGCCCGGTTGTTTCAGGGCGATTTCGTTCATCCGCTGGATCACCTGCTCGGTGCGTTCGAGCGAGGAGCCGTTGGGCAGCTGGGCCAGGCCGACCAGGAACTCCTTGTCCTGGGCCGGGACGAAACCGCCGGGCAACGAATGGCCGAGCCAGGCCGTCAGGCCGAGCAACACGGCGTACAGGCCCAGGGTCATGCTTTTGCGCTGGATAACCCGGCCCAGGTTATTGCCGTAGGACTGCTCGCCTCGCGCCGACAGCCGGTTGAAGCGGCTGAACAAGGGTCCCAGCAGCCGATCGATCCCGCGACTGAGCCGATCCCGCGGCTGGTCATGCCCCTTGAGCAGCAGCGCACACAGGGCGGGCGACAAGGTCAGGGAGTTGAACGCCGAGATCAGGGTCGAGATGGCGATGGTCAACGCGAACTGCTGATAGAACTGTCCGGTCAACCCAGGCATGAACGCCAGCGGCACGAACACACTCACCAGGGTCAGGGTGATCGCGATGATCGGCTTGCTGACTTCGTCCATTGCCTTATAGGAAGCGGCCTTGGGCGTAAGGCCCAGGGCAATGTTGCGCTCGACGTTCTCGACCACCACGATCGCATCGTCGACCACGATGCCGATGGCCAGCACCATCCCGAACAGCGACAGCGCATTGATCGAAAAACCGCAGGCCAGCATCAATGACAGGGTGCCGATGATCGACACGGGCATGGCCAGCAGCGGGATTATCGAGGCGCGCCAGGTCTGCAGGAACAGGATGACCACCAGCACCACCAGCAGCGTCGATTCGAGCAGGGTCTGGATCACCGCCAGAATGCTGGAGCGAACGAACTGGGTGGGGTCGAACACGATCTTGTAGTCGACCCCGGCGGGCATGTCTTCCTTGGCCTGGCGCATGATTTCGCGCGCCTGCGCGGAGATCGCCAGGGCATTGCCGCCAGCCATCTGGAACACCCCGAAACCCACCGCTGGCTTGCCGTCGACCAGTGAGCGCAAGCCGTAGTCCGAAGCCGCCAGTTCGACCCGGGCCACATCGCGCAGGAACGTCACCGCGCCGCCGGCAGAGCTCTTGAGGATGATGTCGCCGAATTCCTTTTCCGATTTCAGGCGCCCCAGGGTATTGACCGACAGTTGTTGCGCGACATCCGTGCGCATCGGCTGACCGCCGATGACCCCGGCGGCCACCTGGACGTTCTGTTCGCGGATCGCCGCGACCACATCGTTGGCGCTCAAGCCGCGCTGGGCGACTTTCTGCGGGTCCAGCCAGATGCGCATCGCGTAGTCGCCACCGCCCCAGATGCGCACCTCGCCGACGCCCGGGATACGCTCCAGCTGGTTCTTGATGTTGAGAATGCCGTAGTTGCGCAGGTAGGTAGCGTTGTACTGGTCATCGGGGGAAACCAGGTGGATGGCCAGCGTCTGGGTCGACGACGACTTCATCGTCACCACCCCCAGCCGGCGCACGTCCTCGGGCAGCCGCGGCAGCGCTTGCGAGACCCGGTTCTGCACCAGTTGCTGGGCCTTGTCCGGATCGGTGCCGACCTTGAACGTGACGCTGAGTGTGAGGTTGCCGTCGCTGTTGGCCTGCGACTGCATGTACAGCATGTCCTCGACACCGTTGATCTGCTCCTCGAGCGGCGCCGCGACCGTCTGCGCCACCACCGCCGGGTTGGCGCCCGGGTACTGGGCGTTGACCACGATCAGCGGCGGCACCACATCGGGATACTCCGAGACCGGTAGGCGGAACAGCGAGATGATCCCGGCCAGCAGGATCAGGGTCGACAGGGCGCCGGCGAAGATCGGCCGGTCGATGAAGAAACGGGAGAAATTCATGGCTGGGTGCTCACGTCCGCGCGCTGGGCCAGCAGCGGCCTGACGGTATCCCCAGGCCGTGCCCGGTGCAGGCCGTTGATCACCACCCGCTCGCCGGGCTGCAGGCCGGAATCGATGATGCGCAGATTGCCGACCAGGTTGCCGGGGCTGATGCGGCGGTACTCCACCTGATCATTGGCGGTCACCACCAGCACGAATTTCTTGTCTTGATCGGTGCCTATCGCACTGTCATCGATCAACACCGCCTGGCGCTCAGGGCCACCGCCAAGCTTGATCCGGGCCAGCATGCCGGGCCTGAGCAGGCCGTCGGCGTTGTCGAAACTGGCGCGCACGCGCAACGTGGCCGACTGCAGGTCGAGCTGATTGTCCAGCGAGGCCAGCTTGCCCTCCCGTGGGAAATCCGTTTCGTTGGACAGCCCGAGCATGACCGGCACCGCATCCGGCCGGGCACTGCTTTGGTTGAGGTAACGCAGGAACGTCTGCTCGTCGACGTCGAACGCGGCGTAGATCGGCGACAGCGATACCAGGGTGCTCAGCGGCGCGGCATTTTCCCCAGCGCTGACGATATTGCCTGTCGTCACCAGGGCATTGGACATGCGCCCGCTGACCGGGGCAGTGATCCGGGTGTGGGCCAGGTCCAGCCGAGCGCTGTCGAGTATCGCCTGGGCCTGCCTGACATTGGCCTGGGCTTCGCTGGCGGCGTTCTGCTTTTCGTCCAGGTCGCGCATGGCGATGGCATTGGAGTTGATCAGCCGCTGGGCCCGGCCCAGGTCGGTGGCGGTGTACTGGCTTCGCGACTTGGCCGCGGCCAGGCTCGCCTGGGCTTCCTCGACCCGTGCGGCATAGGGCCTGGCGTCGATTTCAAACAGCAGGTCGCCCTCCTTGACGATCGCCCCGTCCTTGAAATGCACGGCGACGATCGTCCCCGATACCAGGGGGCGGATGACCACCTTTTCGACCGCCTCCAGCCGCCCGGAATAGTTCTGCCAGTCCGTCACGGGCCTGGACAGCACCATGGCCACGTCGACTTCGGCGGCCGGCGGCGCCACGCTGGCCTTCGCCGTGGTGGACGGTTCGCCACGCAGCACGACTACCAGCGCGACCACCACGGCGCAGGCCAGCGTGGCGCGAATCATGAGAGCGCTGCCCGAGCGCCCGGATCGTATCGAGTCCATAAAACAACTTCCCTGTTATGAGGCCATTGGTTGAGAGAGGGTCAGGACGTTGCTTCGGGCTGGGCCAGGCTGCCGCCCAGCACCCTGGCCTTGCCGGTCCGGCCCCAACGCTGCATGACGGGGCGCTCGACAAAGTTGAACAGCAGCCAGCCGCCGAAGATGGAGAGCGCGAAGGTGAGCGCGACGATCAGCGTGGCGCTGCCGTTATCGAACAGGCGGCCGCCGAGCAGCTGGGTCGCCAGGGTCATGATCAGCAGGTGGATCATGTAGAAGCCGAACGAGATCTCCCCCAGCCAGACCATCCAGCGCGTGTTGAGCAACCCTTTGCGATCCTTCAGGTCGCTGGCGGCGATCGCGGTGATCAGCGCCGCGACCGGCACCAGCGTCACCAGGTTGAGGCTGTACTGGAAAGGCACATACATGGCCGCCACGTAGCTGCCGACCAGCAGCGCGAAGGCCCAGGGCACGCTCAGGTCGATCCAGCGGCCGGCCATGAGGATCCGCGCCATGAGCATGCCCAGCACGAACTCGAACAGCCGCGCGGGCGGGAAGTAGTAGGCCCACCACCACTGGCTCAGGGAAATCGGGTACTCGTTGATCAGTGGCGTGGCCGGGGCCAGCAGACGTATGGCGACTTGCGTCAGGGCCAGGCCCGCGACCATCGCCCAGGCCCAGCGCCACAGCCGCTGCTCGGCAATGTTCCAGACCAGCTTGAGCGCCAGGGGAAACAGCAGATAGAAGAACATCTCGCAGCACAGCGACCAGGACGGGCCGTTGACGCTGAGGAAGGTGTCCATCCGTGGAATCCAGGAATGCACCAACAACAGATTGGGCAGCCAGATCGCCACGCTGGCCGCCGGCACGCTGAACAGCAGCATCGCCAGCAGCCAGGTGGCGATGTGGTTGGGGTAGATCTTCAGTAAGCGGCGCTTCCAGAAGCCGGTCAGGCTGTCGCCCTTGCGCGCCGACCAGGTGATCACAAAGCCACTGAGCACGAAAAAGAACGACACGCCGAGCCAGCCGCCACCGCTGAAGATGCGCTGGAAGACATCGATCACGTCGCTGTCGGCGTAGGGGTTGAAACCGATGATCCGGGTCAGCGACGCATGGAACATGAACACCATAGCCGCGGCGAAAAAGCGTATTCCCGTGAGCGAATCGAGTTTGCTGTGCACATGCGAATGGTAGAACTCTGCTTTTTTCATTATCCGATCCCCATAGAGTCACGGCGCGCCCGACGACGCGTGCGCGTGCCGAGCGTGCTCCCGATAAAAACCATCAATGGCGTTGCGAACTTGCAGGCAATGTTGCGAGGGGTACGGCAATGCAGATCGCTGAGCGAACCGTCTTTATTCGATGTTTGCGTGCCGGCCCCCAGCTGGTAGGGGCCGGCACCTGTTCACTGGCCGTAGACGGCGTTGCACAGGTCGACAGTGAACTGCCCGAACATGCCTTCGAAGGCGGTGTTGGTGAAGGCGACCACCGTCAATTGCTCGGCCGGGTCGACGAACCACGAATGCCCATAGGCGCCGCCCAGCCGCCAGCTGCCGGCCGACTCGGCGGTCTGCGCCGCCGCCGGGTCCTTGAGCACCGTGAAGCCCAGGCCAAAGCCGCGTCCGGGCCAGTTTTCCAGCTCCAGATCGGCGGTCTGGTTGCTGGTCATTTCATCGACCAGGGCTTGAGGCAGCAGCGGCGCGCCACCCTTGCGCAGGGTTTCGAGCAGCGTCAGGAACTCACCGGCGCTCCCGATCAGGCCCGAGCCACCGGAGTCATAGGCATGCGGGTCCAGGGCCCGGGCCGGGTCCAGCTTGATGCCCGCGGTGCCCTCGAAGACCGGGACCACTTCCAGCGCCTCGATACGATGCGGCCGTGGCTGATCGTTCAGGTACGCCGCGGTCAGGCGGCTGACGTCTGAAACCTTGAAACTGGTGTCGTGCAACTGCAGTGGCTGGACCACCAATTGATCGATCGCCACGGCGAGGGTCGTGCCATGCACGGCGGCGATCAGCCCGCCCAGGACGTCGGTGGCGATCGAGTAGCCCCAGTTGCTGCCGGGTTTGTACTGCAATGGAATCTGGCCCAGGCGGCGCAGGTTCTCTTCCAGCGAAAGCTCGCTGCGCTCCAGCCCGTCGGACACCCCGGCGGCGTGATAAGGGCCGCCCTCGGCGCTTTCCAGGAAGCCATAGGAAAGACCGGCGGTATGGCTCAGCAGCTGGCGCAGGGTAATGGTCGCGGGCTGGCCGTCGTTCAGGGTTGGCTTGAAATACGGCAACCAGCGGCTGATGTCATCGTCCAGCTGGATCTTGCCCTGGGCGACCAGCACCAGCGCCGCCACCGAAGCGATCGGCTTGGAGACCGAAGACAGCCGGAACAAGGCATCTTCACGCATCGGCACTTGCGCTTCCCGGTCGGCCAGGCCCGCCGCGCGGCGATAGATGAGCTCGCCGCGATGAGCCACCAGCACCACGGCGCCCACCAGGCGCTGGTCGTGCAGGGTCTGTTCGAGCACGGCATCGATCCGTGAGGCCACCTGGGTGGACTCGAACGAGCGAAGAGACTGTAGCGGGCGAAGCGGTTCGTTGACTGACATAGCTGACCCCAAATTGCTGAATGGTTGAACTGGATGCAGCGATGGTAGAACCGGCCACGGTAGGGAAACAGAGGTTACAATTCCGGGGTCCACGGACATTTTTGTCCGCAATCAAAGGAGTGAGTGTTGGATAAGCTCAATGGCATCACCGTGTTCGTCCAGGTCGCCGAAAGCCGCAGTTTCGTCGCGGCGGGCCGCTTGCTCGGGATCTCCGCCTCGGCCGTGGGCAAGAGCATCGCCCGCATGGAAGAGAAACTCGGCACCCGGCTATTCCACCGCAATACCCGCAGCATCAACCTGACCAGCGAGGGCTCGCTGTTCCTGGAACGCTGCCGCCGAGTGCTCAACGAGCTGGAAGCCGCAGAGCAGGAACTCTCCAGCTCCAGCGAGACGCCACGCGGCAAGCTGCGCATCAGCCTGCCGCTGCTGGGCAACGTTTTGTTCATGCACCTGTCGCGCTTCATGCAGCGTTATCCGGACATCCAGCTGGAGCTGGACTTCACCGACCGGCTGGTGGACGTGGTCGAGGAAGGCTTCGACGCCGTGCTGCGCACCGGCCAGTTGCACGACTCCCGCTTGATGGCCAGGAAACTCGACAGCTTCGGCTTCTACCTGGTGGGCGCACCCAGCTACTTTGCCAGCCACGGTTACCCGGCCACGGTCGAGCAGCTGCAGGAGCACCACTGTCTGCATTACAAACTGCCGTCGACAGGCAAGCTGGAAAAATGGCCGCTGACGGGCCTCGCCGAAGGCGCCGAGCTGAAGGTGCCGGCGACCATGGTCTGCAATAACCTGGACATGCTGATCCACATGGCCAGGCAAGGCCTGGGCATCGCCTGCGTCCCCGAATTCGCGGTGCGCGAGGCACTGGATGCCGGCGAACTGGAATCGATCCTGCCCGATCGGGTGCAGCGCACCCTGAACATCCAGGTGGTATGGCCATCGAGCCGCCACCTCACACCGAAACTGCGGGCGTTCATTGACTTTATCTGTGACGGCGGGGGGCGGGGGTGAGGGTTGGCCAGCGTGCGGTTCAGAACAATGAGGCAGCCCTACCTGCGCCATTCAGCCCGCTCGACGTAAGGTTCTTCGCTTTCTATTGAGCGACTTTTCCTAGAAACTCCCACCTGCTTGCGCCTATAAAACCTGCTCTCTAGGCTCGACCTGTCACTGCCCATTCAGTGACCGGGTTTAGCAGCTCGGAGCTTCACACTAGGCGCATAGCATCACCTACCGTCTGACCGAGTCAGCACGTCATGGTGGCTGTGCGCAGGGCACCCTAGGGTGCGCCGGTTTCTAGTGTCCGGTCTGCTAACCTGCGTACAGCTGCCACCCACTCGTTTAGCAGCGACAACTGGCAGCTCCACTTACACTGGAGATGCACCATGAAAAAGCTGGTCCCCGATCCACCCATGCCCCTGCCCGGGCAATTCAGAACCCCCGAACACGACCTCGCCACCCAGCGCATCCGCCTGGCCCTGGTCTCGAACAATCATGAGCCTTCGATTCTCAATAGCCTGAGAGACACCGCCTCCACCGCCGTGGGCCGTGACTCTCTGTTCAATGTCCGCCCCGGCATCAGCGCCGAAGAAGCCTTGGTCCATGTGTCGCTGCTGCTCGATTGCGCGGTACAGGTCAGCGATGAAATCAGCGAACGCGCCAGCGGTGTGGAACGCGGGCTGATCTGGTCGATGATCCACTCGGTGGAAATGGCCAATGCCGTAGTGAACGCACTGCTCGATGCCAATCGGCCGACCGAGGCCACGGCCTTGCGTTAAAGGCTCAAGTAGCCGAAGGCAGGAACGGGGCGAATATTCATTCGCCCCTCTTTATAGAGGCGCTCTTATTGATCGGCCCTCTGCAAGCCTGAAGTAAAACCTTTATGGGGCTGGATGCGACCGCCACTCTCATCAAGACGCCCCATGCACCCGCGCCGTCATCTCCAGCCCCAGGGCGCGCATCACCGCCAGCAGGGTCTTCAGGGTCGGGTTGCCCTTGTCACTGAACGAGCGGTACAGCTGCTCGCGGGACAGCCCGGTTTCATGGGCCAGTTCGGTCATGCCCTTGGCCCGCGCCACCACGCCCAAGGCTTTGGCGATGTAGCCGGCATCGCCGGTCTCGAAGGCGTCCGCCATGAACAGGGCAATGGCCTGCGGGTCACGCAGGGACGTGGCGGGGTCATAGTCGAAAAGCGGTTCGTTCATGATCGACTCCAACGATGGGCCAGGTATTTGGCCAGTTCTATATCGCGGCTCTGGCGACTCTTGTCGCCGCCGCATAACAGGATGACGAGTTGCAGGCCGCACTGCTGGAAGTAAACCCGGTAGCCCGGCCCGTAATGGATGCGCAACTCACTGACGCCTTCGCCCACCGGAGACACGTCCCCGGCAAGGCCGTTGGCCAGGCGAAAAATCCGCGCAGCGATCAACGCCCTGGCTCTGGGATCCTTGAGCCTGTTTTCCCACTCCATAAAGGTCGCGATCTGTTTGATCTCGATCATCCCGCAACTGTAGTTTCAAGACTACAGTATTTGAAAGCGTATTTGTATTGCAAAGCACTGCCAGCGCACAGGCCGATAGCGATCCGCGCCATCGCGTGGTGAAATCGAACAGCCGACCCTTTCTTGCTGTCTCAATGCCTTAAAGCCCCCCCACTTCCCTGTAAGGACGCCCCATGAGAAAGCTGTTCCCCCTGCTGCTCCTCGCCGCGGCTTTCCATCAACCCCTCGCCCTCGCCGACTGCGCCAGCTCGCCCAAGCCGGTGGCCGAGGCCTTCTACAACTGGTACCTGGAAAGTTTCAGCAACGAAAAAGACCCGATCACCGATGACCTGCCGCACCTGCAGCAGTACGTCACCCAAACGCTGATCGAACGGATCAAGAAGCAGATGAGCAGCCCCGAAGGGCTGGAAGAGGACTACTTCCTCAAGACCCAGGACTACATGGATGAGTGGCTGACCCAGATCAAGGTCAGCGAACCGCAGGTGCAAGGCGCCTCGGCGCGCGAGTCGGTGACCCTGGGCAATACGCCGGACACCACGCAGATCGTCGACCTGCTGCTGGTCAAGGACAAAGGCTGCTGGAAGATCAACGAGGTGCTGGCCACCACGGATCAGAGCGAGTGATCCGCGGCGGCCGGCCAGGCAGGGTCAGATATCGAGAATGATCTTGCCGAAGTGCTGGTTGCTTTCCTGGTAGCGGAAGGCATCGACTATCGCCTCCAGGGCGAAATGCTTGTCGAGGATCGGATGCATGCCGTTGGCATCGATGGCGCGGACCATGTCCTGCTGCTGCCGGCGGTTACCCACCAGCACGCCTTGCAGGCGCAGTTGCTTGACCAGCGCGGTGACGATCGGGAACTCACCCGCCACGCCGGTCAGGATGCCTATCACCGAGATATGGCCACCGGCCCGGGCGGCGATCATCGACTGTTCCAGGGTGGCCGGGCCGCCGACTTCGATCACGTGGTCGACGCCACGGCCGGCAGTGAGTTTCTGCACGGTTTCGCCCCAGGTAGGGTCCTTGCGGTAGTTGATCAGGTGATCGGCACCGAGGGCTTTCAGCCGTTCCAGCTTGGCATCGCTGGACGAGGTGGCGATCACGGTGGCGCCGAGCATCTTGGCGAATTGCAGGGCGAAGATCGACACGCCGCCGGTGCCTTGCACCAGCACGGTGTCGCCAGCAGTCACCCGGCCGTCGTCCACCAGCGCACGCCAGGCAGTGAGACCGGCGGTGGTCAGGGTCGCGGCTTCGGCGTGGCTCCAGCCCTTGGGCGCACGGGTGAAGGCGGTGGCGCGAGCGGTAACGACTTCACGGGCGTAACCGTCCAGGCCGTCGCCCGGCACCGTGGCAAAGCCGACGACATTGGGCCTGCCATCCAGCCATTCGGGGAAAAAGGTGCTGACCACCGAGTCGCCAACGGCGAATTCACTGACCCCCTCGCCCACGGCGATCACTTCGCCGGCGCCATCGGCCATCGGGATGCGCGACTCGGTCGGGCCCCACATGCCGCTGACCACCGCGAAATCGTGGTAGTTGAGGGAACTGGCGCGCAGGCGCACGGTAATTTCGCCCGCTTGTGGCGCCGCGGCCGGAGCCTCGCCGACCACCACGTTGTCGTAGCCACCACCGGGTTGTACGTAGATTGCTTTCATGAACAGATCCTCCTGGGTTGCCTTTTCATTTCGAAAAATAACGAAATGTTCAAGTAAAAAAACTCAGAGCTCGCGCTTCAGTTGCTCGGTAAAGGCCGCAATGGCGGCTTCGTTACGGCGAAAGTAAGTCCACTTGCCAATGCGCGTGGCCTCGACCAGACCCGCCTGCTGCAGGATCGCCAAATGGCTGGAGGTGCTGGACGCCGAAAGCGCGGCCTTGTGCTGCAGGTGAGTCATGCAGATGCCGATTTCTTTCGGTGCGTCATGCCCCTGGGGCGGAAAGTTGCCTTCCGGGTCCTTCAGCCATTCAAGCATCTGCATGCGGATGTCGCTGGCCAGCGCTTTGATTTGATCGATGAGCATGGCGGGGATATTACGGACTTTTACGAAATGATCAAGACCTGAGCAATATCCCCGCCCCTCTTCCTATTGCTTGGGCTCGACGATCGGCCCCGGCGCTTTCACCTGGGTCATCAGGTCATCGTCCCACTGCCCCTCCACCTTGATCTGGGCCAGGGCCCCCAGTTCCATGGCCTCGATCAGGTTATGGCTGAGGTACACGTAGGTCCCCGGTTGCTTGAAGGTGTACAGCGCCGCCACCGCGGAACCGCCAGGGATAAACCAGGTTTCCATGTTGCGTTGCGGCGGGTTGGCGAACTTGCCGGTGGTCCAGACCCAGTCGCCATGGCCGCCAATCAGGTGCGGACGGCTGTCGCGGTTGGCCTGGGAGTGGATGAACAGCACGCTCTCCCCAACCTTGGAGGTCAGCGCGTTGGCCCCGGTCAGGGCGCCGACACGGCCGTTGAACACCACGTGGCTCGGGGTCAGGGTGCGCATGACCGCGCGGGTGTCCTGGTAACTGGACGCCAGGTCCGGGTAGTCCTTGTAGTGGCCGTCCTTGTCCTTGGGGATATACAGGTCGGACTCGCCGATGGTGTAGACGCGGTCGTAATGCAGGGGTTTGCCCTGCGGGTCGCGCAGGCCGTCACGGGGCAGCACCATCAGCGCGCCGTTCATGCCCGACACCACGTGCCACGGCACCATGCCTTGCGGCGCGCAGTGATAGACAAAGGTGCCGCTGCGGTCGGCCTTGAAGCGCAGCACCACTTCCTGCCCTGGCACCACCTGGGTCAGGCCCGCCCCGCCCAGGGCGCCGGTGGCCGCGTGAAAGTCGACATTGTGGGGCATGCTGTTGGTCGCCGGATTGACCAGCGTCAGCTCTATATAGTCACCCTCGTGCACCACCAGGGTCGGGCCGGGCATGGAGCCATTGAAGGTCATGGCCTGGAGCGTGGTGCCCTGGTCGTCGATGACCATTTTTTTCTCTTCGATACTCATGCGGAACTGCACCACCTTGGGCGGCCCGCTGACCACCTGCTCATGGGGATGCACCAGCGGCGGCGCGACCAGGTCGACCTTCACCCGCTGCAAACCCTCGGCCCCACCGGCCAGCGCCAGGCTGCTGGCACAGCTGCCAAGCAGCACACAGGCCCCCAATACACTTCGAAAAACACTCATTGCAGCTTCTCCTTGCCAATCAACGATGGGGCATTGCAAGGCAAGTGCGCGCAACTTTCCTTGTCGTAAAGCAAGAAATGGCGACACAGGACTGTGGACACCAATCTGCTACAAGAGAAGGCAAGGTCTGGGGACTGGTCGGTACAGATCAGAGTGATCAACTGTACAAATTTGACTCACTGTCAGCGCTGTCTGTCGAACCTGTGAATCACTTGGAAGGAGCTCATTTGAATGGGGCTCAGACGAGCCCCTCATGGCTGCTACTTTTTAGCTTTTTCGGCTTCCATTCGCTCACGTTGTTTTTCCATGGCTTCAGGAAGGTTCTTGATCATTTCGATTCCCAACTTTCCTGCCCAAATCGAGGTATTGAATAAGGTCTTACCCGCTAGCACAGCACCAGTGATCGCTGTTTCCTTCGCGCCACTGGCACCTTTCACCTCGTTATAGGCATCGCCCAAATCGTAATAGATCGAGCGTTTTTCCTGCTGTTCTTCATCGTCCATAATTCAGCTCCGTCAGCTCTACCGAACAACATCGTTGAAACCGCTGAAAAAGCGGAGCAGAGAGTCACCCACCCCGCCTGATCGAACTTGAGTGTCTTATTGCTCTACTGCCGAGATGATTTTGGCCTTTCCACGCTCTCTTTCCTTGATTTTTTCCTTTGCCTGGCTAGCGCTCGAAGCTTGGACAGTACTGGTGATAACAGAAGAGCTATCGCCGCGAGTGAACGTGACTCGGAATGACTTATTACTCATGTACTTCTCCCTGAAGTTAGAAATATGGCTTCATCATCCTAAGCCTCATCAATACCAAAATGCCACCACCCAAAAGGCATACCAAAGCCCAATTGCCTGAAACCCACCACGATCCACCGAAAACAGACGCCTTATCAAGGCGACTGAAGAAGGCCTCCGCCCCCTGCTCATTTGCCCCAACCCCCCATGTCTGCTAGTGTCGCGCCGGTTTAACGTCAACCGGGATAGCCGCCATGGCCCGCAAAAAAGCTGCCTTAGATTTCGAACAATCCCTCGCCGACCTGCAAACGCTGGTCGAGCGTCTGGAGAACGGCGAGCTGTCGCTGGAAGACTCGTTGACCGCCTTCGAGCAAGGCATCGGCCTGACCCGCGATTGCCAGGCGGCGCTGGCCCAGGCCGAGCAGAAGGTGCAGATCCTGCTGGAACGCGATGGCGAGCTGGCCGAAGAACCCTTCGACGCGGAACAGCCAGAATGATCGCGGCCTATCAGGCCAGCAGTCAGGCCCGGGTCAATGCTGCACTGGAAACCCTGTTCCACGCGCCAAGCCCGGAGCTGGCCCGTCTTTACGAGGCCATGCGCTACAGCGTGATGAACGGCGGCAAGCGCGTACGCCCGCTGCTGGCCTACGCCGCCTGCGAAGCCCTCGGCGCCCGGCCGGAGCAAGCCAACGGCGCCGCCTGCGCGGTGGAGCTGATCCACGCCTATTCCCTGGTGCACGACGATTTGCCGGCGATGGACGACGACGATCTGCGTCGCGGCCAGCCGACCACCCACAAAGCCTTCGATGAAGCCTGCGCGATTCTCGCCGGCGACGGTTTGCAGAGCCTGGCCTTCAGCGCCCTGCTCGACCCGCGCCTGAGCGATTCGAGCGCCGAGATCCGCCTGCAGATGGTCAGCGCCCTGGCGCTGGCGGCGGGCCCGGCGGGCATGGTCGGCGGCCAGGCCATCGACCTCGGTTCGGTGGGCCTCAAGCTCGACCAGAAAGCCCTGGAATACATGCACCGGCACAAGACCGGCGCGCTGATCGAGGCCAGCGTCAAGCTCGGCGCCCTGGCCAGCGGCCGGGCCGAGAAAGACGAACTCAAGTCCCTGCAGACCTATGCCCAGGCCATCGGCCTGGCCTTCCAGGTGCAGGACGACATTCTCGACGTGGAAAGCGATACCGCGACCCTCGGCAAACGCCAGGGAGCCGACATCGCGCGGGACAAACCGACCTACCCGGCCCTGCTCGGCCTGGAAGCGGCCAAGGCCTATGCCCTGGAGCTGCGCGATCAGGCCCTGCACGCACTGCGACCCTTTGACGCGGGCGCCGAGCCCCTGCGGGAGCTGGCGCGTTATATCGTCGAACGACGCAGTTGATCGACCCCGGCGCGGCAGACCGCATATCGGCCAAGTTCCGCGCTCTGCGTGGGCAGCTTGCGATGCATAAGGTAAACTGCCGCCTCTTTTATACCTATAACGATTCGCCTGATGCCCACGACGTTTCATGAGATTCCCCGCAAGCGCCCGACCACGCCCCTGCTCGACCGTGCCAACACGCCGGACGGCCTGCGCCGGTTAGGCGAAGCCGAGCTGGAAACCCTGGCCGATGAGTTGCGCCTGGAGTTGCTCTATACGGTCGGCCAGACCGGTGGGCATTTCGGTGCCGGCCTGGGCGTCATCGAGCTGACCATCGCGCTGCATTACGTCTTCGACACGCCGGACGACCGTCTGGTGTGGGACGTGGGTCATCAGGCTTATCCGCACAAGATCCTCACCGGTCGCCGCGAGCGCATGGCCAGCCTGCGCCAGAAGGACGGCCTGGCCGCCTTCCCACGGCGTTCCGAGAGCGAGTACGACACCTTTGGCGTCGGCCATTCCAGCACCTCGATCAGTGCGGCGCTGGGCATGGCCATTGCCGCCCGCCTGCTGAACAGCGAGCGCAAGGCGATCGCGGTGATCGGCGACGGCGCCCTGACCGCGGGCATGGCCTTCGAGGCGCTGAACCACGCGCCGGAAGTGGACGCCAACATGCTGGTGATCCTCAACGACAACGACATGTCGATCTCGCGTAACGTCGGCGGCCTGTCCAACTACCTGGCCAAGATCCTCTCCAGCCGCACCTACGCCAGCATGCGCGAAGGCAGCAAGAAGGTGCTGTCGCGCCTGCCCGGCGCCTGGGAAATCGCCCGTCGCACCGAAGAATACGCAAAGGGCATGCTGGTTCCCGGCACCCTGTTCGAAGAACTGGGCTGGAACTACATCGGCCCGATCGATGGCCACGACCTGCCAACCCTGATCGCCACCCTGCGTAACATGCGCGACCTCAAGGGCCCGCAGTTCCTGCACGTGGTGACCAAAAAGGGCAAGGGTTTCGCCCCGGCGGAAGTCGACCCGATCGGCTACCACGCCATCACCAAGCTCGATCCCCTGGACAGCCCCGCCGCCGCGCCGAAAAAGGCCGGCGGGCCGAAGTACTCCGGTGTGTTCGGCGAATGGCTGTGCGACATGGCCGCCGCCGACCCACGCCTGGTGGGCATTACCCCGGCGATGAAGGAAGGCTCGGACCTGGTGGCCTTCAGCGAGCGTTTCCCGCTGCGCTACTTCGACGTGGCGATTGCCGAGCAGCACGCCGTGACCCTGGCGGCCGGCATGGCCTGCGAAGGCGCCAAGCCGGTGGTGGCGATCTATTCGACCTTCCTGCAGCGCGGTTACGACCAGCTTGTGCATGACGTAGCGGTGCAGAACCTCGACGTGCTGTTCGCCATCGACCGCGCCGGCCTGGTGGGCGAAGACGGCCCGACCCACGCCGGCAGCTTCGACCTGTCGTTCCTGCGCTGCATCCCCGGCATGGTGGTGATGACCCCGAGCGACGAGAACGAGCTGCGCAAGATGCTCAGCACCGGCCACCTGTACAACGGCCCGGCCGCCGTGCGTTACCCGCGCGGTACCGGCCCGAACGCCACCATCGAGAAAGACCTGCAGCCGATCGAGATCGGCAAGGGCGTGGTGCGCCGCCAGGGCAGCAAAGTCGCCCTGCTGGTGTTCGGTGTGCAACTGGCCGAGGCGCTGAAAGTCGCCGACAAGCTGGACGCCACCGTGGTCGACATGCGTTTCGTCAAGCCGCTGGATGAAGCCCTGGTGCGCGAGATCGCCGCCAGCCACGAACTGCTGGTGACCGTCGAAGAGAACGCCATCATGGGCGGCGCCGGCGGCGCGGTCAGCGAGTTCCTGGCGCACGAGGCGATCCTCAAGCCGATCCTGCACCTGGGCTTGCCGGACCTCTATGTCGAGCACGCCAAGCCTGCGCAGATGCTGGCCGAATGCGGCCTGGACGAAGCCGGCATCGAAGCCGCCGTGCGGGAACGCCTGCGCCTGCTCGGCCTGTAAGCCTCAAAAGCGACGGCCCTTCGGGGCCGATCGCAGCCTTCGGCAGCGGCTACAGGAGTTATCCCCGGCCCCTGCCTCGCTCGCCAAGCGCCACGGATTGTCGATGAAACCCGCCCTCCTCGCCCTGCCCCTTGCCTTGCTGCCCACCGGCCAACTGCTGGCCGACAACCTCGATCGCGAACAGGCCCTCAAGCTGCCCGACACGCTGATCAGCGCCAACCGCCAGGTAGAGGCGCGCAACGACAGCAGCGCCGCCAACACCGTGTTCACCCGCGACGATATCGACCGCCTGCAACCCTCCAGCGTCACCGACCTGCTGCAACGGGTGCCTGGCGTGCAGGTGGCGCAGAGCGGCGGCCGGGGCAGCGTGCCGGGGATCTATATCCGCGGCACTTCGTCGGCCCAGACCCTGGTGCTGGTGGACGGCCAGCGCATCGGCAGTTCGAGCTCCGGCGACAGCAACCTGCAGCACCTGAATATCCAGCAGATCGAACGGGTAGAAGTGCTGCGCGGTTCGCGTTCGGTGATCTACGGCAGCGATGCCATTGGCGGGGTGATCCAGATCTTCACCCGGCGCAGCGCCGAGCAGGGCCTGCAACCGCGCCTGCACCTGGGGGTGGGCAGCCACCGGAGTTGGGAGCGCAGCATCGGCCTGTCCGGCGGCGACCAAAAGACTCGCTTCAACCTGGGCGCCAGCCTCGACGATACCGCCGGGAGCAATCGCACCCATGAGTCCTATGCCAGCGATCGCGATGATGACGCCTACCGCAACCAGTCCCTCAGCCTGAGCCTGAGCCACGCCTTCAACGACAACTGGGAAGCCGGCCTGAACCTGCTGGATAACCGCGGCAAAAGCGAGTTCGACAACCCCTTCGGACGCTTCGACAGCCGCACCTTCGAGAGCCTCCCCCAGAAGCCCTACAGCGAATTCGCGGTCAGCAGCTTCAGCAGCTATATCGACGGCCGTATCAACGAAGCCTGGAAGTCGCGCCTGGAACTGGGCCACAGCGAGAACCGCGAGAAGACCTTCGACAAGCTCAGCGACGAACGCACGGTGTTCAACACCTATCGCGACTCGGTCAACTGGCAGAACGACCTGAGCCTCGACGAACGCAACAGCCTGATCGTCGGCGGCGACTGGTACCAAGACCGGGTCAATAGCAGCACCGCCTTCGCCGAGGACAGTCGCTGGAACCGCGCGGCCTTTGTCCAGCATCGCTTCAAGGCCGACAGTTTCTCCACCGAGCTGGGCCTGCGCCGCGACCAGAACCAGCAGTTCGGCGGCCAGAACAGCTGGAGCGGCACCCTCACCCTGCCGCTGAACGCCGACAACGATGTCCTGCTGACCTACAGCGAAGGCTTCCGCGCCCCGACCTTCAACGACCTGTATTACCCCGACTTCAGCAACCCCGACCTCAAGCCCGAGACCTCGAAAAGCTACGAGCTGCAATGGCGCAGCCAGTTGAGCGAAAGCACGCGCCTGGAAACCTCGCTGTACCGCACCGACCTGGAAGACGCGATTATCTTCGGCAGCAACTCGCGCCCGCAGAACGTCGCCTCGGCACGCATCAACGGCTTCGAGGCGGCGCTGCGCCAGGAGCTGTTTGGCTGGCAGAGCAATCTGGGGCTGGCAATCATCGATCCCCGCGACCGCGACACCGGCCACACCCTGGCCCGCCGCGCCCGGCGCACCCTGAGCCTGGACCTGGACCGGCAGTTCGACCGCCTGGGCCTCGGCGCCAGCTGGCAGGCGGTGAGCAGCAGCTATGACGACCTGGCCAACCAGCAACGCCTCGGCGGTTATACCCTGCTGGGCTTGCGCGGCAGCTGGGCGCTGAATCGCGAGGTCCGGCTGGAATTGAAGGTCGACAATCTGCTGGATAAGTCCTACAGCCGGGTGCTGTACAGCCACGACGGTGCCCAATACGGGTATCGGGAGCCAGGCCGGGCCTGGATGTTCGGGGTAACCTGGACGCCGGAGCTTTAGTCATGCGGCGCCAGTGAGGGCGCTCGCGGGCAAGCCTCGCTCCTACAGACTCAACGAGGCTTGCCCGCGATGCGCTAGCCGCGGCTACTCAGGATCAAGCAATTGGCAGAGCTTGGCCGTCGCGGCGATCATCTGCCCGCTCGGCCGCTCCAGGCCTTTATCGCTGATCAGCAACAACCGGCCTTGGGCCACAGCCTTCAGCTGCGGCCAGGCTTTCCAGGCATCCAGCTGGGCCTGGGTGCTGGCCAGGATCACTTCAGGGTTGCGCTGCAGCACCGCCTCGACGCTGACCTGGGGCGCCGGCAGCGGCAGGTCGGCAAACACGTTGCGCGCGCCGCACACACTCAAGGCATCACTGATGATTTGCCCGCCGCCCACGGTGTACAGCGGCTGATCCCAGACTTGATAAAACACCGCCAGAGGCGCGCTGCGGGCATAGCGCTGACGCAGGTTGGCCAACTGCCGCCGTAACGTATGGGCACGTTCCAGGCCGCGTTGTGGGCGCCCTAGCCGGGCGGCGATGGTTTCGATCTGGGTGATGAGCTGGTCGAGGCTGTGGGGTTCGGCCACCAGGGTCGGGATACCCAGCCGGCTGAGCTGCTCGCGCTGGGCCGGGCCGACGCTGCCGGGCCAGAGCAGGAGCAGATCCGGCTTGAGGCTGAGCAGCCGCTCCATGTCCAGCTGGCCGTAGCGGCCTACCGACGGCAGGTTGTGCAATTGAGGGGGACGCTCGCCAGCATCCAGCACGCCGACCAGCAGGTCGGCGGAATCCAGCTCGACGACGATTTCCGACAGTGAAGGCGCCAGGCTGACCACGCGCTCCACGGCCAGCGCCGGGCCGCCGAGGGCCAGCAGCAGGACTGCCAGCCAGCGAGACATCAACCGAGCTGACGCGGAATGCGGTAGAGGTAGAACAGCACGGCGGTGGACAGCGCCAGCAGGATCAGCGGCACCGCTTCCAGGCCGACGAACACCGCCAGGGCGCCGATCCAGGCCGGCAGCGCCGCGGCCAGGAACGCCGCACGACGACGGGCCGCCAGCTCGATCCAGGCAGCCGGTTCTTCAAGGGTATCGAGGGCTTTATGGGTGGCGATCAACGCGCGCTTGTAGCCGCCAAAAAAACGCAGGCTGACAAACATCGAGGCCACGCCAGCGATGAAAAACGGCATCGCCAGGATCGGCAGCAGCGGCTCGCCCTGACCAAACACCAGGTTGATCACGAACAGCGGCAGCAGCGCCAGCGCCAGGTATTGCCACCAGCTGACGGCCAGGCGCCGCCGGACCTGACCGCGGGTCACGCCCGGTCTACCTCGCCCTGGTGCTCGTTGCCCATCATGTGGTCGAGCTTGCTGGCCTTGGTGGCCAGGTAGAGTTTGTTGTGCGGGTTGTGGCCGGTATGCAGCGGCACGCGCTCGGCGACGACTATGCCCATCTCGGTCAGGGCTTTGACCTTGCGTGGGTTGTTGGTCATCAGGCGCAGGGATTTCACCCCCAGGTGCTCGAGCATCGGCAGGCACATGGCGTAGTCACGCTGGTCGGCGGCAAAACCGAGGCGCTCGTTGGCTTCCACGGTGTCGGCACCGCCGTCCTGCAACTCATAGGCGCGGATCTTGTTCAGCAAACCGATGCCGCGGCCTTCCTGACGCAGGTACAGGAGCACGCCACGGCCTTCGCGGGCGATTGCCTGCAGGGCGGCTTCCAGTTGCGAACCGCAGTCGCAGCGCTGGCTGAACAGGGCATCGCCGGTCAGGCATTCGGAGTGCAACCGGCCGAGCACCGGAGCGCCATCGGCAATATCACCCAGGCTGAGCACGACGTGCTCGCGGCCGGTGGCTTCATCGAGAAAACCATGCATGGTGAATTGCGCAAAAGGGGTGGGCAGCTTGGAAGCGGCAACAAAAACGACGGGCACCGTTGTGCTCCTGATCTGTATGGGACTGGAGATTCGCAGAGGCGGCATTGTAACAGCAGCTTCCGACAGACGCTTAGGCTGAATTATCGGACATAAAGATCGAGAAGTTAGATCAACGGTCTTCAGGCGGACGCCCGGTATCGAACGGATAGGGCTGCTGCCAGCGCTGGAAAATCGGACGCAAACGGCCGTTTTTCACCAACTCGTCCATCCGCCGATCGAACAGCGCGCGCAGCACCCGGCCCCGTTCATTGTCGGCAAAGCCCAGGAACAGCGGCAGTTCGGCCAGATGGGTGCGCCTGAACTGCGCGCGGTCCTCGGCCTGGGACAGGACAAAATCGACCTCGGTCAGGGCATCGATATAGAAGTCGGCGCGACCTTGCTGGAGCATCGGCAAGATACCGACCCGCCGGCGGATTTCATTGAAACGCTGAATATTGGGCAAGTAGTCCTGGTAGCGGTAGCCGCGCACCCAGACCAGGCGGTAGTTGCCGAGCGTGGCCAGGGTCGGCGGCGAACTCGTCGCCAGGCCCAGGCTGTAGATATGGTCGGTGTCGTAGTTCCAGCGCGGATACAGGGCGCCATCGGTTTCGTCCCGATAGGAGCCGACCAGGGCATCGACTTCACGCCGCTGCACCAACCCGACCGAGCGGGTGTAGGGCACACTGCGCATGTCGAGCTTCACGCCCTGGGTCTCGAAGACTTCGCGCAGGATATCCCAGGCCATGCCCTGGCCATCGGCCTGGGTGTAGTTGTCCCACTCCTCGCTGGCCACCCGGATTTCCCCAGGCAGCGCCGCCGGCTCTGCGGCCCGGACCAGGCCGGCGGTCAAGACACAGAGCGTTACCAGCAGAGCGCGAGCGACCGGCATGGCTGATTCCTCAGGCAAAGCACCACACCAGCCCCTGCATCGCCAACCAGGCGAAGACACCGGCCAGCACGTCGTCGAGCATGATCCCGATACCGCCGTGCACATGCCGGTCGATCCAGCGAATCGGCCAGGGCTTGAGAATGTCGAAGAAGCGGAACATCAGGAAGCCCGCCAGCAACCACTGCCAGCCTTCCGGCACCAGCCACAGGGTGATCCACATGCCGACCATTTCGTCCCAGACGATGCCTTCATGGTCATGCACCCGCAGGTCGTCGGCCACCTTGCCGCACAGCCAGAAGCCGAACAGCATGGTGATGCCGAGCATCAGCCAGTAGCCCCAGTCCGGCAGCATCTGCCACAGCGGAATGAACGGTAGCGCCACCAGCGAGCCCCAGGTCCCCGGGGCCTTGGGCAAGGTGCCCGAACCGAAGCCGAAGGCCAGGAAATGCCAGGGATTACGCCAGACGGAGGGCGGCACGAACTCTGCCGGAACCTGTTTGGGATGATCTGTCACGGTGTCTCCCGAAAATGTTGATAGCCCCGAGTGCTCGGGGTGATGTCCCGCCCCTCGGCATCCAGCAGCACCACGCCCTGCCCGGCCACGACCCGGCCCAGCACATGCACCGGCCAGCCGGCGGCGAGCAGCGGCGCCAGCTCGGCTTCGGGCAAGGTGAAGACCAGCACGTAGTCGTCGCCGCCGCTGAGGGCCGCCGAGCGGGCCTCATTCTCACCGAGAAAGCTCAACAACGCCCGGGACATCGGCAGTTTTTCACTTTCGATCAGCAAGCCGACAGCCGAAGCCGCAGCAATGTGCCCGCAGTCGGCCAGCAGGCCATCGGAGATATCCAGGGCCGCGCTGGCCTTGCCACGCAGCGCCTGGCCCAGGGCCAGTTGCGGTTGCGGCGACCAGTAGTGGGCCAGCAAGGGCTCGGCGATATCCGGATCGGCGCTGCGCTGTCCGAGCACCAGGGGCAAGGCCCCAGCGCCATTGCCCAGTTCGCCACCCACACACAGCAGATCGCCCGGACGGGCACCGCTGCGGGTCAGGGCCTGGCCGGCGGGTACGCGACCGAACACAGTCATGGTCAGGGTCAACGGGCCGCGCGTGGTGTCGCCGCCTACCAGGCGCACACCACAGCTCTGCGCCATGGCGCTCAGGCCATTGGCATAGGCTTGCAGCCAATCGGCTTCGACCGTCGGCAGGGTCAGGGCAAGGGTGAAGGCGACGGGCGCGGCGCCCATGGCCGCCAGGTCGCTGACCGCCACTGCCAGCGAGCGCTGGCCGAGCAGGAAAGGGTCGCAGGGGTCTGCGAAATGCACACCGGCCACCAGGGTGTCGGTGGAAATCGCCAACTGTTCGCCGGGGGGAACAGCCAGCAAGGCGCAGTCGTCGCCAATCCCCAGTGCAACGCCCTCGCCGCCCTGCGCACAAGGCGCGGCAGCGAAGAAGTTACGGATCAGCTCAAACTCGCCCATGGCAGCTGCAAGCGCGGATCAGCGCTTGAATGCCTTCACTTCAGCTTCACGCAGACGCGGGGCCAGCTTGTCGAGTACGCCGTTGACGAACTTGTGGCCGTCGGTGGAACCGAAGACCTTGGCCAGTTCGATACCTTCGTTGATCACAACGCGGTACGGCACGTCGACGCGCTTGAGCAGTTCCCAGGTGGACAGGCGCAGGACCGCCAGTTCGACCGGGTCCAGCTCTTCGATGGTGAGGTCCAGGCAAGGGGCGAGAGCGTTGTCGATCTCGTTCTTGTTGGCCGGAACGCCGTGCAGGATCTCACGGAAGTAGGCACCGTCGATGTCGGTGAAATCGTTGTCGACCCGGAACTGCGCTTCGATCTCGTTCAGCGAGTGCTTGGCCATGTGCCATTGGTACAGCGCCTGGGTCGCGAGCTGACGGGCTTCGCGACGCTTGGCGCTCTTGGATGGCTTGCCAGCGTCCGCAGGTTTCGGATCGCGCGGGTTGAAACGATCGCTTTCGTCGCTAATCACTTGGCCTCCAACTGCGCCAGCAGGCTGACCATTTCCAGAGCGGACAAGGCAGCTTCAGCACCTTTGTTGCCGGCCTTGGTGCCGGAACGTTCGATGGCTTGCTCGATCGAGTCGACGGTCAGCACGCCGAAGGCGACCGGTACGCCGAACTCCATGGACACCTGGGCCAGGCCCTTGGTGCATTCGCCCGCCACGTATTCGAAGTGCGGAGTGCCGCCACGAATGACCGCGCCCAGGGCGATGATCGCCGCGAACTCGCCCTTCTGCGCGACTTTCTGCGCAACCAGCGGAATCTCGAAGGCGCCAGGGGCACGGATCACGGTGATGTCGCTTTCGCTCACGCCGTGACGGACCAGGGCGTCAACGGCGCCGCTGACCAGGCTTTCGACGACGAAGCTGTTGAAACGGCCGACCACCAGGGCATAGCGGCCTTTGGGGGCGATGAAGGTACCTTCGATGGTCTTCAGGGTCATTCGACAAATCTCTTAAAGAGCCGGAGCGCGTTCACTACGCGCTCACTAGTGATATTTGAACCGCGAATTTCAAGCCCGCAACAACCGGCTTTTATTCGGAGGGCACGTATTCTACAACTTCCAGGTCGAAACCGGATATCGCATTAAATTTCATCGGCGCACTCATCAGGCGCATTTTACGTACGCCCAGGTCGCGCAGGATCTGCGAACCGGCACCGACGATGCTGTAGGTGGTCGGTTTTTTCGCAGGCGCGTGCTCGGCCGTTTCGCGGATATGCGCCAGCAGCACGTCGCCGTCCAGCGGGTGGCCCAGCAACAGCACCACGCCGCTGCCGGCCTCGGCCACCGTGGCCATCGCGGCCCGCAGGCTCCAGCGGCCAGGCTGCTTGACCATCAGCAGGTCGCGCAGCGGGTCCATGTTGTGCACGCGAACCAGGGTCGGCTCTTCCGCGCAGATGTTGCCCAGGGTCAGCGCCATGTGCACGTCGCCTTCCACCGAATCACGGTAGGTCACCAGGTTGAACTGGCCCAACTCGCTGTCCAGCGGCTGCTCGGCAATCCGCTGAACGGTACGTTCGTGGATCATCCGGTAGTGAATCAGGTCGGCGATGGTGCCGATCTTGATGTTGTGTTCGGCGGCGAAGGCTTCCAGCTCGGCGCGACGGGACATGGTGCCGTCGTCGTTCATCACTTCGCAGATCACCCCGCTCGGCTCGAAACCGGCCATGCGCGCCAGGTCGCAGGCGGCTTCGGTGTGGCCGGCGCGGGCCAGGGTGCCACCCGGCTGGGCCATCAACGGGAAGATATGGCCCGGGCTGACGATGTCTTCGGCCTTGGCGTCCTTGGCGGCAGCCGCCTGCACCGTGCGCGCACGGTCGGCGGCGGAGATGCCGGTGGTCACGCCGGTGGTGGCCTCGATGGACACGGTGAACTTGGTGCCGAACCCGGAACCGTTGCGCGGCGCCATCAAGGGCAGCTTGAGCAGCTCGCAACGCTCGCGGCTCATCGGCATGCAGATCAGGCCGCGGGCGTGCTTGGCCATGAAGTTGATGTGCTCGGCCTTGCAGCACTCGGCGGCCATGATCAGGTCGCCTTCGTTCTCGCGGTCTTCGTCATCCATGAGGATGACCATCTTGCCTTGGCGGATGTCTTCAACCAGTTCTTCGATGCTGTTGAGCGCCACGCGGCACCCCCCTTCTTTCAAAATTTGAGGTTCAGGATTTGAGGTAGCCGTTAGCGGCCAGAAAACTTTCGGTAATGCCGCCGCTCGAAGGCTCCGCGGCCTTGTCGCCCAGCAGCAGGCGCTCCAGGTAACGCGCCAGCAGGTCGACCTCGAGGTTGACCTGACGGCCCGGCCGGTAGTCGGCCATGATGGTTTCGGCCAGCGTGTGCGGGACGATGGTCAGCTCGAACTCGGCGCCATTGACCGCGTTGACCGTCAGGCTGGTGCCGTCGACGGTGATCGAGCCTTTGTGGGCGATGTACTTGGCCAGGTCCTTGGGCGCGCGGATGCGGAACTGGATGGCGCGGGCATTTTCTTCCCGGGCCACCACCTCGCCGACACCGTCGACGTGGCCGCTGACCAGGTGACCGCCCAGGCGGGTGGTCGGAGTCAGGGCCTTTTCCAGGTTGACCCGGCTGCCGGCCTTCAATTGATGGAAAGCGGTGCAATCCAGGGTCTCGCGGCTGACGTCGGCCCAGAAGCCGTCGCCCGGCAGTTCCACCGCAGTCAGGCAGACGCCGTTCACCGCGATGCTGTCGCCCAGCTTCACGTCGCCCAGGTCGAGCTTGCCGGTTTCCACATACACCCGTACATCGCCGCCTTTGGGGCTCAATGCGCGGATGCTGCCGATGGATTCGATGATGCCTGTAAACATGGAGTCCTCCTCGAGAACAAGGTCGCCGCGTGGCGAAGGCCCGAAATTATACGCTCGCTGCTGGCAGAGGAATGGCAATGACTCGCCAGTCATCGCCTACGGCGCGCATTTCAATGATTTTCAGCTGCGGCGCCTCGCGCATCTGCGTCAGCGGCCAATCGAGCAGCGGTCGCGCCGAGGAACCAAGGAACTTGCCGGCGACAAAGATCTGGTACTCGTCCACCAAGCCTTGCTGGGCAAATGCCCCCGCCAGGCGCGAGCCGGCTTCCACCAGCACCTCGTTGACGCCGCGTGCGGCCAGCTCGCTCAGCAGCCGACGCAGGTCCACCTGGCCATCGACACCCGGCACGATCAGGCATTCCGGACCGTTGGCGTACTGTTCCTCCACCGCGGCGCAGGTAGCGACCAGCGCCGGCCCCGCCTTGAAGAAGGGCGCATCGAGCGGCACCCGCAGGCGGCCGTCGATCAATACGCGCAAGGGTGGACGGCTCATGGCCAGGGCGGTCTGTTCCGCGTCCAGCCCCAGTTCCTCGGCACGCACGGTCAGTCGGGCGTTGTCCGCCAGCACCGTGTCGGCACCGGTCAACACCACGCTGGCCTCGGCCCGCAGGCGCTGCACCGCGGAACGCGCGGCGGGGCCGGTGATCCACTGGCTTTCGCCGCTGGCCATGGCGGTGCGCCCGTCCAGGCTCATGGCCAGCTTGACCCGCACGAACGGCAGGCCGTGTTCCATGCGCTTGAGGAAACCCCGGTTGAGCGCCCGGGCTTCCTGCTCCATCACCCCACTGTGGGTGGCGATGCCGACCTGGGCCAGGCGCTGCAGGCCACGGCCGGCGACTTCCGGGTTGGGGTCCTGCATCGCCGCCACGACCCGCGCCACGCCGGCATCCACCAAGGCATCGGCGCACGGCGGCGTACGGCCGTGATGGCTGCAGGGCTCGAGGGTCACGTAAGCGGTGGCGCCACGGGCGTTGGCACCGGCGGCACGCAAGGCGTGGACTTCGGCATGGGGCTCGCCGGCCCGCACATGCCAGCCTTCGCCGACGACCTGGCCGTCGCGCACGATCACGCAACCGACCCGCGGATTGGGGTGAGTACTGAAGCGGCCTTTGGCGGCCAGCTCCAGGGCTCGCGCCATGTAGTGGGCGTCGAGTACCGCCTGTTCGCCGGAGATGTTCATTCTTTGCCCGGCTCGCGGGCGAGACGGTCGATCTCTTCGCGGAACTCGTTGAGATCCTGGAAGCGCCGGTAGACCGAGGCGAAGCGGATATAAGCCACTTCATCGAGCTTTTGCAGCTCGGCCATCACCAGTTCGCCAACGACCAGGGATTTGACCTCGCGCTCGCCGGTGGCGCGCAGCTTGTGCTTGATATGCACCAGCGCGGCTTCCAGGCGCTCGACGCTGACCGGGCGTTTTTCCAGGGCGCGCTGCATGCCAGCGCGGAGTTTTTCTTCGTCGAAGGGCTGACGGCTGCCGTCAGTCTTGATCAGGCGCGGCAACACCAGTTCGGCGGTTTCGAAAGTGGTGAAACGTTCACCGCAGGCCAGGCATTCACGCCGGCGGCGCACCTGTTCGCCTTCGGCGACCAGACGCGAGTCGATGACCTTGGTGTCGTTGGCACCGCAGAAGGGACAGTGCATGGTGGCAGGCAACAAAAAAAGGGAGGGCCATGGTAGCGCATCCCACTGGCAAGACAAGCCATAGCCTTTACGGTATACAGACCGACTATTATGTTTTGCACATGGAATTTCGCCTTGTTGGAGCTTCGCATGCCACTACGACCGCTCGTTCTGCTCAGCCTTTTCAGCCTGCTGGTGGCTTGCAGCAGCGACGCCCCGAAACCGGCCGCCTCCACCGTGCCGCCCCAGCAGAGTGTGAAAAAAGCCCGTGAATCCACCGACCTCGGCCCGCTGCCGGCCTACCAGCGTGAACTGAGCGGGACCCTACAGGGCGTACCGAGCGGTGCCGAAGTGGAACTGGCGCTGCTGGTGATCGACGAGCGCGGCCGGCCGCAACGTTTGCTGGCCAGCAGCAACCTGATCGGCAACAACAAGATCCTGCCGTTTCGCCTGCGCTTCAACCCCGACGTCTTCCCGGTGGGCGCCCGCGTCGAACTGCGCGGCCGCGCCAGCCAGTCCGGCCAGTTGATCCTGCACCTGCCGGCGCGACTCATCACCCAGCCGACCACCCAGGCCGTGGGCCAGCTGCAATTTGTCAAAGCACCATGACCCCACCGCTCGACCTGCAACGTGCCCTGAGCGACCTGCTGGGCGATGCCCAGCTGGTGGCCTGCGAACTGCCGGACACCGAGCTGAAGCTGTGGTTGATCGATGCCGACAATATGAACCGCGCCTTCACCCCGGAAGAAACCCGGCGAATCCTCCACGAACCGCCGTACTGGAGTTTCTGCTGGGCCAGCGGCCTGGCCCTGGCGCGCTACCTGGCCGAGCGGCCGCAGTGGGTGCAAGGCAAGCGGGTACTGGATTTCGGCGCCGGCTCCGGCGTGGCCGGCATCGCGGCGCTGAAGGCCGGCGCGCTGGAAGTGGTGGCCTGCGATCTCGACCCGCTGGCCATTGCCGCCTGCCGGGCGAATGCCGCGCTCAATGGGGTTGAACTGGGTTACTCCACGGACTTCTTCGCGGAAGCCGACCGCTTCGACCTGATCCTGGTGGCCGACGTGCTCTATGACCGTGCCAACCTGCCGCTGCTGGATGAATTCCTCAGCCGCGGACGCCAGGCGCTGGTGGCGGACTCCCGGGTCAAGGACTTCCAGCATCCGCTGTACCGACGCCTGGAAATGCTCCACGCCCTGACCCTGCCGGATCTGGCCGAGCCCTGGGAGTTCCGCGAGGTGAGCCTGTATCACGCGCAGCGTGATTGATAGAGGACGGGCCACGTTGTGGCCTATCGCGGGCAAGCCTCGCTCCTACAAAAGAAACGCCGCCTGTAGGAACGAGGCTTGCCCGCGAAACAATCTAGCGGTCACCCCATGCCCCGCTTTCAGCCGCCCCCCGCCAAGCCTTATAGTGGTTCCATTCACGTTTTTTCGAGATCCCCCATGAGTCAGGACACGCCGTACATTTTCGACGCCAGCACCGCCGACTTCGACCAGTCGGTGATCGAGAACTCGTTCCACAAGCCGGTATTGGTGGATTTCTGGGCCGAATGGTGCGCGCCCTGCAAGGCGCTGATGCCGATGCTGCAACAGATCGCCGAGAGCTATCAGGGCGAGCTGCTGCTGGCCAAGGTCAACTGCGATATCGAGCAGGACATCGTCGCCCGCTTCGGCATTCGCAGCCTGCCGACCGTGGTGCTGTTCAAGGACGGCCAGCCGGTGGACGGCTTTGCCGGGGCGCAACCGGAATCCGCGGTGCGCACCATGCTCGAACCCCATGTGCAGATGCCGCCGCCCAAGGCCGCCGATCCGCTGGAACTGGCTGAAGCGCTGTTCGCCGAAGGCCGCATCGCCGAGGCCGAGGCCACGCTGAAAGTGCTGCTGGGCGAAGACAACAGCAACGCCAAAGCACTGATCCTCTACGCCCGCTGCCTGGCCGAACGCGGTGAACTGGGTGAAGCCCAGACCGTGCTCGACGCGGTCACCGGTGATGAGCACAAAGCCGCGCTGGCCGGGGCCAAGGCGCAGATCACCTTCCTCAAGCAGGCCGCCGACCTGCCGGACAGCGCCGACCTGAAAAGCCGCCTGGCGCAGAACCCGCAGGACGACGAGGCGGCGTATCAGCTGGCCATCCAGCAACTGGCGCGCCAGCAGTACGACGCGGCGCTGGATGCCCTGCTCAAGCTGTTCATTCGCAACCGCGGCTACAACGAAGGCCTGCCGCACAAGACCTTGCTGCAAGTGTTCGAACTGCTGGGCAACGATCACCCGCTGGTGACCACCTACCGCCGCAAGCTGTTTGCCGCGCTGTACTGATTCATAACTGGTAGCCGCGCCGGCTTATCGCAAGCCGGCTCAGCCCTCGCCTACTCGATCCAGCTGTAGAGCGGCGTATCGCCGCCGCTCACTACCTTGACCTGTGCGCTATGGCGCAGGCGCACCAGCAGGCGCTTGCCCGCCGCGGCGCTGCCGGTCAGGCCTTCCAATTGCTCCAGCAGGTCCGGGCCACTCAATTGCCCGGCCTTGCGCAGCAAGTCCCTGGCGATCTGCCACAGCGCATCGTCCTGGCTCGCCGGCTTGGCCACGGGCGCACCGCTTTCGGCTTTGGCCGCCTGCAACGGCGCCCCCAGCCGGGCACTCAGCTGATCCCAGTCGGCCTCGTCCAGTTCCAGGGTCAAATCCACCGGCCATTCGCCGATGCTTCCACGAATCCGCACCATCGCTCTGCTCCCGATCTTTTCTGACGAGCATGCTCCCATGCGTCTTGCGCAACGCCAAGCAGGCGGTCAAACTCTCGCCACTCTTGTTATAAGATTACATAACATTTTTTTCATGTTCGCTCCGGAGACTTGCCATGCGTCGTCTGCTGCTCGCCCTGCCGTTCGCCCTGTTGCCCCTGGCCATCGCTCACGCGGCCGAAAAACACGATCACGACCATGAGCACGGCAGCCTCGGCGCTCACGAGCATGGCGTGGCTCGCCTGAACGCCGCGCTGGACGGCCAGACCCTGGAGCTGGAGCTGGAAAGCCCGGCGATGAACCTGGTGGGTTTCGAACACGCGGCCAGCACCGACGCGGACAAGGCCAAGGTCGCCGCCGTGCGGGCCCAGCTGGAAAAACCGCTGGCGCTGTTCAGCCTGCCGCCCGCCGCCGGTTGCGTGGTGGCGCAACAGGAACTGGAAAGCCCGCTGTTCGGCGACAAGCCTGAGGATCACGACGAAGACCATGACGACGCGAAGGATGCCAACGGCCACGAGCATCACCACGAACACAGCGAGATCCATGCGCACTACCAGTTCACCTGTGCCACGCCGGGCGCGCTGAAGAGCCTGGACCTGGCCGGCGTGTTCAAGACCTTCCCCGCTACCCAGAAAATTCAGGTACAACTCATCTCGCCAAGTGGCCAGCAAGGCGTGGAAGCGACCTCCAAGGCCGCCAGCCTGAAGTTCTGACCGCGACTCCTGTAACCGCTGCCACAGGCTGCGATCGAGCCCGAAGGGGTCGTTGCTCTTGAGGCCCCCGGAAGGTTCTGCGGACCTTATCGCAGCCTTCGGCAGCGGCTACAAAACTCACACCATGATCGGCCCAACATGACCCAAGCACTTATCCAATTGTCCGACCTGGGCTTCAGCTGGCCCGGCCATCCGCAGTTGCTGGATATCCCGGCATTTCGCCTGGAAGCGGGTGAAACGCTGTTCCTCAAGGGCCCCAGCGGCAGCGGCAAGACCACCCTGCTCGGCCTGCTCGGCGGCGTGCAGAAACCCGATTGTGGCAGCATCCGCCTGCTGGGCCAGGAGCTGACCGAACTCTCGGCCGGCGCCCGCGACCGCTTCCGGGTCGATCACACCGGCTACATCTTCCAGCAGTTCAACCTGCTGCCGTTTCTCTCGGTGCGCGAGAACGTCGAGCTGCCCTGCCACTTCTCCAGATTGCGCGCCGGCCGCGCCGTGCAGCGCCATGGAAGTGTCGACCAGGCAGCGGCCACCCTGCTCGCCCACCTGGGGTTGAAAGACCCCGACCTGCTCGAACGCCGCGCCGACTCGCTGTCCATCGGCCAGCAACAACGGGTCGCCGCCGCCCGCGCACTGATCGGCCAGCCGGAACTGGTGATCGCCGACGAGCCGACCTCGGCGCTGGACTACGACGCCCGCGAAGCCTTTATCCGCCTGTTGTTCGCCGAATGCCGCGAGGCCGGGGCCAGCCTGTTGTTCGTCAGCCATGACCAGAGCCTGGCGCCGCTGTTCGATCGCAACCTGTCGCTGGCCGAACTCAATCGCGCCGCCACGCCCGCAGAGGTCTGAGATGTATCTGTTCCGTCTAGCCATGGCCAGCCTGGCTAACCGCCGCTTCACCGCGATCCTCACCGCCTTCGCCATCGCCCTGTCGGTCTGCCTGCTGCTGGCGGTCGAGCGGGTGCGCACCGAAGCCCGCGCCAGTTTCGCCAGCACCATCAGCGGCACCGACCTGATCGTCGGCGCCCGCTCCGGTTCGGTGAACCTGCTGCTGTATTCGGTGTTCCGCATCGGCAACGCCACCAACAACATTCGCTGGGACAGCTTCGAGCATTTCGCCAATAGCCCGAAAGTGAAATGGGCGATCCCGATTTCCCTCGGCGATTCCCATCGCGGCTACCGGGTAATGGGCACCACCGAGGCCTACTTCGAGCATTACCAGTACGGCCACCAGCAGAACCTGCAACTGGCCAGCGGCCGCGAGTTCGCCAGCGATCCGTTCGAAGTGGTGCTCGGCGCCGAAGTCGCCGAGGCCCTGCATTACAAGCTCGGCGACAAGCTGGTGCTGGCCCACGGCGTGGCGGCCATCAGCCTGGTCAAGCACGACGACAAACCCTTCACCGTGGTCGGCATCCTCAAGCGCACCGGCACCCCGGTGGACCGCACGCTGCACATCAGCCTCGGCGGCATGGAGGCGATCCACATCGACTGGCACAACGGCGTGCCGGCCCAGGGCAACGGCCGCATCAGCGCCGACCAGGCACGCAACATGGACCTGACGCCGCAAGCGATCACCGCCTTCATGCTCGGCCTGAACAGCAAGATCGCCACCTTCGCCGTGCAGCGCGAGATCAACGAATACCGCGGCGAACCGATGCTGGCGATCCTGCCCGGGGTCGCCCTGCAAGAGCTGTGGAGCCTGATGGGCACCGCGGAAAAAGCCTTGTTCGTGGTGTCGTTGTTCGTGGTACTGACCGGCCTGATCGGCATGCTCACGGCGATCCTCACCAGCCTCAACGAACGCCGCCGGGAGATGGCGATCCTGCGTTCGGTCGGCGCCCGCCCCTGGCATATCGCGACCTTGCTGGTGCTGGAAGCCTTCGCCCTGGCGCTGTTCGGCGTGCTCGCCGGGCTCGGCCTGCTGTACCTCGGCATCGCCCTGGCCCAGGGTTATGTGCAGTCGACCTACGGCCTGTACCTGCCGCTGGCCTGGCCGAGCGAGTATGAGTGGACGCTGCTCGGCGGTATCCTGATCGCCGCCCTGCTGATGGGCAGCGTGCCGGCCTGGCGCGCCTACCGACAATCGCTGGCCGATGGCCTGTCCATCCGTTTATGAGGTCTCTAGTCATGAGGTCTCTAGTCATGAGGAGCTCCGGCATGCCCCGTGCCCTGCTTGCGCTGTTGATGCTGGTCGCCCTGCCACTGTGGGCCGCCGAACCGCGGGACCTGGCCTGGTCGGAAATGATCCCGCCGGACGCGCCGGCGGAAGTGCCGAACATGAAGCCGCTGCACGACCTGTCGCAGATGAGCGACGCCCTGGCCGCCGAGTCCGCCCCGGCGGCCAAGCAGGAGATGCCCAACGCCCCGGTGGTGCAGAGCCTGGACGGCCTGTCGGTGCGCCTGCCTGGCTACATAGTGCCGCTGGAAGTCAGTGAGGAAGGCCGCACCACGGAGTTTCTGCTGGTGCCGTATTTCGGCGCCTGTATCCACGTACCGCCACCGCCCTCGAACCAGATCGTGCACGTGAAAAGCGAGGTCGGCGTGAAGCTCGACGAGCTGTATCAGCCGTACTGGATCGAGGGGCCGATGCAGGTCAAGGCGTCCACCAGCGACATCGCCGACGCGGGTTACCAGATGGAGGCGCAGAAGATCTACGTGTACGAATTGCAGGAGTGAAACCACCGGTTCTGCAGTGCCGTACATGACCTCATCGCGAGCAAGCTCGCTCCTACAGGGAACTGCATTGTTCATGTAGGAGCGAGCTTGCTCGCGATCGATTCCAAAGCGCCCGGAGCGCCCCCCGAGCGTCTCGCTCCCACGCTGATCCGGTTTTCATTGAGCTGAGTCAAAGCCTGTTCCTTGACGATCCTTACCATTGGACCTAGCCAACTCGAATCGTCCTTTGGAGCTCCCATGCACAAGTCCCTGCTCAGCGCCTCCCTGTTCGCGCTCGCGCTCGCCGCCCCGCTCGCCCACGCCCACGAAGCGGGCGACATCATCGTTCGCGCCGGTGCCATCACCGTCAATCCGAAAGCCGACAGCGGCGACGTCAAGGTCGACCGCGGTCCGTTGGCCGGTGCCAACCTCGGCGGCAAGGCGACCATGAGCAGCGACACCCAGCTGGGCCTGAACTTCGCCTACATGCTGACCAACAACATCGGCATCGAACTGCTCGCGGCCACCCCGTTCGAGCATGACGTGAAGCTCAAGGGCACCGCGCTGGACGCCGCCAACGGCAAGCTCGGTACCCTCAAGCACCTGCCACCGACCCTGAGCGTCGTGTACTACCCGCTGGACCACAAGGCCGCTTTCCAGCCTTACGTGGGTGCCGGTATCAACTACACCTGGATCTATGACGAACACGTCGGCAGCCGCGCCAGCGCCGCCGGTTTCGACAACTTCCGGGCGAAGAACTCCTGGGGCCTGGCCTGGCAGGTCGGTGCCGACTACATGCTGACCGACAACGTGATGATCAACGCCCAGGTGCGTTACGTGGACATCGACACCACCGCCTACGTGAACAACAACGCGGTCGCCGGCGGCACCCGGGCCAAGGTCGACGTGGACGTCGATCCATGGGTCTACATGGTCGGCCTGGGCTACAAGTTCTAAATCGGCCAGACAAAAAAAGGCGCCTGCAAAGGCGCCTTTTTTCATCGCTGGGGGAAAGCTCAGAGGCCCAGCAAACGTGCCAGCCCGACGCTCATCGGGGTCGGCTCGGGGAACTTGAAGCGCTGCAACAGGCGCTGGTTGTTCGCCCGCGAATGGCGAATATCCCCCGAACGCGCCGGGCCGTAGCTGATCGGTGGCAACTGCCCCACCACCTCGCCCAGGGCCTCGAGCAATTGCTTGAGGGTGGTGGCCTGGTTCAGGCCGATATTCACCGCGCCGACTTCCAGCTGCGGCATTTCCAGGGACTGCACCAGCACGTCCACCAGGTCTTCGACATACATGAAATCACGGGTCTGCTCGCCATCGCCGAATACGGTGATCGGCAGGCCTTTCTGCGCGCGCTCGCAAAAGATGCTGATGACCCCTGAGTACGGCGAGGACGGATCCTGGCGCGGCCCGAAGATGTTGAAGAAGCGGAAGATCGCCGGTTCCAGGCCATGCTGGCGGCGATAGAAATCAAGGTAGTACTCGCTGGCCAGCTTGTCCGAGGCATAGGGCGTCAGTGGCGCCTTGGGCGTGTCTTCGTCGATCGATTCGCCCTCGCCATTGTTGCCATAGACCGCCGCGCTGGAAGCGAACAGCACGCGCTTGACGCCGGCCTGGCGCATGGCTTCGCAGACGTTGAGGGTGCCGATGAAGTTGCTCTGGTGGGTACGCACCGGATCGTCCACCGAAGCCTGCACCGAGGCGACCGCCGCCAGGTGCGCGACCGCACGGCAGCCGCTCATCGCCCGTGCCACCAGGGCCGAATCGGCGACGTCGCCTTCGATCAGTTCGACCCGCGGGTTGTCCAGCGGCAGGTTGCTGGGTTTACCAGTGGACAGATCGTCGAGGATCCGCACCGAGTAACCCTTGGCGAGCAAAGCGTCGGTCAGGTGCGAACCGATGAAACCGGCACCGCCGGTGATCAGAATTGGGCCATCAGCCATGACGATAAAACCTATCCAGTAGAGCCGGGAGCGCCGCGCGCCAGGCACGTGGCTTGATCCCGAAGGTGTGCAGAATTTTCTTGCAGGCCAGCACCGCGTGCTGCGGCTCTTCGGCGGCGTCCGGCCGGGCAGCGTGGGCCTGGGCGGTCGGCGCCTCGATAGCCAGCGGATGCAGGCTGCGGGCCTCGGTGAGGATCGCCTGGCCCAGCGCCAGCGGCGTGGTCGCCTCATGGCCGGCGTAGTGGTAGGTGCCCCACAGCGGCGCGGCGCAATCGAGTTGCTTGAGCACGGAAATGATCACCCGGGCAGCATCGTCCACCGGCGTCGGGTTGCCCCGGCGGTCGTCGGCCAGCAGCAGCTCTTCGGGCTGCTCGGCACGCGCCAGGAAACGCCCCAGGGTGCCTTCGGCGCTGTCGTCCAGCAGCCAGCCGAAACGCAGCAGCACATGCTGCGGGCAGGTGGCGCGCACATTCTGCTCGATCCGCCACAAGGCCTGGCCACGCAGACCCAGCGGTACCGGTTCGTCCTTTTCGCTGTAGGCGGTGGCCCGCGAACCGTCGAACACGCGGTAGCTGGAAGGCTGCAGAAGAATGATGTTGTGATGCTGGCACAGCTCGGAAAGCCGCTCGACCGCCCGTTCCTGGCTGGCCAGGCGTGCCTCGGGGACACTCTCCGCCTGGAACCAGTCGAAGTAGTACGCAAGGTTGATCAAGGCATCCGGACGGGTGTCGTCGAGCAGTTGCGTCAGGCTCGCGGCATCCCAGCCGTCTTGCGGCGGACGGGGGGCAAGGAAACCGATGTCTTCCTCTGCACCGAGGCGAATCAGCGCCTGCCCAAGGGCATTTCCGCCGCCCAGTAACATAAGGCGCATTCGCATAGAGTCAGCAGGCCCAATCTGTTCGGAACGATGGTTTGAGTCGGCCAGACCCGCGGGTTTGGCCATGAATATTGCTCAGAATCGTTGCATTTTGCGGGTTTCCGGCGCAACCGTCACTGAGAAAGTGTAGCGCCGTCGGTCATACCGCCCCTCTGTAGCCGCTGCCGAGCCCCGCGAGGCTGCGATCGGCAACGCAGTTGCCGCAAACCCTGAGTCCGCGATCTGTCTGGAAAATCGCATTGGCTGGTTTTACGACCGCTACGTCGGAATGCCGCCCAGCTCGATCGCAGCCTGCGGCAGCGGCTACAGAGCACGTGGTGTCCGTGTAGCCACTGACGAGACAGCCTTGCAACTTCGCCCCGGCGGTCGCATAACGTTGTGCATGAACCTTCCCCAGATCCCCACCGACGCCCTGCCGGGTTTCCACCCCGCGGTCAGCGCCTGGTTCAACAGCTGCTTCCCAGCGGCGACCGCCGCCCAGGCCCGGGCCTGGCCGCTGATCCGCCAGCGCCGCTCGACCCTGATCGCCGCGCCCACCGGCTCGGGCAAGACCCTGACCGCCTTCCTCGCGGTGATCGACGAGCTGGTGCATCGTGGCCTGGAAAATGGTGGCACGCTGCCGGAGCAGACCCTGGTGGTGTACGTCTCGCCGCTCAAGGCCCTGAGCAACGATATCCAGATCAACCTGCAAGACCCGCTGGCCGGGATTACCCAACAGCTCGAACGCATGGGCCTGCCACAGTTGCGCATCAGCACCGCGGTGCGCACCGGCGACACCCCGCAAAAAGACCGCAGCGCCATGCGCAAGAGCGCGCCGCATATCCTGGTGACCACCCCCGAATCGCTGTATGTGCTGCTGGGCTCGGCCTCTGGCCGGCAGATGCTGGCCAGCACGGGCACGGTAATAGTCGACGAGATCCACGCCATCGCCGCCAGTAAGCGCGGCAGCCACCTGGCGTTGAGCCTGGAGCGCCTGCAAGCGCTGTGCGGCGAACCACTGACGCGCATCGGCTTGTCGGCCACGCAGAAGCCCATCGAAGCGGTGTCGCGTTTCCTGGTCGGTCATGAACGCCCCTGCGAGATCGTCGACATCGGCCACGCCCGGCCCCGGGACCTGGCCATCGAAGTGCCGCCCGTGCCGCTGTCGGCGGTCATGGCCAACGACGTCTGGGAGCTGGTCTACGAACGCATCGCCGAGCTGGCGCGGGAACACCGCACCACCCTGGTGTTCGTCAACACCCGGCGCCTGGCCGAACGCCTGAGCCGTCACCTGAGCGAGCGCCTGGGCAACGACGCGGTGGCCGCCCACCACGGCAGCCTGGCCAAGGAGTTTCGCCTGGACGCCGAACAACGCCTCAAGCGCGGCGATTTGCAGGTGCTGATCGCCACCGCCTCGCTGGAGCTGGGCATCGATATCGGCGATGTCGACCTGGTGTGCCAGGTCGGCTCGCCGCGCTCGATCTCGGCGTTCCTGCAAAGGGTCGGGCGCTCCGGGCACCAGGTCGGCGGCACGCCCAAGGGCCGCCTGTTCGCCCTGACCCGCGACGACCTGATCGAATGCGCCGCCCTGCTCGACTGCGTGCACCGCGGCGAGCTCGACACCCTGCAGATCCCCAGGGCGCCGCTGGATGTGCTGGCGCAGCAGATCGTCGCCGAAGTCAGCAACCAGGAATGGCAGGAACAGCCGCTGCTGGCAATGATCCGCCGCGCCTCGCCCTATAGCGACCTCGACGAAGGGCATTTCCAGGCGCTGCTGCGCATGCTCGCCGAGGGCTACAACGGGCGCCAGGGCATTCGCAGCGCCTACCTGCATCGCGATGCCGTCAACCGTAGCCTGCGCGGCCGGCGGGGCAGCCAGCTGACGGCGGTGACCAGTGGCGGCACCATCCCCGACAACGCCGACTACGCCGTGCTGCTGGAGCCCCAGGCGCTGAATATCGGCAGCGTCAACGAAGACTTCGCGGTGGAAAGCATCGCCGGCGATGTGTTTCAGCTGGGTAACACCTCGTACCGTATCCTGCGGGTGGAAACCGGCCGGGTGCGGGTCGAGGACGCCCACGGCCAGCCGCCGACCATTCCGTTCTGGCTTGGCGAAGCCCCCGGGCGCAGCGCCGAACTGTCGTTTGCCGTGGCGCGCCTGCTGGCCCGGCTCGACGCACTGCTCGGCGCCACGCCCGGCCAGTTGCAGCCGGCCCTCGACTGGCTGGGCGACAGCCTTGGCCTGGACGCCGCCAGCGCCGAACAACTGGTCGACTACCTGGCCCGCGCACGCCAGAGCCTGGGCGCGCTGCCGTCCCAGGACACGCTGATCATGGAGCGCTTTTTCGATGAGTCCGGCGGCACCCAACTGATCATCCACACGCCGTTCGGCAGCCGGATCAACCGCGCCTGGGGCCTGGCGCTGCGCAAGCGCTTCTGCCGCACCTTCAACTTCGAACTGCAGGCCGCCGCCAGCGAAGACGCCATCGTGCTGTCGCTGTCCACCAGCCACAGTTTCGAGCTCGACGAAGTCTGGCGTTACCTGCACAGCAACGGCGCCGAACACATCCTGGTCCAGGCGGTGCTGGACGCGCCGCTGTTCGGCGTGCGCTGGCGCTGGAATGCCGGGGTGGCCCTGGCGCTGCCGCGCTTTGTCGGCGGGCGCAAGGTGGCGCCGCAGATCCAGCGGATGAAAAGCGAAGACCTGATCGCCAGCGTGTTTCCCGACCAGATCGCTTGCCTGGAAAACCTCGCCGGCGAACGGCAGATTCCCGATCACCCGCTGGTGGAGCAGACCCTGGACGACTGCCTGCACGAAGCCATGGACAGCGAGGGCTGGCTGAAGCTGTTGCGGCGCATGGAACGCGGCGAGTTGCGCCTGATCAGCCGCGACCTGCCAGCGCCCTCGCCCCTGGCCGCGGAGATCCTCAGCGCCCGGCCTTACACCTTCCTCGACGATGCGCCTTTGGAAGAGCGGCGGACCCAGGCCGTGCTCAGCCGTCGCTGGAGCGACCCCGAATCCAGCGACGACCTCGGCGCCCTGGATGCCGAGGCCATCCAGTCGGTGCGCGAGGAAGCCTGGCCCGCCCCCGGCAACCCGGATGAAATGCATGAAGCGCTGATAAGCCTGGCCTGCATCGGCGAGCACGAGACCCAAGCCAACCCGCAGTGGAGCGCTTGGCTGCAAGCCCTGGCGGACAGCGGCCGCGCCAGCCGGTTGCAGATCGACGACAAGCAGGCCCTGTGGCTGGCCGTCGAGCGCCTGGGTTGCCTGCGGGCGATTTATCCACAGGAGCCGCTGCAACCGGTCCTCGAGGCTCTGCCCGGCTTCGATGAGCAATGGCAGCGCGATGAAGCGCTGCTGGAGGTGATTCGAGCCCGGCTCAGCGGCTTCGGCCCCTTGCCGCTGGAGAGCATCGCCGCGCCCCTGGGCCTGAGCGCCAGCGAGGTCGCCCAGGTCCTGGCGCAACTGGAAAGCGAAGGTTATGTGCTGCGCGGCCGCTTCAGCCCCGGCGAGGTCCGGGAGGAGTGGTGCGAACGGCATCTGCTGGCGCGGATTCATCGCTACACCGTCAAACGCCTGCGCCGGGAGATCGAACCGGTATCGCTGCAGGACTTGATGCGCTTTCTGTTCGACTGGCAGCACCTGTCCAGCGCCACCCAGGGCCAGGGCAGCGCCATGCTGGCGCAGACGGTCGCCCAGTTCGAGGGCTATGCCGCCGCAGCCGGTGCCTGGGACAGCGACCTGCTGCCGGCGCGGATCAAGGATTACTCCGCCACCTGGCTGGATGAGCTGTGCCGCAACGGCAAGGTGGTCTGGAGCCGCCTCAGCGCCCCGCACAAAGCCGCTGGTGCAACCTTGCGCAACACGCCGATCGTGTTGCTGCCCCGCAGCCAGGTCGCGCTGTGGAGCGGTTTGGGCGCGCAACCCGACAGCAGCGAGCTGTCGCCCAAGGCACAGAAGGTCCATGAAGCCTTGAGCCAGCACGGCGCCTTGTTCTTCGATGAGTTACAGCACGAAGCCCATGTCCTGCGCACCGAACTGGAGATCGCCCTGCAGGAACTGGTGGCCGCCGGGCTGGTGAATGCCGACAGTTTTGCCGGCCTGCGCGCCTTGATCACCCCGGCCAGCAAGCGCCAGGCCCGCAGCAGCCGACGCGGGCGCGGAGCGCTGGTCGGCGGCATGGACGATGCGGGGCGTTGGGCCCTGCTACGGCGCCCGTCGCAGGTGCTGGAGGGCGTCGGCAGCCATGCGCAGGCACTCCCACCGGACACCCTGGAACACATCGCCATGACCCTGTTGCGACGTTATGGCGTGGTGTTCTGGCGCCTGCTGGAGCGCGAGGCCGACTGGCTGCCGAGCTGGCGCGAACTGCTGCGCACTTTCCATCGGCTGGAGGCCCGCGGCGAAATCCGTGGCGGGCGTTTTGTCAGCGGCCTGGCCGGCGAGCAGTTCGCCCTGCCCGAGGCCATCGCCCTGTTGCGCGAAGTTCGCCGGCGCCCGCTGGATGGCAGCCTGACCGCGGTGTGTGGCGTCGACCCGCTGAACCTCGCCGGCACCCTGCTGCCCGGGCAGAAGGTTCCGGCCCTGGCCGGCAACCGGCTGGTGTACCGCGACGGCCTGCCCGCGGCCGCCGAGATCGCCGGCAAACAGCATTTCTGGCTGGACCTCGAGCCGCAGGCCAGCCTTGAACTGCGGACCCGGTTGATTCGCCACTGACGTTGGGCCACGGGCGGCCTGGGGCATCGCGTCGGTTTAATCGCGAGCAAGCTTCGCTCCTACAGAAGCCTGACCATTCGATATTTGCTCGCAGGTCAAATATCAAATACCGAAACCGCTATTTTTCCGCACGAGTCGAATCCGGACACTGCGCTCCATTATCGAATCCACCGGAGTTGCAGCCATGCCCATTGCCTTGCTCGCGCTGACCCTCAGCGCCTTCGCCATCGGGACGACCGAGTTCGTCATCGTTGGCCTGTTACCCACCATCGGCGCCGACCTCGGCGTCAGCCTGCCGTCCGCCGGGCTGCTGGTCAGCCTGTACGCCCTGGGCGTCGCTGTCGGCGCGCCGGGGCTCACCGCGCTGACCGGCAAGGTCCCGCGCAAGTTGTTGCTGCTGTCGCTGATGGTGCTGTTCACCCTCGGCAACCTGCTGGCCTGGCAAGCGCCCAGCTATGAATCCCTGGTCCTGGCGCGCATCGTCACCGGCTTGGCCCATGGCGTGTTCTTCTCCATCGGCTCGACCATCGCCACCAGCCTGGTGCCCAAGGAGAAAGCCGCCAGCGCGATTGCCATCATGTTCACCGGCCTGACCGTGGCCCTGGTCACCGGTGTGCCGCTGGGGACCTTTATCGGCCAGCATTTCGGCTGGCGCGAAACCTTCCTCGCCGTGTCCGTGCTGGGTGTGATCGCCTTTATCGGCAGCCTGATCTACGTACCGAAAAACATCGCCCACAGCAAACCGGCGTCCTTGCTGCAACAACTGCAAGTGCTGAAACAACCGCGCCTGCTGCTGGTGTACGCCATGACCGCGGTGGGCTACGGCGGCTCGTTCATCGCCTTCACCTTCCTCGCGCCGATTCTCCAGGACATTTCCGGCTTCAGCGCCAGCTCCGTCAGCCTGGTGCTGCTGGTCTACGGCATCTCGGTCGCCGTGGGCAACATCTGGGGCGGCAAGCTGGCGGACAAGCGCGGCCCGATCAGCGCCCTGAAGATCATCTTCGCCCTGCTGGCCGGCGTGCTGTTGCTGCTCACCTTCACCGCCGACAACCCGTGGCTGGCACTGGCCACCGTGCTGGTGTGGGGCGCCGTGGCCTTCGGCAACGTACCGGGCCTGCAGGTCTACGTGGTGCGCCAGGCCGAACACCACACCCCGCAGGCGGTGGACGTGGCCTCGGGCCTGAACATCGCCGCCTTCAACCTCGGCATCGCCGGCGGCGCCTGGGGTGGCGGCCTGATCGTCGCCCACCTGGGGCTGATCCACACCGCCTGGATCGGTGGCCTGGTGGTGCTGGGCGCCCTGGCCCTGACCGCCTGGAGCGGGCGCCTGGATCGCCTCGGCCCGGTGTACGCCGGGCCGGCCGAGGGTTCGAGCCGGGTGGTGGCCGGGCACTGAGCCCGCCAGCAGGCCCCAAGCAGAAAAACGCAGCCCTGGCCGGCTAGTGCCGATCAGTTAAGGACGATAGTGGCGCCACTGTAGGAGCGAGCTTGCTCGCGATGGACCTGAGAGCGCCGCGTTCATCCACTCAACACGCGTTATCGTTAACGCCCATCGCGAGCAAGCTCGCTCCTACAAAGGTGGAAAGTGCCGTCCGTAGGAAGGTCGAAACTTTCCCGCCAGCCGGGCAGTCATCAAAAGACAGAGGCGGTTCGAAGACCCTGAGACGGGAGCGGACATGGCGGCGATTCATATCGGTATTTCCGGCTGGCGCTACAAGCCCTGGCGTGGAGATTTCTACCCCGAGGGGCTGACGCACAAGCGCGAGCTGCAATTCGCTTCGCGCGCGGTCAACAGCATCGAAATCAACGGTTCGTTCTACGCGCTGCAGACCCCCGAGCGTTATGCCGACTGGTATGCCGATACCCCCAGGGGCTTCGTGTTCAGCGTCAAGGCGCCGCGCTACATCACCCATATCCTGCGGCTGCGGGACGTGCACAAGCCGATCGCCAACTTCTTCGCCTCGGGCGTGCTGGAGCTCAAGGACAAGCTCGGGCCGATTCTCTGGCAGTTTCCGCCAAGTTTTCAGTTCGACGCCGAGCTGTTCGGCGCCTTTCTTCAGCAATTGCCCGCCGATACCGAACAGGCCGCCGCCCTCGCCCGCCAGCACGAACCACGCCTGAACGGCCACGCCAGCACCAAGGCCTACGGCAAAAAAGCCATGCGCCATGCCGTGGAAATCCGCCATGCAAGCTTTGCCGTACCCGAATTCCCCCACCTGCTGCGCCAGCACGGTGTGGCGCTGGTGGTAGCCGACACCGCCGGCAAATGGCCCTGTTGCGAGGACCTGACCGGCGATTTCGTCTACCTGCGGCTGCATGACGACAAGGAGTTGTATGCCAGCGGCTATACGCCCCAGGCCCTGAAGCGCTGGGGCGACCGGATCGAGGCCTGGCACAACGGCAAACAACCCGCCGATGCCCGGCTGATCGACGCCCGGCATACCCCCAGGGCGCGCAAGAGCCGGGAGGTGTTCTGCTATTTCGACAATGACCTCAAGGTCCGCGCGCCCTTCGATGCCCGCCGGTTGCTGCAGCGCTTCGGGCTCGACAAGGCGCTGGCGACGACGCCCGGCGAGCCGGCCCCGCCCGGGGTGCTGCCATGAGCCATGACGAGTCGGCCAACAGCCCGATACCACCCGCGATCGGGCTTGCCGCCACGCGCCGCTTCACGGTGCTGACGGTGAACACCCACAAGGGCTTCACCGCCCTGAACCGGCGCTTCATCCTGCCCGAGCTGCGCGAGGCGGTGCGCAGCGTGGAGGCGGATGTGGTGTTCCTGCAAGAGGTGCACGGCGCCCACGACCAGCACCCGCAGCGCTACAACAACTGGCCGAGCATGCCGCAATACGAGTTCCTCGCCGACAGCATCTGGCCGCAGTTCGCCTATGGGCGCAATGCGGTGTACCCGGCAGGCGACCACGGCAATGCGCTGCTGTCGAAGTTCCAGATCATTCGCTACGACAACCTCGACATCTCCCTGTCCGGACACGAGAGCCGCGGCCTGCTGCATTGCGTGCTGCGCCTGCCCGGCGATGCCCTGGAAGTGCATGCCATTTGCGTGCACCTGGGGTTGCGCGAAAGCCATCGCCAGCAACAGCTGGATCTGCTGCTGCAGTTGATCGCCGAGCTACCCGTCGATGCGCCCTTGATCGTCGCCGGCGACTTCAACGACTGGCGGCTGCGCGCCGATGCACGGCTCGCCCCCAGTGGCTTGCGGGAGGCCTTTGTCAGCCTGCACGGCAAGCCGGCGCGCAGCTTCCCCGCGCGCCTGCCGCTGCTGCGGCTGGACCGGATCTACGTGCGTCATCTGAAGGTCCACCGGCCCCAGGTACTGGACACCCATCCCTGGTCCCATCTCTCCGATCACGCGCCGCTGTCGGTCGAGGTCGAGCTATGAACGACATGCCCCTGGAAAAAACCACGGTGGACAGCCTGTCCGATGCCGGGCTGGCCCACGAGCCGCCACGGATGGACCTCGAATATGGCTGGCACAGCAACAACCGGGTGGTGCTGCTGGAAAATGGCGAAGCCTATTTCCCCCGGGTGTTCGAAGTGCTGCGCCAGGCGCAGAGCGAGATCCTGCTGGAGACCTTCATTCTCTTCGAGGACAAGGTCGGCCATGAGCTGCACCGCATCCTGATCGAGGCCGCACAGCGTGGCGTACGGGTCACTGTCAGCCTGGACGGCTTCGGTTGCGGCGAACTGAGCACCGAGTTCCTTGCCGCCATGAGCAACGCCGGGGTGCGCTTGCAGATATTCGACCCGGCGCAGCCGATTTTCGGGGTGCGCACCAACTGGTTCCGCCGCCTGCATCGCAAGATAGTGGTGGTCGACGGCGCCATCGCCTTTGTCGGCGGGATCAACTTCTCCGCCGATCACCTGGCCGATTTCGGCCCCCAGGCCAAACAGGATTACTCGGTAGAGATCCAGGGGCCGGCGGTGGTGGATATCCACCATTTCGCCCTGCTGCAAGGCGACCGCCCGGCCCGCGCCCGCTACTGGTGGCAACGCCGCCGGCAGCGCCGCGCGCAGTTGGCCCTGACCGACCATGACGGCCAGGTACGCCTGGTCTATCGCGACAACCGCCTGCACCGCAGCGATATCGAAGAGGTCTACCGCTTGGTGCTGCGCGGGGCCCGGCAGCGGGTGGTAATCGCCAATGCCTACTTCTTCCCCGGCTATCGGCTGCTGCGCGAGATCCGCAACGCCGCGCGCCGTGGCGTCGAGGTACGGCTGATCCTGCAGGGCGAGCCGGACATGCTGGTGGCCAGGCTGGCGGCACGCATGCTCTATGACTACCTGCTCAAGGATGGCGTGACCATCTACGAATATTGCGAACGGCCACTGCACGGCAAGGTGGCGCTGGTGGACGACGACTGGAGCACCGTGGGCTCGAGCAATCTCGACCCGCTGAGCCTGTCGCTAAACCTGGAAGCCAATGTGCTGATCCGCGACCGGGCCTTCAATCACGACCTGTTCGAGCGCCTCGACCGGCTCAGCCGCGACCACTGCCAGGCCATGCCGGCCAAGGGCTCCGGCCGCGGCCGCCTGTGGCGCCTGACCGTGGGCTTCCTGGTGTTTCACATCCTGCGTCACTTTCCGGCCTGGGCCGGCTGGCTGCCCGCCCACAAGCCGCTATTGAAGCCCTTCGGCCAGGCCGCCCCCCAGCGGGAGTCGCCCCATGAGCCGCACTGACGCCCATGGCTCGACGCCCGCCGCGTCGCATGCCCGGTCGCACTGGCAACGCCTGAAGAAACCGCTGACCATCGCCTTCTTCCTGCTGCTGATCGTGCTGTTCACCCTGCTGGCCCGGCGCATCGACTGGAGCGAAGTGCTCAGCACCCTGGCCGACTTCAAGGTGCGCACCCTGGTCATCGCCGCGAGCCTGACCCTGGCCAGCTTCCTGGTCTACGCCTGCTTCGACCTGATCGGGCGCACCTACATCCGGCAGAACCTCGGCTGGCGGCAGATCCTGCCGGTGGGGTTCATCAGCTATGCCTTCAACCTCAACCTCAGCACCTGGGTCGGCGGGATCGCCATGCGCTACCGGCTGTACTCCAGGCTCGGGGTAAGCGCCGGCAACATCGCCAAGATCCTCGGCCTGAGCCTGGCCACCAACTGGTTCGGCTACATGGCCCTGGCCGGCACCGTGTTCGCCAGTGGCCTGATGAAGTTGCCGCCCGGCTGGCAGCTCAGCAACGGCGCGTTACAGGGGGTGGGCGTCCTGCTGCTGGTGCTGGGCGTGGGCTACCTGGCGGCCTGTCGGTTTTCCCGGCGGCGCGAGTGGTCGATACGCGGGGTCGAGATCAACCTGCCCTCGTTGCACATGGCCCTGTTGCAACTGGCCCTGGGCGCGCTCAACTGGTCGCTGATGGCAGCGGTGATCTTTACCCTGCTGCCCAGCAAGCTCGATTACCCGGTGGTGCTCGGGGTGCTGCTGATCAGCAGTATCGCCGGGGTCATCACCCATATTCCGGCGGGGCTCGGGGTGTTGGAGGCGGTGTTCATCGCCCTGCTGCAACATGAGGTGTCCCGCGGCAGCCTGCTGGCCGGGTTGATCGCCTACCGGGCGATCTACTTCATCCTGCCGCTGCTGATCGCGCTGCTGATGTACCTGCTGGTAGAGGCCAGGGCCAAGGCGTTGCGCGTGGAGAAAAAGCCGCGCAAAGGCGGCTGACGCTATCGCGACAAACGCGCGCGTTCCTCTCCGGGAGCGAGCTTGCGCACCTCATTCAACCAGCGCTCCCGACTATTGCGACTGAATGATGCTCAACCGTTCTCCCACCACCATTTCCGTGATCCAGTCCACCAGGATCGAGGTGTAGGCCTGCTGCGACACGGGATCGCTCAGGGCATGGTCGGCGCCGTCGATGATCCGGTGGGTCATGGAATGGGTCTGCTGGCAGGCCGCGCGGTAACTCATGATGGTGGCGTGTGGCACATGCTCGTCGGTCTCCGACTCCACCAGCAGCACATCCCCGGTGAACGCCGCGCAGGCATGCAGCGCCCGGTTGCTGTCCATGCGCACCAGGCTGCTGCGGTAATCCAGCAGGTCGGCCTTGTCCAGGTCGCGCTTGGGGCTGTTCCAGGCTTCGTCGCGGTACAGCGCCGGGACCCGCAGCGCCAGCCAGCGCACCGGTCGCAGCGAGGTCAGGATGCTCGCCAGGTAGCCACCGTAACTGGTGCCCACCACGGCGATCGCCGAGGTATCGAGGGCCGGGTGGGCCAGCAGGCGATCATAGGCCGCCAACAGGTCGCGCAGGTTGTCTTCGCGGGTCACGCGGTTCAGCGGGATACCGCTGCCGGCGTGGCCCCGCAGGTCGAAGGTCAGGCACACGCAACCCAGCCCGGCGATGCCCCGGGCGCGCTCCAGGTCGCGTTCCTGGCTACCGCCCCAGCCGTGGACAAACAGTACGCCGGGGACTTTCGACCTGGGAGTGAGGAAAGTCCCGCTCATCTGCTCGTCATCGATGTCGATTTGAATGCTTTCGCTTCTAGCCGTCATAGGATTGGACCGTTGCATATTTGAGAAGAAAGTCACTGTGCTCCGCGGGCCCGCGATAGACCTCGATGGCATCGGCCGGCAAAGGCTGGTCGACATAGGTTTCCACCGCGGACACACGAATCACGCGCATGCCCGGATGGTCGATAAAGGCCTGCAAAGCCGCCACTTCGGCGCTGCTGGCACCGCCCATGCGCCACGATTGCTCGAGTACGCCGCTGCGCTGCCGGCCTTCGGCGTCCAGGCCCTGGGCGATGTCGTAATTGCGCCGGGAGGCGAAAAACCGCGGATAGGCCTCATCGGCGGCGGCGTCGAAAACCCGGGCCTGCTGCACCGCCTGGCGCACGTCCGGCGGCAGTGGTAGCGCCAGCAACTCAGGGTAGCCCCCCTGCACCACCAACAGCTCGGAGCCACCGTAGACCTGCTCGCCGTCGGCGTCCTCGGTCAGGTACTGCTGGCCGCAGTAGCTGAGGACATGGCCGGCGATAAAGGACTGGCCGGCGCTGTAGGTGACCACCTGTTGCAGATCCTGCTCCAGGACCACGCCTTCATTGAACTGCCGGGCGACCTCCGGTTGCGTCAGCAGCTCGTCGAAGTGCTCCGGGCTCTCGATCACCTGCTGGCCACGACCGGCGCAGGCATGGATCGGCTTCATACGGATCGGTCCGCTGTAAAGCAAATGGCTGGCCGCTGGCCGGGCATCGTTCAGGGAGAACACGCTCAGGCCGTCCAGCACCACATTGCGCACCCGCCGGGAGAACAGCGGCGCCCACCCCGGCGGGGCCACGGCGTTCTTGTTCAGCAAGCCATGGGTGATGGCCTTGGTGCAGATAAAGTCATGCTCGACATACCCGCCCCACAGGTCGTCCGGCCCCGTGACCCGCAATTGCCGGGCCGCGGCAGGGCCGACGATGGTCTGCGTCGGCAACAGGTACAGCTCGTCCTGGCCATGCACGAGCGGGTCGTAGTCACCGGCGAATTCCAGCCCGAGGATTTGTGCCAGCCACCGGGCCAGCGCGCGATTGGTCTCCACGACATGCTGCGAGGCCCCAGGGTGGACCGAGTGGGCGACCACCCGTTTCTTGCGTTGCGTCGGGGTCATGCGTCCCCCTTCGTCATCGGTGTGATGAATGTGCAAGGAAGGGTGCAGGGATCACGCCAAGGCCCGGGGGGAGTCGAATAGCCCCTGGATAAGCGCTCTACGCCATCGTTGCTGGCATTGGGCCTGTCTTATTTTGCACGATCGGCCGGCGCCGCCCGGTATTTTGCACGACTCGCGGGGGTCAGCCCTGCCCGGCCCGCGCCAGCGGTGTCGGCGGCGTCACGCCGAAACGCGCGCGATATTCGCTGGGCGCCAGCCCGGTGATCTTCTTGAAGGTGGCGCGGAACGCCCCAGGGTCCTGGTAACCGACCGTCCAGGCGATATGGTCGATGGTGCCGTTGGTGAACTCGAGCATTTCCCGGGCCTTGCCCACCCGCAGGTGCTGGCAATATTCGGTGGGCTTGAGCCCGGTGGCGGCCCGAAAGCGCCGCAGGAAGGTGCGCTCCTCCAGCCCGGCCTGCTGCGCCATGACGGCGAGGGAAACGTCCACCGCGCCATTGGCCTGCAGCCAGTGCTGCACCTTGAGGATCGCCGCGTCGCCGTGGCCGAGGATCGGCGCGAAGTTACTGCCGCACTGGCTGGCGCTGTCGCTGTGTTCGATCACCAGAAAACGCGCGGTGCCGCTGGCGATGCTCGGGCCTAGCAGGCGGTCGACCATGCGCAACCCGAGTTCGGACCAGGCCATCAGGCCGGCGGTGGTGATCAGGTCGCCATCGTCGACGATCGGCTTGTCGGCGTTCAGGCGGATGTTCGGGTAGCGCTCGGCGAACTGCTTCGCCGAGGTCCAGTGAGTGGTGGCACTGCGACCGTCGAGCAGGCCACTTTCGGCCAGCAGGATCGAGCCGACACAGACCCCGCCCAGGGTCGCGCCATTGGCATGCTGCTGGCGCAGCCATTGGGTCAGCGCCTGCGGTGCCTGCGCCCGGGAGAAGCCGGCCACCGAGGGTGGGATCAGCACCGCCAGCAATGGCCCCTCAACATCAGGGTGACTGTCGTATACCCGTATAGGCGCCTGGTCGGCCTGCGCCTGCCAGTGGCTGATGCGCAACAGCGGCAACTGCGTACTGCGTTGTTCGGCGGCGATACGGTTGGCGACCCCGAACAGGTCGGTCAAGCCATGCACCGCGGCCATCTGTGCCCCGGGATAGATCAGCACGCCCAGCTCGGCGACGGCGCTTTCCATACCCATTGTCAGTTTTCCCCCTGCTATTGTCGGTGCGGCCAATCCTCGACCGGCCCGCCGGAGCCAATACTGGACTCCACAGCCAGCCACTATTTCAGAGGACACACCCATGGCCAAGCAAGCGCTCATCGTAGTCGATATCCAGAACGACTACTTCCCCAACGGCAAGTGGCCCCTGGTGGGCGTCGAAGCCGCCGCCGACAACGCCGCGCGGCTGATCCAAGCCTTCCGTGACAGCGGCCAGCAGGTGGTGCACATCCGCCACGAATTCACTTCCGACAGCGCGCCGTTCTTCACCCCCGGCTCCAGCGGCGCACAACTGCATCCCAAGGTCAGCAACCGCGCCGACGAACCGGTGGTGCTCAAGCACTTCGTCAATTCGTTCCGCGAAACCGAGCTCGAAGCCATTCTCGACCAACACGACATCGAACAACTGGTGGTGGTCGGCAGCATGAGTCACATGTGCATCGACGGCGTCACACGCGCTGCCGCCGACCTGGGCTATGGCGTCACAGTGATCCATGACGCCTGCGCCACCCGCGACCTCGAATTCAATGGTGTGGTGGTGCCAGCGGCCCAGGTCCACGCTGCATTCATGTCGTCCCTGGGGTTCGCCTACGCCAGCGTGCTGTCCACCGATGAGTTTCTGGCGGGCAGCCGCTGATTCTGTCGGGCCCTTCCTTGCTGGAGGCTCTGGGACAACGGAGTCCCCAGCACCGAACTTGCGATAGATAGAAAGCAAAAAGCCCGTAGCGTTTGCGCGCTACGGGCCTTTTTCATGCCGTTGCCGAGAGGGCTCTCTTAGAACGGAATATCGTCATCGAAGCTGTCGTCGAAGTTCTGCGCCGGCTGTGGCGAGGACTGCTGAGGCGCTGGACGCGATTCGCGTTGTGGCGCCTGCGAAGGCTGTGGACGCGACTGCTGCGGACGTGGCGCGGAGTTGCCCATGCCCTGACCCTGGTCGCCCTGTGGACGGCCGCCCAGCAGCTGCATGGTGCCCTGCATGTCGACGATGATTTCAGTGGTGTAGCGCTTGATGCCGTCTTTTTCCCACTCGCGGGTCTGCAGCTTGCCTTCGATGTAGACCTGCGAACCTTTGCGCAGGTATTCGCCGGCGATTTCCGCGACCTTGCCGAACATCGACACACGGTGCCACTCGGTCTTCTCGACCTTCTGACCGGTTTGCTTGTCGGTCCACTGTTCGCTGGTGGCCAGACTCAGGTTGGTCACGGCGTTACCGTTAGGCAGGTAGCGAACTTCAGGATCCTGGCCGCAAGTGCCGACCAATATGACTTTGTTAACCCCACGGGCCATAACGTTCTCCTAGGCTTCGCACGCCGATCGGGCTGGGTTGACCAGCTGCTCGAGGGTCGCGCGATCCAATAATTCGGTGTCCAATTTGATGTAAATGGCGGCTTCTTCGGCCACCATCACTGCATCTGTTACCCCAACAACGGCCTTCAGGCGCTCGACCAGACCGGCTTCGCGGATCGCTTCGGGCGATAACGGCAAGCGCAGGCTCGTCACGTAAGGAGGTTCGCGCATGGTAACAGCAAAGGCCAACCACAGGGCAGCAAGTCCTGCACACCCCAGGAACACAACCGACAAACCGCCATGCTGGAACAACCAGCCGCCGAGAATGCCACCCAGCGCCGAACCGAGGAACTGGCTGGTGGAATAGACCCCCATGGCCGTGCCCTTGCCGCCGGCCGGTGAAACCTTGCTGATCAGCGACGGCAGCGAAGCTTCCAGCAGGTTGAACGCGGTGAAGAACACCACCGTGCCGATCACCAGCGCCCGCAGGCTGTCGCCGAACTCCCAGAAGAATAGCTCGGTGAGCAGCAGCGTACTGACCGCGCCCAGCAGAACTCGTTTCATTTTGCGTTTTTTCTCGCCGTAGATGATGAACGGGATCATGGCGAAGAAGGAGATCAACAGCGCGGTGAGGTAGACCCACCAGTGCTGTTCCTTGGGCAGGCCGGCTTTTTCCACCAGGGCCAGCGGCAAGGCGACGAAGCTCGACATCAGCATCGCATGCAACACGAAGATACCAAGATCCAGGCGCAACAGGTCCGGATGCTTGAGCGTCGGCAACAGCGCCTGGCGCGCGACCCCGGACTCACGGTGCTGCAATGGGCCGGTCGAGTGCGGCACCATGAAGGCAACGATGAAAATGCCCAGCAGCGCCATGCCGCCGGTGGCGAAGAACAGCCCGGACAAACCGAAAGCGCGGGTCAGCAGCGGGCCGGCCACCATGGCCACGGCAAAGGACAGGCCGATGGTCATGCCGATCATGGCCATGGCCTTGGTGCGGTGCTGCTCGCGGGTCAGGTCCGACAACAGCGCCATGACCGCCGCGGAAATCGCCCCGGCACCCTGCAGGATGCGCCCGGCGATCACGCCCCAGATCGAGTCGGCGTTGGCCGCCAGCACACTGCCCAGGGCAAAGACGATCAGCCCCAGGTAAATCACCGGACGACGACCGATACGGTCGGAAATGATCCCGAACGGGATCTGGAAAATCGCCTGGGTCAGGCCGTAAGCGCCGATCGCCAACCCGATCAGGGCCGGGGTCGCTCCTGCCAGATCCATCCCATAGGTCGCCAGGACCGGCAACACCATGAACATGCCAAGCATACGGAAGGCGAACACCAGGGCCAGACCGCTTGCCGCGCGGGTCTCGGCGCCACTCATGCGCTCGCTGTGGGGATCATGCATGGAAAAACCTCGTGTGAACCGGCGGCGATTCTACCAGTCCGATCGATTGACGGGGTATATGGCGACGCTTTGCCGCGCAGGTTTCATCTACGGCTGCACAGACCTCATTTGATAGTGTGCATCCATCCAGTATTTGCCCTTATACTCCTACGTTTTCGACGCCCGCCGAGCGAGGCCACTTTGGACAAGATCCTGATTCGTGGGGCCCGAACCCACAACCTGAAGAACATCGACCTGACCCTGCCACGGGACAAACTGATCGTCATCACCGGCCTGTCCGGATCCGGCAAATCGTCTCTGGCGTTCGACACCTTGTACGCCGAAGGCCAGCGCCGTTATGTCGAGTCGCTGTCGGCCTATGCCCGGCAATTCCTGTCGATGATGGAAAAACCCGACGTCGACACCATCGAAGGTTTGTCGCCAGCGATTTCCATCGAACAGAAATCCACCTCGCACAACCCGCGCTCCACCGTTGGCACCATCACCGAGATCTACGACTACCTGCGCCTGCTGTATGCCCGCGTGGGTACGCCACGCTGCCCGGATCACGACATCCCGCTGGAAGCCCAGACCGTCAGCCAGATGGTCGACCTGGTGCTGGCCCAGCCGGAAGGCAGCAAGCTGATGCTGCTGGCGCCGGTGATTCGCGAGCGCAAGGGCGAGCACCTGTCGGTCTTCGAGGAACTGCGTGCCCAGGGCTTCGTTCGCGCCCGGGTCAATGGCAAGCTCTACGAGCTGGATGAGTTGCCGAAGCTGGATAAACAGAAAAAGCACTCGATCGATGTGGTGGTCGACCGCTTCAAGGTCCGCACCGACCTGCAGCAGCGTCTGGCCGAGTCGTTCGAGACCGCGCTGAAGCTGGCCGACGGTATCGCCCTGGTGGCGCCAATGGACGACGAACCCGGCGAAGAAATCATCTTCTCCGCGCGCTTCGCCTGCCCGATCTGCGGCCACGCCATCAGCGAACTGGAACCCAAGCTGTTCTCCTTCAACAACCCGGCCGGTGCCTGCCCGACCTGCGACGGCCTGGGGGTCAAGCAGTTCTTCGACATCAAGCGCCTGGTCAATGGCGAGCTGACCCTGGCCGAAGGGGCGATTCGCGGCTGGGACAGGCGCAACGTCTATTACTTCCAGATGCTCGGCTCGCTGGCGTCGCATTACGGCTTCAGCCTGGAAGTACCGTTCAACCAGCTGCCGGCCGACCAGCAGAAGGTCATCCTCAACGGCAGCGGCACGCAGAACGTCGACTTCAAGTACCTCAACGATCGTGGCGATATCGTCAAGCGCTCCCACCCGTTCGAAGGCATCGTGCCGAACCTGGAACGTCGCTACCGCGAGACCGAATCGGCCACCGTGCGCGAGGAGCTGGCCAAGTTCCTCAGCACCCAGCCGTGCCCGGACTGCCGTGGTACCCGCCTGCGTCGTGAAGCACGCCACGTGTGGGTCGGCGAGAAGACTTTGCCGGCCGTCACCAGCCTGCCGATCGGCGATGCCACCGATTACTTCGGCACCTTGTCGCTGACCGGACGCCGTGGCGAGATCGCCGACAAGATCCTCAAGGAGATCCGCGAGCGCCTGCAGTTCCTGGTCAACGTCGGCCTGGACTACCTGACCCTGGATCGCAGCGCCGACACCCTGTCCGGCGGCGAGGCGCAGCGGATCCGCCTGGCCAGCCAGATCGGCGCCGGCCTGGTAGGAGTGATGTACATCCTCGATGAACCCTCCATCGGTCTGCACCAGCGCGACAACGACCGTCTGCTGGGCACCCTGAAACACCTGCGGGATATCGGCAACACGGTGATCGTGGTCGAACACGACGAGGACGCCATTCGCCTGGCCGACTATGTGGTGGACATCGGCCCGGGCGCCGGCGTGCATGGCGGGCAGATCGTCGCCGAGGGCACTCCCGACGAGGTGATGTCCCATCCCGACTCGCTGACCGGCAAGTACCTCTCCGGTCGGGTGAAAATCGCCGTGCCGACCAAGCGTACGCCACGCAACAAGAAGCTTTCGCTGTCCCTCAAGGGGGCCCGCGGCAACAACTTGCGCAACGTCGACCTGGAGATTCCGATCGGCCTGCTGACCTGCGTGACCGGTGTCTCCGGCTCGGGCAAATCGACCCTGATCAACAACACCCTGTTCCCCCTCAGTGCCACGGCGCTGAACGGCGCGACCACGCTGGAAGCCGCTGCGCACGACAGCATCAACGGCCTGCAGCACCTGGACAAGGTGGTGGATATCGACCAGAGCCCGATCGGTCGCACCCCCCGCTCCAACCCGGCGACCTACACCGGGCTGTTCACGCCGATTCGCGAACTGTTTGCCGGGGTTCCCGAATCGCGCTCGCGCGGCTACGGTCCGGGCCGCTTCTCCTTCAACGTCAAGGGCGGACGCTGCGAAGCCTGCCAGGGCGACGGCCTGATCAAGGTGGAAATGCACTTCCTGCCGGATATCTACGTGCCGTGCGATGTGTGCAAGAGCAAGCGCTACAACCGCGAAACCCTTGAGATCAAATACAAGGGCAAGAGCATCCACGAGGTCCTGGAAATGACCATCGAGGAAGCGCGGGAGTTCTTCGACCCGGTGCCGGCGCTGGCGCGCAAGCTACAGACGCTGATGGACGTGGGGCTGTCCTATATCAAGCTGGGGCAGTCGGCGACGACCTTGTCCGGCGGTGAAGCGCAGCGGGTCAAGCTGTCTCGCGAGCTGTCCAAGCGCGATACAGGGAAGACCCTCTACATCCTCGACGAGCCAACCACCGGCCTGCACTTCGCCGATATCCAGCAGTTGCTGGACGTTCTGCATCGCCTGCGCGACCACGGCAACACTGTGGTGGTGATCGAGCACAACCTGGATGTGATCAAGACTGCCGACTGGCTGGTGGACCTGGGGCCGGAAGGCGGTTCCAAGGGCGGACAGATCATTGCCGTGGGTACACCGGAGCAATTGGCAGAGATGCCGCAATCCCATACCGGTTACTACCTCAAGCCACTGCTGACCCGCGACCGGGCCTGAGCCCCATGAAAAAGCCCCTGCCATTGGGAAATGGCAGGGGCTTTTTTGTGCCCGTCAGAGCCCTGCAGTTGCCTGCAGGAAAGGGCTAGCGCATCAGAACTGCGACTGCAGGTAGTTTTCCAGACCGATCGACTTGATCAGACCCAACTGCTTTTCCAGCCAGTAGGTATGGTCTTCTTCGGTATCGGCCAACTGCACACGCAGGATGTCGCGGCTGACATAGTCCTTGTGCTTCTCGCACAGCTCGATGCCCTTGCACAGTGCTGCGCGGACCTTGTACTCCAGGCGCAGATCAGCGGCGAACATATCCGGCACGGTGGTGCCGATATCCAGATCGTCAGGGCGCATGCGTGGCGTGCCTTCGAGCATCAGGATGCGGCGCATCAATGCATCGGCGTGTTGAGTCTCTTCTTCCATCTCGTGATTGATGCGCTCGTAGAGCTTGCTGAAGCCCCAGTCTTCATACATACGCGAGTGGATGAAATATTGGTCACGTGCTGCCAGCTCGCCCGTCAGCAACGTGTTGAGGTAATCGATTACGTCCGGGTGACCTTGCATCGCCCTACATCTCCCTGCTTGAAAGTCTGTATTTTGAACCAAGCTGACTTGCAGGTCACTGTAAAAACGCTAACAAAGTGAAGAATTCCGGAGAAAAGTAGCCGAAAAAACGCAAAAACCGCCCAAATGAGGGCGGTTCTGCTTATCGTTTAGACTTAGTTAAGCTGTACACCCAACGCCTTTGCGACACCTTCTCCATAAGCCGGGTCAGCCTTGAAGAAATGTTGCAGCTGACGCTGAACCACATCCGAGCTGACACCCGCCATCGCACCGGCGATGTTGTTGATCAACAGGGCTTGCTGCTGATCGTTCATCAGGCGGAACAGAGCGCCTGCATGGCTGTAGTAGTCGGTGTCTTCGCGGTGATCGTAACGATCCGCCGCACCGCTGAGTGCCAAGGCCGGCTCTGCGTAGCGAGGAGCCTGTTTCGGCGCGTCGGCGTAGCTGTTCGGCTCGTAGTTCGGTGCCGCGCCGCCATTGCTGCCAAAGGCCATGGCGCCGTCACGCTGGTAGCTATTCACTGGGCTGCGTGGGGCGTTGACCGGCAGTTGCTGGTGGTTGGTGCCAACACGGTAGCGATGAGCGTCGGCGTAAGCGAATACGCGGCCTTGCAGCATGCGATCCGGCGACAGGCCGACACCCGGAACCATGTTGCTAGGACCAAAGGCAGCCTGCTCGACTTCCGCGAAGTAGTTCAGTGGATTGCGGTTCAACTCCAGCTCACCGACTTCGATCAGCGGGAACTCCTTCTGCGACCAGGTCTTGGTCACGTCGAACGGGTTCTCGTAATGAGCGGCAGCCTCAGCCTCGGTCATGATCTGAATGCACACGCTCCATTTCGGGAAGTCGCCGCGCTCGATCGCGTTGAACAGGTCACGCTGGGCGTAATCCGGGTCGGTACCCGCCAGGCGGGCAGCCTCGGCCGGCGCCAGGTTCTTGATGCCTTGCTTGGTCTTGTAGTGCCATTTCACCCAGTGACGCTCGCCTTTGGCGTTGATCAGGCTGTAGGTGTGGCTGCCAAAGCCGTGCATATGACGATAGCCGTCCGGAATCCCGCGATCCGAGAACAGGATGGTGACCTGGTGCAGCGCTTCAGGCGAGTGCGACCAGAAGTCCCACATTGCCTGACCGCTCTTCAGGTTGCTCTGCGGCAGACGTTTCTGGGTGTGGATAAAGTCGGGAAACTTCAGCGGGTCGCGAATGAAGAACACAGGTGTGTTGTTGCCAACGATGTCCCAGTTACCTTCTTCGGTATAGAACTTCAGGGCAAAGCCGCGTGGGTCACGCTCGGTATCAGCCGAACCACGTTCGCCACCTACGGTCGAGAAACGCAGGAACGTAGGGGTTTGCTTACCTACGGACTCGAAAAGCTTGGCGCTGGTGTATTCGGTGATGTCCCGGGTCACGGTGAATGTACCGTAGGCACCCGAACCCTTGGCGTGCACGCGACGCTCAGGAATGTTTTCACGGTTGAAATGGGCAAGCTTCTCGATCAGATGAAAATCATCGAGCAGCAGCGGGCCACGAGGGCCAGCAGAACGGGAATTCTGGTTATCGGCGACTGGAGCGCCACTTGCGGTGGTAAGCGTTTTGTTTTGGCTCATGCTCAATCTTCCTCTGTCAGTCTTGGAACTGCCGGCTAATCGGCTGACGAGGAGTATCGACCATCAAGATGACAGCATCAAATGCATTAAATGATTACTATCGATAGTATTTTTCTAATACAACAGACACAAAAAACCGGGCACTAGGCCCGGTTCTTTGTATTTGACGTCTTACTCAGCGGATACAGCTTCACCGCCGACAGCACGATCAACCAACTCGACGTACGCCATAGGCGCGTTGTCGCCAGCGCGGAAACCGCACTTGAGGATGCGCAGGTAGCCACCCTCACGGGTAGCGTAACGCTTGCCCAGGTCGTTGAAGAGCTTACCAACGATAGCTTTCGAACGAGTACGGTCGAAAGCCAGGCGGCGGTTAGCCAGGCTGTCTGTCTTGGCCAAAGTGATCAGCGGCTCAGCAACGCGGCGCAGTTCTTTGGCTTTCGGCAGTGTAGTTTTGATCAGCTCGTGCTCGAACAGCGACACCGCCATGTTTTGGAACATGGCCTTGCGGTGCGAGCTGGTGCGGCTCAGGTGACGACCACTTTTACGATGACGCATGGTTCATTCCTTACCAAACACAACGTTCGGTGATTACGACGATCAGGCAGTCGCCTTGTCGTCCTTCTTAAGACTTGCAGGCGGCCAGTTGTCGAGGCGCATGCCGAGGGACAGACCGCGGGAGGCCAGAACGTCCTTGATTTCAGTCAAGGATTTCTTGCCAAGGTTCGGAGTCTTCAACAGTTCTACTTCGGTACGCTGAATCAGGTCGCCGATGTAGTAAATGTTTTCCGCCTTAAGGCAGTTAGCCGAACGTACAGTCAGTTCCAGATCGTCAACCGGGCGAAGCAGGATCGGATCGATCTCGTCTTCCTGCTCGATTACCACTGGCTCACTGTCACCCTTGAGGTCGACGAACGCAGCCAACTGCTGTTGCAGGATGGTTGCAGCACGACGGATAGCCTCTTCAGGATCCAGGGTACCGTTGGTTTCCAGATCAATAACCAGCTTGTCCAGGTTGGTACGCTGCTCGACACGGGCGTTTTCCACCACGTATGCGATACGGCGAACCGGGCTGAACGAAGAGTCAAGCTGCAAGCGACCGATGCTGCGGCTTTCATCTTCATCGCTCTGACGCGAGTCTGCCGGTTCATAACCACGACCACGAGCTACTACGAGCTTCATGTTCAGGGCGCCGTTAGACGCCAGGTTAGCGATTACGTGATCGGGGTTAACGATCTCGACATCATGATCCAGCTGAATATCGGCAGCGGTAACCACCCCCGAACCCTTCTTCGACAAGGTCAGCGTAACTTCGTCACGGCCGTGCAGCTTGATAGCCAGACCTTTAAGGTTCAACAGGATTTCAATTACGTCTTCCTGTACACCTTCGATGGCGCTGTACTCGTGGAGCACACCGTCAATCTCGGCCTCGACTACTGCACAGCCGGGCATTGAGGACAACAGGATGCGGCGCAGCGCGTTGCCCAGGGTGTGGCCAAAACCACGCTCGAGAGGCTCGAGGGTGATCTTGGCGCGGGTTGGACTGACAACCTGCACATCAATATGGCGGGGTGTCAGGAACTCATTTACCGAAATCTGCATGGATGCACCTATTTTCTAGCCCTTACTTGGAGTAGAGCTCGACAATCAGGCTTTCGTTGATGTCGGCGGACAGATCACTGCGAGCTGGAACGTTCTTGAAAACGCCCGACTTCTTCTCAGTGTCTACTTCTACCCATTCTACGCGGCCACGTTGGGCACACAGATCGAGAGCTTGGACAATGCGAAGTTGGTTTTTTGCTTTCTCGCGAACAGCAACCACGTCACCAGCACGAACCTGGTAGGACGGAACGTTAACGGTCTGACCGTTTACGCTGATCGACTTGTGCGATACCAGCTGACGGGATTCGGCACGAGTCGAACCGAAGCCCATACGGTATACAACGTTGTCCAGACGGCATTCGAGCAGTTGCAGCAGGTTCTCACCGGTTGCACCTTTCTTGCCAGCAGCTTCTTTGTAGTAGCCGCTGAATTGACGCTCGAGAACGCCGTAGATACGACGGACCTTCTGCTTTTCACGCAGTTGGGTGCCGTAGTCGGACTGGCGACCGCGGCGCTGGCCGTGGATACCAGGTGCTGCTTCGATGTTGCACTTGGATTCGATAGCGCGCACGCCGCTCTTCAGGAAGAGATCGGTGCCTTCGCGACGAGCCAGTTTGCATTTTGGACCAATGTAACGAGCCATTCTTTACAATCTCCTGGATTACACGCGGCGCTTCTTCGGCGGACGGCACCCGTTGTGCGGGATTGGCGTCACGTCGGTGATGCTGGCGATCTTGTAGCCACAGCCGTTCAAAGCGCGGACTGCGGATTCACGACCTGGACCTGGGCCCTTGACGTTAACGTCGAGGTTTTTCAGGCCATATTCCAGCGCAGCTTGACCAGCACGCTCAGCAGCTACTTGAGCAGCGAACGGGGTGGACTTGCGGGAACCGCGGAAACCCGAACCACCGGAGGTTGCCCAGGAAAGAGCGTTACCTTGACGGTCGGTGATGGTCACGATGGTGTTGTTGAAAGACGCGTGGATGTGGGCGATGCCATCAACCACTGTCTTTTTAATCTTTTTACGAGGACGAGCAGCAGGTTTTGCCATGACTAAATTCCTGTCGATTCGCTGGTGCGATTACTTGCGGATCGGCTTACGCGGACCTTTGCGAGTACGCGCGTTGGTCTTGGTACGCTGACCGCGTACTGGCAGACCACGACGATGGCGCAGACCGCGGTAGCAGCCCAGATCCATCAAGCGTTTGATTTTCATGTTGATTTCGCGACGCAGGTCACCTTCAGTGGTGAACTTCGCCACTTCGCCACGCAGCTGTTCAATTTGCTCGTCGCTCAGATCCTTGATCTTTGCGGCTGGGTTGACCCCAGTCTCTGCACAGATTTTCTGCGCAGTCGTGCGACCAACACCATAGATGTAGGTCAGCGAGATAACAGTATGCTTGTTATCTGGAATGTTAACGCCTGCAATACGGGCCATTCAGTGGGACTCCAATTGACAGCTACCTACGCCCCGGAAGCCAAGAAATAGGGCGCGAGATAATATCGCTGTAATAACAAATAATCAACCCAGCAGCGCACTAGCTGCTGGGCTTGAAGCACAATCACACTCAGCCTTGGCGCTGTTTGTGACGCGGTTCCGCGCTGCAAATTACTCGAACAACACCTTCGCGGCGAATAATCTTGCAGTTACGGCACAGCTTTTTCACCGATGCACGAACTTTCATCACCAACTCCTCGAACCTTATGGGTCAGCGCAGCATGCCGCTGCCGTAACCCTTCAGGTTGGCTTTCTTCATCAGGGATTCGTACTGGTGCGAAACGAGGTGCGATTGTACTTGCGACATAAAGTCCATAACAACCACGACCACGATCAGCAACGAGGTCCCGCCAAGGTAGAACGGAACGTTTGCTGCAACCACCAGGAACTGGGGCAACAGGCAGACGGCCGTCATATATAGAGCACCGAACATGGTCAAGCGGGTCAGAACGCCATCAATGTAGCGCGCCGACTGCTCACCTGGACGGATGCCCGGAATAAAGGCACCGGACTTCTTCAGGTTTTCCGCTACGTCTTTCGGATTGAACATCAACGCCGTATAGAAGAAGCAGAAGAAAATAATCCCTGCACTAAACAGCAGAATATTCAACGGCTGACCAGGAGCGATCGACTGCGAGATGTCCTGCAACCAGCCCATACCTTCAGACTGACCGAACCAGGCACCCAACGAAGCCGGGAACAGCAAAATGCTGCTCGCGAAAATAGCAGGAATAACGCCTGCCATATTCACTTTCAGCGGCAAGTGGCTAGTCTGCGCAGCAAACACCTTGCGGCCCTGCTGACGCTTGGCATAGTGAACAGCAATACGACGCTGGCCACGCTCAATGAACACCACAAAACCGATAATCGCTACTGCCAGCAAACCGATGGCAACCAGGGCAAAAATGTTGATATCACCCTGACGCGCAGACTCGAAAGACTGCCCGATCGCTCTCGGAAGACCGGCGACGATACCTGCGAAAATCAACATCGAGATACCGTTGCCAACACCACGCTCAGTAATCTGCTCACCCAGCCACATCATGAACATCGCACCAGCCACAAAAGTGGATACCGCGACGAAATGGAAGCCAAAGTCACCAGTGAACGCAACGCCCTGCCCTGCCAGGCCAACGGACATGCCGATGGCCTGAACAAGAGCTAGGACGACAGTGCCGTAGCGGGTGTACTGGCTGATCTTGCGACGGCCAGCTTCACCTTCCTTCTTCAACTGCTCCAGTTGCGGACTGACGGCGGTCATCAGCTGCATGATGATCGATGCCGAGATGTACGGCATGATCCCCAGTGCAAAGATGCTCATCCGCTCCAGCGCGCCGCCGGAAAACATGTTGAACAAGCTAAGAATGGTCCCCTCATTCTGTCGAAACAGGTCTGCGAGTCGGTCAGGGTTGATACCTGGAACCGGGATGTGTGCGCCTATTCGGTAGACGATAATCGCCAAGAACAGAAAACGCAGACGAGCCCAGAGTTCAGACATACCGCCTTTGCCGAGCGCAGAGAGAGCACCTTGCTTAGCCATTTATTCCTCGAACTTGCCGCCAGCTGCTTCGATAGCCGCACGCGCACCTTTGGTGGCTGCGATGCCCTTGATAGTCACAGCGCGAGTAACTTCGCCGGACAGCATGATTTTCACACGCTGTACGTTTTGGTTAATCACGTTGGCATCCTTCAGGGACTGCACGGTGACGATGTCGCCTTCCACTTTAGCCAGCTCGGACAGACGCACTTCTGCGCGGTCCATGGCTTTCAGGGATACGAAACCGAACTTCGGCAGGCGACGATGCAGCGGCTGTTGACCGCCTTCAAAGCCTGGAGCAATGGTGCCACCGGAGCGGGAAGTCTGACCTTTGTGACCACGGCCACCAGTCTTACCCAAACCACTACCGATACCACGGCCCGGACGATGCTTTTCGCGACGGGAACCCGGCGCTGGACTCAGATCATTGAGTTTCATCGATTAACCCTCGACACGCAGCATGTAGTAAGCCTTGTTGATCATCCCGCGGTTCTCGGGAGTATCCTGGACTTCTACAGTGTGACCGATGCGACGCAGACCCAGACCCTTAACGCACAGTTTGTGGTTAGGGATACGGCCGGTCATGCTTTTGATCAGCGTTACTTTAACGGTAGCCATGATCAGATGATCTCCTGGACGCTTTTGCCACGCTTGGCGGCAATGGATTCAGGGGACTGCATTGCTTTCAAACCCTTGAAAGTGGCGTGAACCACGTTTACTGGGTTAGTCGAGCCGTAGCACTTGGCCAGAACGTTCTGAACGCCAGCAACTTCGAGGACAGCACGCATAGCGCCGCCAGCGATGATACCGGTACCTTCAGAAGCAGGCTGCATGTACACCTTCGAAGCGCCGTGAGCGGACTTCATTGCGTACTGCAGAGTGGTGCCGTTCAGATCAACCTGGATCATGTTGCGGCGAGCAGCTTCCATTGCCTTCTGGATCGCAGCAGGCACTTCACGCGACTTGCCACGGCCGAAGCCAACGCGACCTTTACCATCACCAACCACGGTCAACGCGGTAAAAGTGAAGATACGGCCGCCTTTTACGGTTTTGGCTACGCGGTTAACTTGAACCAGCTTCTCGATGTAGCCTTCGTCGCGCTTTTGGTCGTTATTTGACATAACTTAGAACTCCAGCCCAGCTTCACGAGCAGCATCAGCCAGCGCCTTGACGCGGCCGTGGTACTTGAAGCCAGAGCGGTCGAAAGCCACCTGCGAGACGCCAGCGGCTTTTGCACGCGTAGCGACCAGCTGGCCAACCTTAGTGGCCGCGTCGATGTTGCCAGTGGCGCCATCACGCAGTTCTTTATCCAAAGTCGAGGCGCTTGCCAGGACTTTGTTGCCGTCGGCCGAAATGACCTGGGCGTAGATGTGCTGCGAAGAGCGGAACACGCAGAGACGCACGACTTCGAGTTCGTGCATTTTCAGGCGTGCTTTGCGAGCGCGACGCAGTCGAGTAACTTTTTTGTCGGTCATTTGCTATGCCCTACTTCTTCTTGGCTTCTTTACGACGGACGACTTCGTCCGCGTAGCGCACACCTTTACCTTTGTAAGGCTCTGGTGGACGGAAGTCGCGGATCTCAGCGGCCACTTGACCTACCAGCTGCTTGTCGATGCCCTTGATCAGGATATCGGTCTGGCTAGGAGTCTCAGCGGTGATGCCTTCCGGCAGCTCGTAGTCCACTGGATGCGAGAAGCCAAGGGCCAGGTTCAGCACTGTGCCTTTTGCTTGCGCTTTGTAACCAACACCGACCAGCTGGAGCTTGCGCTCGAAGCCTTGGCTTACGCCTTGGACCATGTTGTTTACCAACGCACGAGTGGTACCGGCCATTGCGCGAGTTTGTTGGTCGCCATTGCGAGCAGCGAAACGCAGCTCACCAGCTTCCTGAACAATTTCAACGGACGAGTGTACGTTCAGTTCGAGAGTGCCCTTGGCACCCTTCACCGAAAGCTGTTGGCCGGCGAATTTAACTTCAACACCAGCTGGCAGCTTAACGGGGTTCTTAGCGACGCGAGACATGCTTATCCCCCCTTAGAACACAGTGCAAAGAACTTCGCCGCCGACACCGGCAGCGCGCGCAGCACGATCAGTCATCACACCTTTGTTGGTGGAGACGATAGACACGCCGAGACCGCCACGAACTTTCGGCAGATCTTCAACGGACTTGTACTGACGCAGGCCTGGACGGCTAACGCGCTTCACTTCCTCGATGACCGGACGGCCTTCGAAGTATTTCAGCTCGATGGACAGCAGTGGCTTGGTTTCGCTGCTGATCTGATAACCCGCGATGTAACCTTCGTCCTTCAGGACTTTTGCTACAGCCACCTTCAGCGTGGAAGACGGCATGCTTACGACGGACTTTTCAGCCATCTGGGCATTACGGATTCGAGTTAGCATGTCCGCTAACGGGTCCTGCATACTCATGGGCTAGACGCTCCTGATACAAAAAAAATGAGCCTTGCGGCTACAGCTTGTCGCCGAGAAATTCCGGGCAAAAAACACGGGCTCAGGCGAGCCGGTCATTCTAGACACACCCCAGAAATGAATCAAGCCCCAAAAGGGGCTTGATTCATGTTCAAGGTCACCAGTGGTCAGGATCTTGCGACCCCGAACACCGCGACTTTGATAGCTATTACCAGCTGGCTTTAACCAGACCTGGTACGTCACCACGCATTGCAGCTTCACGCAGCTTGTTACGGCCGAGGCCGAACTTGCGGTAAACGCCGTGCGGACGACCAGTCAGGCGGCAGCGGTTACGCATGCGCGAAGCGCTCGCGTCACGCGGCTGCTTCTGCAGAGCTACGGTAGCTTCCCAACGCGCTTCTGGACTTGCGTTCAGATCGACGATGATAGCTTTCAGCGCTGCACGCTTGGTGGCGTACTTGGCAACGGTGAGCTGACGCTTCAGCTCACGGTTTTTCATGCTCTTCTTGGCCATTTTCCTACTCCAATCAGTTGCGGAACGGGAATTTGAAAGCACGCAGCAGAGCGCGGCCTTCATCATCGTTCTTGGCAGTGGTGGTCAGGGTAATGTCCAGACCGCGGAGAGCATCGATCTTGTCGTAGTCGATTTCCGGGAAGATGATCTGCTCTTTCACGCCCATGCTGTAGTTGCCACGACCATCGAAGGACTTGGCATTCAGGCCGCGGAAGTCGCGAACCCGAGGCAGGGAGATCGACAGCAGACGATCCAGGAACTCGTACATACGCTCACGGCGCAGGGTCACTTTGACGCCGATCGGCCAACCTTCACGGACTTTGAAGCCAGCGATGGATTTCCGAGCGTAGGTCACAACGACTTTCTGGCCGGTGATCTTTTCCAGGTCAGCAACAGCGTGCTCGATGACTTTTTTGTCGCCGATCGCTTCGCCCAGACCCATGTTCAGGGTGATTTTGGTAACGCGCGGAACTTCCATCACGTTCGAAAGCTTAAGTTCATCCTTAAGTTTCGGAGCGATTTCCTTCCGGTAAATCTCTTGTAGTCGTGCCATGGTCTTCTACCTAGCAGTGTTCAAGCATCAACCGCTTTTTGGGTCGACTTGAAGACACGAATTTTTTTGCCGTCTTCTACTTTGAAACCAACGCGGTCAGCCTTGTTGGTTTCGCCGTTGAAAATGGCGACGTTGGAAGCGTGCAGTGGCGCTTCTTTCTCGACGATACCGCCCTGTACGCCCGACATCGGGTTAGGCTTGGTATGACGCTTGACCAGGTTCAGACCACCAACAACCAGACGGTTGTCAGCGAGAACCTTAAGCACCTTACCGCGCTTACCCTTGTCTTTGCCGGCGATCACGATGATCTCGTCGTCACGACGAATCTTTTGCATGTCGGATCTCCTTACAGCACTTCTGGGGCGAGCGAGACGATCTTCATGAACTTCTCAGTACGAAGTTCACGGGTCACTGGCCCAAAGATACGGGTGCCGATCGGCTCTTGCTTGTTGTTCAACAGAACAGCAGCGTTGCCATCAAAGCGGATGATGGAGCCGTCAGCACGACGGACACCATGGCGAGTGCGGACTACAACAGCAGTCATCACTTGACCTTTCTTCACCTTACCGCGAGGAATTGCTTCCTTGACGGTAACTTTGATGATGTCACCGATACCAGCGTAACGACGATGGGAGCCACCCAGCACCTTGATGCACATAACGCGGCGAGCGCCGCTGTTATCGGCCACATCGAGCATGGATTGAGTCTGAATCATATAATTTCTCCGACCCTTAGCCCTTAGACTTCCACAGCGCGTTCGAGAACATCAACCAGAGCCCAAGACTTGGTCTTGGCCATCGGACGAGTTTCACGAATAGTGACTTTGTCGCCGATGTGGCACTGGTTGGTTTCGTCGTGCGCGTGCAGCTTAGTCGAACGCTTAACGTATTTACCGTAGATAGGGTGCTTAACGCGACGCTCGATCAGAACGGTGATGGTCTTGTCCATCTTGTCGCTGACAACACGGCCAGTCAGCGTACGGACAGTTTTTTCGGCTTCAGCCATGATTACTTACCTGCCTGCTGGTTGAGCACAGTCTTCACGCGAGCGATGTCACGTTTAACTTGCGAGAGCAGATGAGACTGCCCCAACTGGCCAGTTGCCTTCTGCATACGCAGATTGAACTGGTCGCGCAGCAGGCCGAGCAGTTGCTCGTTCAGCTGCTGTGCGGATTTTTCACGAAGTTCATTCGCTTTCATCACATCACCGTCCGTTTAACAAAGGAGGTGGCGAGCGGCAGCTTTGCAGCAGCCAGGGCGAAAGCCTCACGCGCCAGCTCTTCAGAAACACCCTCGATTTCATACAGGACTTTGCCTGGCTGAATCTGGGCAACCCAGTATTCGACGTTACCCTTACCTTTACCCATCCGAACTTCGAGTGGTTTCTTGGAAATAGGCTTGTCCGGGAATACACGGATCCAGATCTTGCCGCCACGTTTTACGTGACGGGTCAGAGCACGACGCGCTGACTCGATCTGACGAGCGGTGAGACGACCACGAGCAACAGACTTCAGCGCGAACTCGCCGAAGCTGACTTTGCTACCGCGCAATGCCAGACCACGGTTGTGGCCGGTCATTTGCTTGCGGAACTTCGTACGCTTTGGTTGCAACATTTGGCGTACCCCTTACTTAGCAGCTTTTTTACGAGGCGCTGGTGCTTGTGGCTTCAGCTCTTCTTGGCGACCACCAATTACTTCGCCTTTGAAGATCCAAACCTTCACACCGATCACACCGTAAGTGGTGTGAGCTTCGTAGGTGGCATAGTCGATATCGGCACGCAGGGTGTGCAGTGGCACACGACCTTCGCGATACCATTCAGTACGTGCGATTTCAGCACCGCCGAGACGACCGCTCACTTGGATTTTGATGCCTTTGGCACCAATGCGCATGGCGTTCTGTACTGCGCGCTTCATAGCGCGACGGAACATTACACGACGCTCCAGCTGCTGAGCTACGCTCTGGGCAACCAGCATACCGTCGAGCTCCGGCTTGCGGATCTCTTCGATATTGATGTGCACAGGCACACCCATTTGCTTGGTCAGGTCCTGACGCAGTTTCTCAACATCTTCACCTTTCTTGCCGATCACGATGCCGGGACGAGCGGTGTGGATGGTGATGCGTGCAGTTTGAGCCGGACGATGGATATCGATACGGCTTACGGACGCGCTTTTTAGTTTGTCTTGGAGGTACTCACGCACATTCAGATCTGCGAGCAAATAGTCCGCATAAGTCCGACCGTCTGCGTACCAGACGGAGGTGTGCTCCTTGACGATTCCCAGGCGAATGCCAATGGGATGTACTTTCTGACCCATCTCTTCGACTCCGTTACTTGTCAGCAACCTTGACAGTGATATGGCAAGACCGCTTGACGATGCGATCAGCACGGCCTTTGGCACGTGGCATGATGCGCTTCAGCGAACGCCCTTCGTTGACGAAAACGGTGGAGACCTTCAGGTCATCAACGTCTGCGCCTTCGTTATGCTCGGCGTTGGCTACGGCCGACTCCAGCACTTTCTTCATGATCTCGGCGGCTTTCTTACTGCTGAAAGCCAACAGGTTGAGCGCTTCGCCCACCTTCTTCCCGCGGATCTGGTCGGCGACCAAGCGGGCTTTCTGGGCGGAGATTCGAGCGCCCGACAACTTAGCGGCTACTTCCATCGTTCCTTACCCCTTAACGCTTGGCTTTCTTGTCAGCCACGTGCCCGCGATATGTACGGGTACCGGCGAACTCGCCCAGTTTGTGGCCGACCATGTCTTCGTTCACGAGAACTGGAACATGTTGACGACCGTTATGCACAGCAATGGTCAGACCGACCATTTGTGGCAGGATCATGGAACGGCGCGACCAGGTCTTAACTGGTTTGCGATCGTTCTTTTCCGCCGCCACTTCGATCTTCTTCAGTAGGTGAAGATCAATAAAAGGACCTTTTTTCAGAGAACGTGGCACTGTCGTATCCCTCTATTTACTTGCGACGACGGACGATCATTTTGTCGGTACGCTTATTACCACGAGTCTTCGCGCCCTTAGTCGGGAAGCCCCATGGCGATACCGGATGACGACCACCAGAGGTACGACCTTCACCACCACCATGTGGGTGGTCAACCGGGTTCATGGCAACACCACGAACGGTTGGGCGAACGCCACGCCAGCGTTTGGCACCAGCTTTACCCAGCGAACGCAGACTGTGCTCGGAGTTCGAGACCTCGCCCAGGGTCGCACGGCATTCAGCCAGGACTTTACGCATCTCACCAGAACGCAGACGCAGGGTCACATAGACACCTTCACGAGCGATCAGCTGAGCCGAAGCACCAGCGGAACGAGCGATTTGCGCGCCTTTACCTGGCTTCAGTTCGATGCCGTGTACGGTGCTACCAACTGGAATGTTACGCAGTTGCAGAGCGTTGCCCGGCTTGATCGGTGCCAGAGCACCTGCGATCAGCTGGTCGCCAGCGCTCACGCCTTTAGGGGCGATGATGTAGCGACGCTCGCCGTCTGCGTACAGCAGCAAAGCGATGTGAGCAGTACGGTTTGGATCGTATTCGATACGCTCGACAGTGGCAGCGATGCCATCTTTGTCGTTGCGACGGAAGTCGACCAGACGATAGTGCTGCTTATGACCACCACCAACGTGACGAGTGGTAATACGGCCATTGTTGTTACGACCACCAGACTTCGATTTCTTCTCGAGCAGCGGTGCGTGAGGAGCGCCTTTATGCAGCTCCTGATTGACCACCTTGACCACAAAACGGCGGCCAGGGGAAGTCGGTTTGCATTTAACGATTGCCATGATGCACCCCTTCCTTACTCAGCACTGCTGCTGAAATCGAGATCTTGGCCTGGCTGAAGGGAGATAACTGCCTTCTTCCAGTCATTACGCTTGCCCAGACCGCGAGCGGTACGCTTGCTCTTACCCAGAACGTTCAGGGTAGTAACGCGCTCCACTTTCACGCTGAACAGGCTTTCGACGGCCTTCTTGATTTCCAGCTTGGTTGCATCAGTAGCAACCTTGAAAACGAACTGGCCTTTCTTGTCTGCCAGAACCGTAGCCTTCTCGGAAACGTGCGGGCCAAGCAGAACTTTAAATACGCGTTCCTGGTTCATCCCAGCAGCTCCTCGAATTTCTTCACGGCCGACACAGTGATCAACACTTTGTCGTATGCGATCAGACTAACTGGATCGGAACCTTGTACGTCACGCACATCAACGTGTGGCAGGTTACGAGCAGCCAGGTACAGGTTCTGATCAACAGCGTCAGACACGATCAGAACGTCGGTCAGACTCATGTTGTTCAGCTTGCCCAGCAGATCTTTGGTTTTCGGAGTTTCAACAGCGAAATCCTGAACCACGACCAGACGATCAGTACGCACCAGCTCAGCAAGGATGGAACGCATTGCTGCGCGATACATCTTCTTGTTCAGCTTCTGGGAGTGATCCTGTGGACGAGCTGCGAAAGTGGTACCGCCGCCACGCCAGATTGGGCTACGGATAGTACCGGCACGAGCACGGCCAGTACCTTTCTGACGCCACGGGCGCTTGCCGCCACCGGAAACGTCGGAACGGGTCTTTTGCTGCTTGCTACCTTGACGGCCGCCGGCCATGTAGGCCACGACTGCTTGGTGAACCAGCGTCTCGTTGAATTCGCCGCCAAATGTCAGTTCGGAAACTTCGATCGCTTGAGCGTCATTTACATTTAATTGCATGTCAGCTTCCCCTTAACCGCGAGCCTTGGCCGCCGGACGTACAACCAGGTTGCCGCCAGTAGCGCCAGGAACAGCACCCTTGACCAACAACAGATTGCGTTCAGCGTCGACGCGCACTACTTCCAGGGACTGCACGGTCACGCGCTCAGCGCCCATATGACCGGACATTTTTTTGCCCTTGAATACACGACCAGGAGTCTGGCACTGGCCAATAGAGCCCGGGACGCGGTGGGAAACGGAGTTACCGTGGGTGTTATCTTGACCGCGGAAATTCCAACGCTTGATGGTACCGGCGAAGCCTTTACCTTTCGACTGACCGGTAACATCTACCAGTTGGCCAGCTGCGAAGATTTCTGCATTGATCAGATCGCCAGCTTGGTACTCGCCTTCTTCAAGACGGAATTCCCAAACGCCACGACCGGCAGCAACGTTCGCTTTAGCGAAGTGACCTGCTTGAGCAGCAGTCACGCGCGAAGCACGACGCTCACCTACAGTGACTTGCACTGCACGATAGCCATCGGTTTCTTCAGTTTTGAACTGGGTGACGCGATTCGGCTCGATCTCAATGACCGTGACCGGAATGGAGACACCTTCTTCGGTGAAAATACGGGTCATACCGCATTTACGACCGACTACACCAATAGTCATGTTGTAAACCTCATGAGTGTACGGGGCTTTCACCCGCTATGGCCGCCCATTTCAGAGCGTTACACGACTAAGACCGAGTCTTAGCCGAGGCTGATCTGCACTTCCACACCTGCCGCAAGATCAAGCTTCATAAGTGCATCAACGGTTTTATCCGTTGGCTGGACGATGTCCAGTACGCGCTTATGAGTACGGATCTCGTACTGGTCACGCGCGTCTTTGTTGACGTGCGGGGAGACCAGAACGGTGAACCGCTCTTTACGGGTAGGCAGTGGAATAGGACCACGCACTTGAGCACCAGTACGTTTCGCGGTTTCCACGATTTCCTGGGTGGATTGGTCGATCAGGCGATGGTCGAAAGCCTTCAACCTGATACGGATTTGCTGATTTTGCATTGGATTTCAGACTCCAGGCTGCTATTCCCACCGGGCGCAATACGCCCGTTAAAAGGAGGCGCAATTCTATAGACGGTCCCACAGAGTGTCAACCCAATAAAAAAGCCCCCGCAAGCGGGGGCTTTTTCATGAGTCGTCGATTACTCGATGACTTTAGCTACGACGCCAGCGCCGACGGTACGACCGCCTTCACGGATAGCGAAACGCAGACCATCTTCCATCGCGATGGTTTTGATCAGAGTGACAGTCATCTGGATGTTGTCACCTGGCATTACCATTTCAACGCCTTCTGGCAGCTCGCAGTTACCAGTCACGTCAGTAGTACGGAAGTAGAACTGTGGACGGTAGCCTTTGAAGAACGGAGTATGACGGCCGCCTTCTTCTTTGCTCAGAACGTACACTTCAGCAGTGAACTTGGTGTGCGGCTTAACGGTACCTGGCTTAACCAGAACCTGGCCACGCTCAACGTCGTCACGCTTGGTGCCACGCAGCAGAACGCCGCAGTTCTCGCCAGCACGACCTTCGTCGAGCAGCTTGCGGAACATTTCAACGCCGGTGCAGGTGGTTTTCTGAGTTTCGCGCAGACCGACGATCTCAACTTCTTCCTGGATGCGAACGATACCACGCTCAACACGGCCAGTTACCACGGTGCCACGACCGGAGATCGAGAACACGTCTTCGATAGGCATCAGGAACGGCTTGTCGATAGCACGCTCTGGCTCTGGGATGTAGGTATCCAGAGTTTCTACCAGCTTCTTAACAGCGGTAGTGCCCATTTCGTTGTCGTCTTGGCCGTTCAGAGCCATCAGAGCCGAACCGATGATGATTGGAGTGTCATCACCCGGGAAGTCGTAAGTGCTCAGCAGATCGCGCACTTCCATCTCAACCAGTTCCAGCAACTCAGCGTCGTCAACCATGTCAGCCTTGTTCAGGAAGACAACGATGTACGGAACGCCTACCTGACGGGACAGCAGGATGTGCTCACGAGTTTGTGGCATCGGACCATCGGCAGCCGAGCAAACCAGGATCGCGCCGTCCATCTGGGCAGCACCAGTGATCATGTTTTTGACGTAGTCGGCGTGGCCTGGGCAGTCAACGTGCGCGTAGTGACGAATGTTCGAATCGTACTCTACGTGCGCGGTGTTGATGGTGATACCACGAGCCTTTTCTTCTGGGGCGCTGTCGATCTTGTCGAAGTCAACACGAGCCGAACCGAAAACCTCGGAGCAGACGCGAGTCAGAGCAGCAGTCAGAGTGGTTTTACCGTGGTCAACGTGACCAATGGTACCAACGTTGACGTGCGGTTTGTTACGTTCAAATTTTTCTTTAGCCACGACAGTGAACCTCTTGCCTAAAGGGCTGGATTAGCCTTGTTTTTTAACGAGTGCTTCGACGATATTCGACGGAGCTTCGGCGTACTTGGAGAACTCCATGGAGTAGCTCGCGCGACCCTGGGACATGGAACGAACGTCGGTCGCATAACCGAACATTTCACCCAGCGGCACTTCAGCACGGATAACCTTGCCAGAGACCGAGTCTTCCATACCCTGGATCAGACCACGACGACGGTTCAGGTCACCCATCACGTCACCCATGTAGTCCTCAGGGGTTACTACTTCAACCTTCATGATCGGCTCAAGAACTACGCCCTTGCCCTTCTCACGCAGCTGCTTGGTCGCCATGGAGGCCGCTACCTTAAACGCCATCTCGTTAGAGTCGACGTCGTGGTAAGAACCATCAAACACGGTAGCCTTCAGGCCGATCAGCGGATAGCCGGCGACAACGCCGTTCTTCATCTGCTCTTCGATACCCTTCTGGATTGCCGGGATGTATTCCTTCGGAACCACACCACCAACGACCTCGTTGGCAAACACCAGACCTTCAGTGATATTGCCTTTTTCGTCGACGTCTGCCGGAGCAAAACGAATCCAGCAATGACCGAACTGGCCACGACCGCCGGATTGACGAACGAACTTACCTTCAACTTCACAGCCGACGGTGATCTTCTCGCGATAGGAAACCTGCGGCTTACCGATGTTGGCTTCTACGTTGAATTCACGACGCATACGGTCAACAAGGATATCCAGGTGCAGCTCACCCATACCCGAAATGATGGTCTGACCGGTTTCTTCGTCAGTCTTGACGCGGAACGACGGGTCCTCCTGAGCCAGCTTGCCCAGAGCAATACCCATCTTCTCCTGGTCAGCCTTGGTTTTCGGCTCTACAGCAACCGAAATCACCGGCTCAGGGAAGTCCATACGCTCAAGGATGATCGGCTTGTCGATATCGCAAAGCGTGTCACCAGTGGTGACGTCTTTCATACCGATCAGAGCAGCAATGTCGCCTGCACGTACTTCTTTGATCTCTTCGCGCTGGTTCGCGTGCATTTGCACCATACGACCAACACGCTCCTTCTTGCCCTTGACCGAGTTGATCACGGAGTCGCCGGAGCTCAGGAAACCCGAGTAAACGCGAACGAAGGTCAGAGTACCCACGAACGGGTCGGTGGCAATCTTGAACGCCAGAGCCGAGAACGGCTCGTTGTCGTCAGCGTGACGCTCGTCAACGATTTCGTTGTCGTCGGTGCTGTCCGGATGAACGCCCTTGATCGCAGGGATCTCGGTCGGAGCCGGCAGGAAGTCGATGACAGCGTCGAGAACCAGCGGAACACCCTTGTTCTTGAACGAGGAACCGCAGACAGCCGGAACGATCTCGCTGGCCAGGGTGCGCGCACGCAGGCCTGCCTTGATCTCTTCGACGGTCAGCTCACCTTCTTCAAGGTACTTGTTCATCAGCTCTTCGTTAGCTTCGGCAGCAGCCTCAACCATGTTGGAGCGCCACTCGTTAGCCAGGTCCAGCATATCGGCAGGAATTTCTTCCTCGCGATAGGTAGTACCCTTGTCGTCGTCGTTCCAGTAGATAGCCTTCATCTTGATCAGATCGATCTGACCTTCGAAGTTATCTTCTGCACCGATAGCCAGCTGAACTGGAACCGGAGTGTGACCCAGACGGTTTTTGATCTGAGCAACAACGCGCAGGAAGTTGGCACCAGCACGGTCCATCTTGTTCACGTAAACAACACGTGGAACGCCGTATTTGTTGGCTTGACGCCATACGGTTTCGGACTGAGGCTCAACACCGGAAGTACCGCAGAACACAACGACCGCGCCGTCGAGTACGCGCAGCGAGCGCTCTACTTCAATGGTGAAGTCTACGTGGCCTGGGGTATCGATAACGTTTACACGATAGTTATCGTATTGGCCGCGCGAACCTTTCCAGAAGGTAGTTACAGCAGCGGAGGTAATGGTGATACCACGCTCCTGCTCCTGCACCATCCAGTCGGTGGTAGCAGCACCGTCATGCACCTCACCCATCTTGTGGCTGAGACCTGTGTAGAACAGGATCCGCTCGGTAGTGGTAGTCTTGCCCGCGTCAACGTGGGCACAGATACCGATGTTACGGTAGCGGTTGATTGCTGTAGTACGAGCCATAAAGCCCTCGCAAAATGAATGATGCCGATATTAGAAGCGGTAGTGCGAGAAAGCCTTGTTGGCTTCAGCCATACGGTGTACGTCTTCACGCTTCTTAACTGCAGCACCTTTGCCTTCGGCAGCGTCCAGCAGTTCGCCAGCCAAGCGCAGAGCCATAGATTTCTCGCCGCGCTTACGGGCGAAGTCTACCAACCAGCGCATTGCCAGAGCGTTACGACGGGACGGACGAACTTCGACCGGAACCTGGTAAGTAGCACCGCCAACACGGCGCGACTTCACTTCGACCAGCGGAGCGATGGCGTCGAGAGCTTTCTCGAAGATTTCCAGGGGATCGCTGTTCTTGCGTTCTTTAACTTTTTCCAGCGCGCCATAAACGATACGCTCGGCAACGGCTTTCTTGCCGCTTTCCATTACGTGGTTCATGAACTTGGCGAGGATCTGGCTTCCGTATTTCGGATCGTCCAGAATCTCACGTTTGGCTGCTACGCGACGTCTTGGCATGATAAGCCCTCAAACGGTCTTCAGGTTAGCTCGGGACAGTTGATCCAAAGGACTCGTGCCCGACCTTACTCTTATCGACTCAATAAAATAATTAACTGCAAAACGGCCGATTACTTCGGACGCTTGGTACCGTACTTCGAACGACCTTGGTTACGACCTTTAACGCCGGAGGTATCCAGGGAGCCGCGAACGGTGTGGTAACGAACACCTGGCAAGTCTTTTACACGACCGCCGCGGATCAGTACCACGCTGTGTTCTTGCAGGTTGTGGCCTTCACCACCGATGTACGAGGAAACCTCGAAACCGTTGGTCAGACGCACACGGCATACTTTACGCAGTGCCGAGTTAGGTTTTTTCGGCGTAGTGGTATACACGCGAGTGCACACGCCACGACGTTGCGGGCAGTTCTGCAGCGCAGGTACGTCGGATTTCTCGACGATACGCTTACGCGGCTGACGTACCAGCTGGTTGATAGTTGCCATCTACTAGCTCCACTGTTGTCTTTCGACATAAACAAAATGGCAGGGCGCAAGCCCCACCAAATTTAGGGGTACAAGAGTCTAAAGAGGATCTTGTCCCCAGTCAAGGCAAGGCCCCGGCCTCCCCGATCAGCGAACTCCGACAAAATCGTCTTGATTCGTGAGCGGAAAAGCCAGGGCCCTATCTCAATCTACTGCAGACCTCAGTTACCGCTGGAGTTCAGCGCTTCGGTCAGTGCAGCTTCAACTTCACTTGCGCTTACGCGCAGCGGCTTGTCGGCATCACGACGACGCTTACGCTCGCTGTGATACGCCAGGCCGGTACCAGCCGGGATCAGGCGACCCACGACAACGTTTTCTTTCAGGCCGCGCAGGTAATCGCGCTTGCCGGTTACCGCCGCTTCGGTCAGTACGCGAGTGGTCTCTTGGAAAGAGGCCGCCGAGATGAACGATTCGGTCGACAGCGACGCCTTGGTGATACCCAGCAGAACGCGGGTGAACTTGGCGACAAACTTGTCTTCGGTGTTCAGACGCTCGTTCTCTACCAGTACGTGAGTCAGTTCCATCTGGTCGCCCTTGATGAAACTGGAATCGCCGGATTCAGCGATCTCAACCTTACGCAGCATCTGACGCAGGATGGTCTCGATGTGCTTGTCGTTGATCTTCACGCCTTGCAGACGGTAAACGTCCTGAATCTCGTTCACGATGTACTTGGCCAGCGCACTCACACCCAGCAGACGCAGGATGTCGTGTGGATCGCTTGGACCGTCGGAGATAACTTCGCCGCGGTTTACCTGTTCGCCTTCGAAGACGTTCAGGTGGCGCCACTTCGGAATCAGCTCTTCGTACGGATCGCTACCGTCGTTCGGGGTAATGACCAGACGGCGCTTGCCTTTGGTCTCTTTACCGAACGCGATGGTGCCGCTGACTTCAGCCAGGATCGAGGCCTCTTTCGGACGACGAGCTTCGAACAGGTCGGCAACACGCGGCAGACCACCGGTGATGTCACGAGTCTTCGAAGTTTCTTGCGGAATACGCGCGATAACGTCACCGATCGCGATCCGCGCACCGTCCGCAACACCGACCAGGGCGTTGGCTGGCAGGAAGTACTGGGCCGGTACGTCGGTACCTGGCAACAGCAGATCTTTGCCATCGTCACCCACCATCTTCACTGCAGGACGGATGTCCTTACCTGCAGCCGGACGGTCTTTGGCATCGAGAACTTCAATGTTGGTCATACCGGTCAATTCGTCAGTCTGACGCTTGATCGTGATGCCTTCTTCCATGCCCACGTAGGTCACGGTACCTTTCATTTCGGTAACGATTGGGTGGGTGTGCGGATCCCACTTGGCCACGATAGAGCCAGCGTCGACCTTGTCACCCTCTTTAACCGAAATCACAGCACCGTACGGCAGCTTGTAACGCTCGCGCTCACGACCGAAGTCGTCAGCAATCGCCAGCTCACCGGAACGGGACACAGCAACCAGATGACCATCCACTCGCTCAACGTGCTTCAGGTTGTGCAGACGGACGGTACCGCCATTCTTCACCTGAACGCTGTCGGCCGCGGAGGTCCGGCTTGCCGCACCACCGATGTGGAACGTACGCATCGTCAGCTGGGTACCCGGCTCACCGATGGACTGAGCAGCGATAACGCCGACAGCTTCACCGATGTTCACCTGGTGACCACGAGCCAGGTCGCGGCCGTAGCACTTGGCGCAAATGCCGTAGCGGGTTTCACAACTGATCGGTGAACGCACGATCACTTCGTCGATGCTGTTCAGCTCGATGAACTCAACCCACTTCTCGTCGACCAGAGTGCCGGCAGGAACGATGACGTCCTCGGTACCTGGCTTGAATACGTCACGGGCAATAACACGACCCAACACGCGCTCACCCAACGGCTCTACAACGTCGCCGCCTTCAATGTGCGGAGTCATTACCAGGCCGTGTTCGGTGCCACAGTCGATCTCGGTTACAACCAGATCCTGCGCCACGTCCACCAGACGACGAGTCAGGTAACCGGAGTTCGCAGTTTTCAACGCGGTATCCGCCAGACCTTTACGAGCACCGTGAGTCGAGATGAAGTACTGGAGTACGCTCAGACCTTCACGGAAGTTCGCAGTAATCGGCGTTTCGATAATGGAACCATCCGGCTTGGCCATCAGACCACGCATACCGGCCAGCTGACGAATCTGTGCTGCGGAACCCCGCGCACCCGAGTCGGCCATCATGTACATCGAATTGAAAGATTCTTGCTCGACTTCGTCGCCGTGACGGTCGATGACCTTCTCTTTCGAGAGGTTGGCCATCATCGCCTTGGAGACTTCGTCGTTCGCTTTCGACCAGAGGTCGATCACTTTGTTGTACTTCTCGCCCTGGGTCACCAGGCCGGAGGCGTACTGGCTCTCGATCTCTTTCACTTCGTCGGTGGCAGCACCGATGATGCGGGCTTTTTCATCCGGGATAACGAAGTCGTTAACACCGATAGAAACGCCGGAAATGGTCGAGTAAGCAAAACCGGTGTACATCAACTGGTCAGCGAAGATCACGGTCTCTTTCAGACCAACCACGCGGTAGCACTGGTTGATCAGCTTGGAGATCGCCTTCTTCTTCATCGGCAGGTTGACGACGTCGTACGACAGACCTTTTGGCACAACCTGGAACAACAGCGCACGGCCGACAGTGGTGTCGACGATACGGGTGTTGGTCACGCTGCCGCCATCACGATCGTTGACGGTTTCGGTGATCCGCACCTTGACCTTGGCATGCAGTGCGGCTTCGCCGGCACGGAACACACGGTCAACTTCCTGCAGATCCGCGAACACACGACCTTCGCCCTTGGCGTTGATCGCTTCACGAGTCATGTAGTACAGACCCAATACAACGTCCTGCGACGGAACGATGATTGGCTCACCGTTGGCTGGCGACAGGATGTTGTTGGTCGACATCATCAACGCACGCGCTTCCAACTGGGCTTCCAGTGTCAGCGGTACGTGCACGGCCATTTGGTCGCCGTCGAAGTCGGCGTTGTACGCAGCACAGACCAGAGGGTGCAGCTGGATAGCCTTACCTTCGATCAGTACCGGTTCAAACGCCTGGATACCCAGACGGTGAAGGGTCGGTGCACGGTTGAGGAGCACTGGGTGTTCGCGAATCACTTCGGCGAGAACGTCCCAAACCTCTGGCAGCTCGCGCTCGACCATCTTCTTCGCGGCTTTGATGGTGGTGGCCAGGCCACGCATTTCCAACTTGCCGAAAATGAACGGTTTGAACAGCTCGAGAGCCATTTTCTTAGGCAGACCGCACTGGTGCAGACGCAGGGTCGGGCCTACGGTAATTACCGAACGACCGGAGTAGTCAACACGCTTACCGAGCAAGTTCTGACGGAAACGACCTTGCTTACCCTTGATCATGTCAGCCAAGGATTTCAGAGGACGCTTGTTGGAACCGGTGATAGCGCGGCCACGACGACCGTTGTCGAGCAGTGCGTCGACGGCTTCCTGCAACATACGCTTTTCGTTGCGCACGATGATGTCCGGAGCGGACAGATCGAGCAGGCGCTTCAAGCGGTTGTTACGGTTGATCACTCGACGATACAGATCGTTGAGGTCGGAAGTCGCGAAACGACCACCATCCAGCGGGACCAGTGGACGCAGATCTGGCGGCAGAACCGGCAGAACGGTCAGCACCATCCACTCTGGCAGGTTGCCGGAACCCTGGAAGGCTTCCATCAACTTCAGACGCTTGGACAGTTTCTTGATCTTGGTTTCCGAGTTGGTTTGCGGAATCTCTTCGCGCAGACGGCCAATCTCGTGCTCCAGGTCGATAGCGTGCAACAGCTCGCGGACAGCCTCGGCACCCATGCGGGCGTCGAAGTCGTCACCGAACTCTTCCAGTGCTTCGAAGTACTGCTCGTCGTTGAGCAACTGACCTTTTTCCAGAGTGGTCATGCCCGGGTCGATAACGACATAGCTCTCGAAGTAGAGAACACGCTCGATATCACGCAGGGTCATGTCCATCAGCAGGCCGATACGGGACGGCAGCGATTTCAGGAACCAGATGTGGGCAACTGGCGAAGCCAGTTCGATGTGCGCCATGCGCTCACGGCGAACCTTGGCCAGTGCAACTTCAACGCCGCACTTTTCGCAGATCACGCCACGATGCTTCAAGCGCTTGTACTTACCGCACAGGCACTCGTAATCCTTTACCGGGCCAAAGATCTTGGCGCAGAACAGGCCGTCACGCTCAGGCTTGAACGTACGGTAGTTGATGGTTTCCGGCTTTTTAACTTCACCGAACGACCACGAACGGATCATCTCAGGCGAGGCCAATCCGATACGGATGGCGTCGAACTCTTCGACTTGACCCTGGTTTTTCAGCAAATTCAGTAGGTCTTTCAAGGCCTTTCCTCCTGGCGGAGCAGAGAGCGGGCAATCCTGCCCCGCTCTCGATTCGCGTCACGTGTTATTCGGTTTCCAGATCGATATCGATGCCGAGGGAACGAATTTCTTTGATCAACACGTTGAAGGACTCGGGCATGCCCGGCTCCATACGGTGATCGCCGTCCACGATGTTTTTGTACATCTTGGTCCGGCCGTTCACATCGTCCGACTTCACTGTGAGCATTTCTTGCAGAGTGTATGCAGCACCGTATGCTTCCAGTGCCCAGACCTCCATCTCCCCGAAACGCTGACCACCGAACTGCGCCTTACCACCCAGCGGCTGCTGGGTAACCAGGCTGTACGAACCGGTAGAACGAGCGTGCATCTTGTCGTCTACCAAGTGGTTCAGCTTCAGCATGTACATGTAGCCAACAGTAACCGGGCGCTCGAACTTGTTGCCGGTACGGCCGTCGGTCAGTTGCATCTGGCCGCTTTCTGGCAGGTCCGCCAGTTTCAGCATGGCCTTGATTTCGCTTTCCTTGGCACCGTCGAACACCGGAGTGGCCATCGGCACGCCGCCGCGCAGGTTTTTCGCCAGATCCAGGATTTCCTGATCGGAGAAGCTATCCAGATCTTCGTTACGACCACCGATCTGGTTGTAGATCTCGTCCAGGAACTTACGCAGTTCCGCGACCTTGCGCTGCTCTTCGACCATGCGGTTGATCTTCTCGCCCAGACCTTTGGCCGCGAGGCCCAGGTGAGTTTCGAGAATCTGACCAACGTTCATACGCGAAGGTACGCCCAACGGGTTGAGGACGACGTCGACCGGGGTGCCGTTGGCATCGTGCGGCATGTCTTCAACCGGCATGATCACCGAGACCACACCCTTGTTACCGTGACGACCGGCCATCTTGTCGCCCGGCTGGATGCGACGACGGATTGCCAGGTAAACCTTGACGATTTTCAGCACGCCTGGAGCCAGGTCATCGCCCTGCTGCAGCTTGCGCTTCTTGTCTTCGAACTTGTCGTCCAGCAGACGGCGGCGATCAACGATGTAGGCCTGGGCCTTCTCGAGCTGCTCGTTCAGAGCATCTTCAGCCATGCGCAGTTTGAACCACTGGCCATGCTCAAGACCGTCGAGTACTTCGTCGGTGATTTCCTGACCTTTCTTCAGGCCGGCGCCGCCTTCGGCTTTGTGGCCGACCAGAGCGGAACGCAGACGTTCGAAAGTGGCGCCTTCGACGATACGGAACTCTTCGTTCAGATCCTTGCGGATCTCGTCGAGCTGGCTCTTCTCGATCGACAGGGCACGAGCGTCACGCTCTACACCGTCACGAGTGAAGACCTGTACGTCGATGACAGTACCCTTGGTACCGGTAGGTACGCGCAGGGAGGTGTCTTTAACGTCGCTGGCTTTTTCACCGAAGATTGCACGCAGCAGTTTCTCTTCCGGAGTCAGCTGGGTCTCGCCTTTCGGAGTGACCTTACCGACCAGGATGTCGCCTGCGCCTACTTCAGCACCGACATAAACGATACCGGCTTCGTCCAGCTTGTTCAGTGCAGCTTCACCCACGTTCGGGATGTCCGCAGTGATTTCCTCTGGGCCAAGCTTGGTGTCACGGGCCACACAGGTCAGTTCCTGGATGTGGATCGTGGTGAAGCGGTCTTCCTGGACCACACGCTCGGACAGGCAGATGGAGTCTTCGAAGTTGAAGCCGTTCCATGCCATGAACGCGATGCGCATGTTCTGACCCAGAGCCAGTTCACCCATGTCGGTGGACGGACCGTCGGCCATGATGTCGCTGCGCTGAACCCGATCACCCTTGCTCACCAGCGGACGCTGGTTGATGCAGGTGTTCTGGTTGGAGCGGGTGTATTTGGTCAGGTTGTAGATGTCGACACCGGCTTCGCCTGGCTCAACTTCGTCATCTGCAACACGAACCACGATACGGCTGGCATCAACCGAGTCGATCACGCCGCCACGACGAGCCACGACGCAGACGCCGGAGTCACGGGCAACGTTACGCTCCATGCCGGTACCTACCAGCGGCTTGTCGGCACGCAGGGTTGGTACAGCCTGACGCTGCATGTTCGACCCCATCAACGCACGGTTGGCGTCGTCGTGCTCGAGGAACGGAATCAGCGACGCCGCAACCGAAACTACCTGCTTCGGCGAAACGTCCATCAAGGTGACGTCTTCTGGCGCCTTGACGGTGAATTCGTTCAGGTGACGAACAGCTACCAGCTCGTCGATCAGCTGACCTTTGTCGTTCATGGTCGCCGAAGCCTGGGCGATCACGTGATCGGCCTCTTCGATAGCGGACAGGAACACGATTTCGTCGGTCACCAGACCTTCTTTCACCACACGGTACGGGCTCTCGAGGAAGCCGTACTGGTTGGTGCGAGCATAGGCGGCCAGGGAGTTGATCAGACCGATGTTCGGACCTTCCGGCGTCTCGATCGGGCATACACGACCGTAGTGAGTCGGGTGTACGTCACGAACTTCAAAGCCTGCACGCTCACGAGTCAGGCCGCCTGGGCCGAGTGCAGAGACACGGCGCTTGTGGGTGATCTCGGACAGCGGGTTGTTCTGGTCCATGAACTGGGACAGCTGGCTGGAACCGAAGAACTCCTTCACCGCCGCCGCCACTGGCTTGGCGTTGATCAGGTCTTGCGGCATCAGGCCTTCGCTTTCAGCCATCGACAGACGCTCTTTGACCGCGCGCTCTACACGCACCAGGCCAACGCGGAACTGGTTCTCGGCCATCTCGCCTACGCAGCGAACACGACGGTTACCCAGGTGGTCGATGTCATCGACGATGCCTTTGCCGTTACGGATGTCGACCAGAGTCTTCAGAACCGCAACGATGTCTTCCTTGCACAACACGCCGGAACCTTCGATCTCGGTACGACCGATACGACGGTTGAACTTCATCCGGCCGACCGCAGACAGGTCATAACGCTCAGGGCTGAAGAACAGGTTGTTGAACAGGGTCTCGGCCGCATCCTTGGTTGGAGGCTCGCCAGGACGCATCATGCGATAGATCTCGACCAACGCTTCCAGCTGGTTGGTGGTGGAGTCGATCTTCAGAGTGTCGGAAACGAACGGACCGCAATCGATATCGTTGGTGTACAGCGTTTCGATGCGCACAACCTGAGCCTTGGCGATCTTCGCCAGGATCTCGGTGTTCAGCTCGGTGTTGCACTCTGCCAGGATTTCGCCGGTGGCCGGATGCACGATGACCTTGGCGGTAGTACGACCCAGGACGTAGTCCAGAGGCACTTCCAGCTCTTTGATCCCGGCTTTTTCCAGCTGGTTGATGTGGCGAGCAGTAATACGACGACCCTGCTCGACAATAACCTTGCCTTTGTCATCCTGAATATCGAGGACCGCAATTTCACCACGCAGGCGCTGAGGCACCAACTCCAGGCTCAGGCTTTCGCCGCGCACGTGGAATACGTTGGTGGTGTAGAAAGCGTCCAGCACTTCTTCAGTGGTGTAGCCCAACGCACGCAGCAGTACCGATGCAGGCAGCTTGCGACGACGGTCGATACGCACGAATACGCAGTCTTTCGGGTCGAACTCGAAGTCCAACCAGGAACCGCGGTAAGGAATGATACGTGCGGAGTACAGCAGCTTACCGGAGCTGTGCGTCTTGCCACGGTCGTGGTCGAAGAATACGCCAGGGGAACGGTGCAGCTGGGAAACGATTACACGCTCGGTACCGTTGATTACGAAGGTACCGTTCTCAGTCATCAGGGGGATTTCACCCATGTAGACTTCTTGCTCTTTGATGTCCTTGATCGCTTTGTTCGACGATTCTTTGTCGAAAATGATCAGACGAACTTTTACCCGCAAAGGTACGGCGTAAGTTACACCGCGCAGCACGCATTCTTTGACATCAAATGCCGGTTCGCCCAGGCGATAACCGACATACTCCAACGCAGCATTGCCGGAGTAGCTGATGATCGGGAAAACGGATTTGAAGGCCGCATGCAGGCCCACGTCGCGGAACTGATCTTTAGTCGCTCCCGCTTGCAAGAATTCACGATACGAATCCAGCTGGATGGCCAGGAGGTACGGCACATCCATGACGTCCGGCAACTTGCTAAAGTCCTTGCGGATACGTTTTTTCTCAGTATATGAGTAAGCCATCAGCGTTCCCCAGCTTGGTCACCTGCTTATTTGGCCCCTCCCGACGGGAGCAGCCAGAAAATCGTGCAAACCCTTTGGTTTGCGCCACCGCACAGGGTGGTTACAGCACGTTAGAAGCACCGACCCAGTCGGCTGCCAATAACGGAAAAAGGCCGGTGGCAAGAGCCACCAGCCATCAGCCTCAGCTTAACGCTTGGGCTGGAGACACAAAGTCGATGCTTACTTCAGCTCGACTTTAGCGCCTGCTTCTTCCAGAGCTGCTTTGGCTTTGTCAGCGGCTTCTTTAGCAACGCCTTCCAGAACCATGGCAGGAGCACCGTCAACTACAGCCTTGGCTTCTTTCAGGCCCAGACCGGTCAGTTCACGTACAGCCTTGATCACGTTAACTTTCTTCTCGCCAGCTTCGGTCAGCATGACGTTGAATTCAGTTTGTTCTTCAACAACAGCGGCAGCAGCAGCTGGGCCAGCAGCGGCAACAGCAGCGGTAACGCCGAAGGTTTCTTCCATTGCTTTGATCAGCTCAACAACTTCCAGAACGGTTTTCTGGCCGATTGCTTCGATGATTTGCTCGTTAGTCAGAGACATGACTATAAATTCCTGTATTGGGGTGACAGCCTACGCAGCCATCAAATTAAACATATGATTTTGAAAGGGCTTGCAGTGCCTTAGGCAGCAGCAGCTTCTTTCTGGTCGCGAATGGCCGCCAGAGTACGAGCCAGCTTGCTGGTAGCGCCTTGGATCACGCTCATCAGCTTCGCAATAGCTTCGTCGCGAGTTGGCAGCGAAGCCAACACGTCGATCTCGTTTGCTGCGAGGTACTTGCCCTCGAACGCAGCTGCCTTGATCTCGAACTTTTCCTGACCCTTTGCGAACTCTTTGAAAATACGAGCAGCAGCGCCCGGATGTTCCTTGGAGAATGCAATCAGGGTAGGGCCGACGAACGCGTCGTTGAGCACGTCATATTGAGTGCCTTCAACAGCGCGCTTGAGCAGGGTGTTACGTACGACACGTACATACACGCCAGCTTCGCGGGCCTCTTTACGGAGTCCGGTCATAGCGCCTACTGTCACACCACGGGCATCAGCCACGACAGCGGACAGAGCGCCTTTGGCAGCCTCGTTGACTTCAGCGACGATGGCCTTCTTGTCTTCGAGTTTAATTGCCACGGGTTCAACTCCTGCTTGTTACCGTTTCATCCAACCGAGGCCGGATGTCGTTTTGGTGTCTGATTCGGTAAGGAACCGGGAGCACCATCTGCGTAGGCTTGTGGTTTAAGACTTGCGTCGCCTACGGTCTTGGATAGCCCCCGCCAGGCAGGGACCCCAATCTTTCAATTGACGCAATCTCTTGCGTCAACCTGTGTCTTATACGTCCAGCGAACCCTGGTCGATGACCAGACCTGGGCCCATAGTGGTGCTCAGGGTAACGCGCTTGACGTAGATACCTTTCGAAGAAGCTGGCTTGATACGCTTCAGATCAGCGATCAGGGCTTCAACGTTTTCCTTCAGCTTGATGGCGTCGAAGCCAACCTTGCCAACAGAGGTGTGGATAATGCCGTTTTTGTCGGTGCGATAACGAACCTGACCAGCCTTGGCGTTTTTAACAGCGCCTGCTACGTCTGGAGTTACGGTACCAACCTTAGGGTTAGGCATCAGACCACGTGGGCCGAGGATCTGACCCAGTTGACCTACAACGCGCATTGCATCCGGGGAAGCAATAACCACGTCATAGTTCAGGTCGCCGCCTTTCATTTCGGCAGCCAGGTCGTCCATACCTACGCGATCAGCGCCGGCAGCCAGGGCAGCTTCAGCAGCTGGACCTTGGGTGAACACAGCTACACGTACAGTCTTGCCAGTGCCATGTGGCAGCACGGTAGCGCTGCGAACAACCTGGTCAGATTTACGTGGGTCAACGCCCAGGTTTACAGCGACGTCGACAGACTCGCTGAACTTGACGGTCGACAGCTCGGTCAGGAGAGCAGCTGCGTCTACGAAGCTGTAGGCCTTGCCCGCTTCAATCTTGCCCGCGATAGCCTTTTGGCGCTTGGTCAGCTTAGCCATTACACACCCTCCACGTTAAGGCCCATGCTACGAGCAGAACCGGCGATAGTACGCACGGCTGCATCCATATCAGCTGCAGTCAGATCCGCGTTTTTGGTTTTCGCGATTTCTTCCAGCTGAGCACGGGTAACGGTGCCAACCTTAACGGTGTTCGGACGAGCGGAACCGCTGGTCAGGCCAGCAGCTTTCTTCAGCAGAACCGAAGCAGGGGTGCTCTTAGTTTCGAAAGTGAAGCTGCGGTCACTGTAAACAGTGATGATCACAGGAGTCGGCAGACCTGGCTCAAGACCCTGGGTACGGGCGTTGAAGGCCTTGCAGAATTCCATGATGTTCACGCCGTGCTGACCCAGAGCTGGACCGACGGGTGGACTTGGGTTGGCCTGTGCGGCCTTCACTTGCAGCTTGATGTAAGCAGTAATCTTCTTAGCCATGAGGCACTCCAATTACGGGTTCAAACGCCTAGAAAGGCTCCCCGGTTACTTGCGCGTTTATCCCAGTGACGACAAAACCCCACAGCCTTGGGCTGCGGGGTATGGGATTCTCGTTCAGTTATGCCTTTTCGACCTGACTGAACTCTAGCTCTACCGGAGTAGAGCGACCGAAAATGAGCACAGCCACTTGGATCCGGCTCTTTTCGTAGTTAACTTCTTCGACAGTGCCGTTAAAGTCAGCGAACGGACCATCGGTAACACGAACAACCTCACCCGGCTCGAACAGAGTCTTCGGCTTAGGCTTGTCGCTACCATCAGCGACACGACGCAGAATCGCTTCTGCCTCTTTGTCCGTGATTGGTGCAGGCTTGTCGGCTGTACCACCAATGAAGCCCATCACCCGAGGAGTATCCTTGACCAAGTGCCAAGTACCCTCGTTCATATCCATCTGAACCAGCACATAACCAGGGAAGAACTTGCGCTCACTTTTGCGTTTCTGGCCATTACGCATTTCAACCACTTCTTCAGTGGGAACCAGAATTTCGCCAAAGCCATCTTCCATGCCAGCCAGCTTTACGCGCTCGATCAACGAACGCATTACATGCTTCTCATAACCCGAGTAAGCATGCACAACGTACCAACGCTTAGCCACGGGACACCCTTAGCCAACAATCAAGGAAACGAGCCAGCCGAGCAGGGAATCAAGCCCCCACAACAGCAACGCCATAACCAGAACAACAGCCACTACGATCAACGTGGTCTGTGTGGTCTCTTGGCGAGTTGGCCATACGACTTTACGAATCTCGGTGCGAGCTTCCTTAACCAGTACAAAGAAAGACTTGCCCTTGGCCGTCTGCAAGCCTACAAAGGCAGCTACAGCAGCAATGGCAAGCAAAGCGAGTACACGGTACAGGATCGGCGAAGCAGAGTAATACTGATTACCGACAACGCCAACGACCACCAAAGCAACTACTACAAGCCACTTGAACAGATCGAAGCGAGAGCCTTGAGCTTCAGCTTTAGGAGTCATCTATGAAGATCCTGTGAAAAGAAAGCCAGACACACCGAGTGAATCTGGCAGGTCAGGAGGGAATCGAACCCCCAACCTACGGTTTTGGAGACCGTCGCTCTGCCAATTGAGCTACTGACCTAAAAACAAATCAGGCCGACCATTATGCCGGCCCGATGGAGATATATCAAGAACTTACTCGATGACCTTGGCTACGACGCCAGCGCCGACGGTACGACCGCCTTCACGAATAGCGAAACGCAGACCATCTTCCATCGCGATGGTTTTGATCAGAGTGACAGTCATCTGGATGTTGTCACCTGGCATTACCATTTCAACGCCTTCTGGCAGCTCGCAGTTACCAGTCACGTCAGTAGTACGGAAGTAGAACTGTGGACGGTAGCCTTTGAAGAACGGAGTATGACGGCCGCCTTCTTCTTTGCTCAAAACGTACACTTCAGCGGTGAACTTGGTGTGCGGCTTAACGGTACCTGGCTTAACCAGAACCTGGCCACGCTCAACGTCGTCACGCTTGGTGCCACGCAGCAGAACGCCGCAGTTCTCGCCAGCACGACCTTCGTCGAGCAGCTTGCGGAACATTTCAACGCCGGTGCAGGTGGTTTTCTGAGTTTCGCGCAGACCAACGATCTCAACTTCTTCCTGGATGCGAACGATACCACGCTCAACACGGCCAGTTACCACGGTGCCACGACCGGAGATCGAGAACACGTCTTCGATAGGCATCAGGAACGGCTTGTCGATAGCACGCTCTGGCTCTGGGATGTAGGTATCCAGAGTTTCTACCAGCTTCTTAACAGCGGTAGTGCCCATTTCGTTGTCGTCTTGGCCGTTCAGAGCCATCAGAGCCGAACCGATGATGATTGGAGTGTCATCACCTGGGAAGTCGTAAGTGCTCAGCAGATCGCGCACTTCCATCTCAACCAGTTCCAGCAGCTCAGCGTCATCAACCATGTCAGCCTTGTTCAGGAAGACAACGATGTACGGAACGCCTACCTGACGGGACAGCAGGATGTGCTCACGAGTTTGTGGCATCGGACCATCGGCAGCCGAGCAAACCAGGATCGCGCCGTCCATCTGGGCAGCACCAGTGATCATGTTTTTGACGTAGTCGGCGTGACCTGGGCAGTCAACGTGCGCGTAGTGACGAATGTTCGAGTCGTACTCTACGTGCGCGGTGTTGATGGTGATACCACGAGCTTTTTCTTCTGGGGCGCTGTCGATCTTGTCGAAGTCAACACGAGCCGAACCGAAAACCTCGGAGCAGACGCGAGTCAGAGCAGCAGTCAGAGTGGTTTTACCGTGGTCAACGTGACCAATGGTACCAACGTTGACGTGCGGCTTATTACGTTCGAACTTTTCCTTAGCCATCGAAATCACCCCTAGGAGAAGAATTGAGCAAGTCACACAAGCCATTAAAACAAAGGCAGATATTTTCATATCTGCCTTGTTATATGGAGCTCTTGAGCGGATTTGAACCGCTGACCTCACCCTTACCAAGGGTGTGCTCTACCAACTGAGCTACAAGAGCGAAACACTTTGCACAACCTGCAAACTTGGAGCGGGTAGCGGGAATCGAACCCGCATCATCAGCTTGGAAGGCTGAGGTTCTACCACTAAACTATACCCGCGGAGCTTGCAGCTCACGCTTAAATCTGGTGGAGGGGGAAGGATTCGAACCTTCGAAGTCGTAGACGTCAGATTTACAGTCTGATCCCTTTGGCCGCTCGGGAACCCCTCCTAAGCGAGGCAGCATTCTATACTATGCCACCCTTCTGTCAAGCATTTTCTCATTAAAAACCTGAGGTTAGCTGCATTGACCTTGCTTCGCTGCGTCTACCTCTAGAGGTCTTCACTGCGGAGCGGGCGCCATTCTATGCAAACTATTCGGCAGTTGCAATGCCTTCGCATGACATTATTTTATGTTTTAACTCATTGAATTCTTTAGCAAGATTCTGCAGCAACGAATCATCCAGCAAATGCTTGCTTTCAGGGGCCACACGCAACCAGTAACCAGAAGCATCAGGCAGAGCCAAAGACTTCAACCGAACCTCCACACCCAATACCGACAGGCGCTGCTCAAGCGCTTGAGCCTGATCACGACGAGCAAAACCACCTATATAGAGGCAATCGCCTTGAGCCTCGCCTCCCTTGTCACGCCTGGAGAGCGAGCCAGACGACTCACTCAGTAAGCGAATATCCTGCTGAGCCCCTTTATAAAGCGTCAGAGGCGTTACCTCCTTCGCACGCAAAGGCGCCTCCTGCTGATGCCAGACGTAATAGAACACATTGAGAACCAGGAGCAGCAGGAACAACCAGCGCATAAAAACCTCAGGACAATGGGCAAGCCATAGCCAATCCGACAAAAACCAGATCAGGGACCACTCGCCCCTGCGGCACGACACCAGAAACCAGCTCAGCATCACCACCAGTGAGGAACACCACGAAATCTTCCCCCCAATAGTCGCGCGCCAGCTCCAGCTGAGTCAGCACAAACCCTCTCAACATCAATGAGCAGCCGCGCTCTACCGCTTCAACCGTCGTACGCCCCGGCAACAGGCTCTCCAAGGCGCGCTCGGCAGACAAATCGTCGTACCGAATCCGACGAGTGTGAGTTCTCAACTGATTACGCATCAATGGCATCCCCGGGCAGATAAAGCCCCCCAGGTGCTCCCCATCCGCCGCAATGAAGTCCGCAGTAACAGCTGTCCCAAAATCGAGCACCAGACAAGCACCAGCTGCCAGGCGAAAGCCCCCCAGCATGGCAAGCCAGCGGTCCAGACCAAGTCGCTCAAACTCCTCATAGCCATTTCGTACGCCTGCCATTTCTTTCGCAGGCGCAGCACAGACCACCGATACACCAAAAGCCTGTACCAACATAGAAGTAAGCTTGTTCGTCTCTTCGACCGTGCGAACGCTGACCAAACGGCAGCGGCTCAAGACCAAGCCGTTTAGCGCACGCAGATGCCCGACCAAGGCGTCATCGGAACCAACCACACCCTCAGCAAATACCCCAAGCGCGGCATTATTCAGAACACGCCACTTAATGAAGCTGTTTCCACAGTCAAGCTCAAGAATCATCGCGCAACCTCAAGCTGAGCTCACCACCGCTGTAGACCCTCTCAACCCCATCTACTTCCAATCGCAATGCCCCTTGCTGATCGATGCCCATAACAACACCGTCTATTTTATTGACCCCAGCAATCAGAGACACCGCATTACCTTGCCACAAGTGATTCTGCTCCCACTCCTCTTGAATAGAGGAAAAGCCCTGGGCTTGGTGACGCTCCAGGTAAGCCCTCAGCATCATACTCAGCCGAGCAACCAACTGGTTGCGATCAACCTGCTTACCGGACTCAAGCCGCATAGAAGTCCACTGCTGATCAACCTCGTCAGTTTTCTGCATGTTGACGTTGATACCCACACCCAGAACCACATGACAAACATCGGCAGGATCCCCAACCAACTCCAGCAGGATTCCAGCGATTTTTTTGCGCCCAACCAAAACATCGTTTGGCCACTTCAGACCCGCACCAGCAACTCCAAACTCACGCAAGGTCTGCATGACTGCCAGCCCGACCACCAAGCTGAGCCCTTCAAGCTGACGCATTCCACCATCGATACGCAGCACGAGACTGTAATAAACATTTTCTGCAAAAGGGCTCACCCATTTGCGACCTCTCCGACCACGCCCCGCCGTCTGACGCTCAGCGAGCACCAGGAACGGCGCAGGCACGCCGCGCTCGACAGCCCTCAGAGCTTCAGCATTTGTAGAGTCGATGGAATCGAAAGCCAACACAGCCCAAGGGCAATCCTTTGACTGCTCGCAAATATCTGCCGGGCTCAGGAGCATCAGCGGAGCCGCCAGCTGATAACCGCGACCGCGGACTTTATGGATAGAAAGCCCCAGATCAGCCTCCAACTGCTGCAACTGCTTCCACACGGCACTACGGCTAATACCCAAGGCAGCACCAAGGGCCTGGCCCGAGTGAAACCGCCCGTCCTTCAGAAGCTCCAACAATGTCAGCATGCAGATCTCGCCTCACAATGAGGCAGGCATGATAGCCATGCCTAAGGCTGTTGCATAGAAAGCGTGACAGGCACAATCAAGCAGCTAGCGCCTGCAATTCAGAATGT